>NZ_CP176530.1:2775476-3083862 GCF_046267985.1 Pseudobdellovibrio sp. HCB154 | reverse complement strand
TAAACCAATCTTCTTTTTTAAGTTCCCAGATTTCGTTTTCAGTAAGAGCGGGGTCAACGTGTTTTGCGGGCTGAACTCGTAATAATTTCGCGCCGGTTTTTTCTTTCACCCTGCGAGAACCGATGTTTCCCAGTGCATTTGAAAAGATTAATTCTGAAAATCCCAATTCATTAAAAGCGTAGTCCATCACTGGTTCTACGGCTTCGGTCATGATGCCTTTTTTCCAGTGTTTACGGGCTAACCAGAAGCCACGGTTTTCTGGTTTGCAATTACGCCACAGATCAACGACACCGATAAGTTCCTGTGGATTTTCTTTTAAGAAAATGCCCCAGACCCAGCGATCTTTTCCTTGGTTGGGTAGAATCACATTTTTTAAGAATGAAATTACGCCATCATCGGGGTACGGCCATGGCACTAAAGCTGATAAATTGCGAACGACTTCGTAATCGACAAAGTTTTTTTGCCAATCAGGTGCCATTTCTTCAGTAACTCCGCGAAGAATTAATCTTTGAGTTTCAAAAACAGGAAGAGTAGTCATGGTGATTCCTTATAAAATCGTTGTTACCAGTAAGTCGTTTCTACAATCAGATCATGTTCAACAAAGACTTGGCAACAGAGGCGCATAGTATCGGGTTGTTTGTTGCGCTCCATGGTGCGGATTTCTAATTCGTTTCTTGTTCCTTGGGGCGTCATTTTAACGGCGCATTTTGAACAAATTCCCTCTCCTAAACAGCTTGAAGCTACGGGTAATCCACCTTCGATAAGCGCGTCCATCAGGTTTTTTCCTGACTCGACATTTAGCTCAAGTTTCTTTTGTGGAATTTTAAGAGTTGGCATATAAGAAAAGTATGAATGAAGATCGTTCAGCGCACAAATTTATTTTGTTAGGAGCTAGCCGCGGGCTAGGGTGGGCAACGTATGAGGCGCTTGCTAAAAAATATCCTGCGGCAGAATTTCTTTTAGTATCGCGCAAAATCGGTGAAGGAAATTTTAAATCGCTGAAATGCGATTTTTCAAAAGAACTTTCTTCTGAATTTATCACGACGATCACTGATTTTAATCCAACGACAATTATTTATTTTGCAGCCGGTGGACCGTACGGAAATTTTCAAGATAAAAAATGGGCCGACCACCAGTGGGCTTTACAGGTGAGCTTTTTATTTCCAGCTCAATTAGTGCATCATTTAATGCGTATTTCAGTTCCTAGTTTAAAGAAATTTGTCGTGGTGGGATCGGCGATTGCTGAAAATAAACCAGATCCAGGAGCTGCTAGCTACTGTGCGGCTAAACACGCTTTAAAAGGGTTAATTTCTACTCTGCAGGCAGAAAATAAATCTGCATTTAAAATCGACTTGTTCTCTCCGGGTTATATTGCAACTGACATGCTTCCAGTACAAAGCTGGCCTCGTCAGCAGGGCTTGGCCGATACTGCTGAAAATGTAGCAAACCAGCTCATAGATTCTTTAAATTAACCAATAAGCGTTATCTCTTTTGCCTATCAATTCCATTCGATAGACTTTACCATCTTGAGTGAATTATTGAGGTAAATATGTCTGAGACGCAAAAAATTGAAAATGTAATTATCGTAGGTTCGGGCCCAGCAGGCTTAACAGCAGCTGTTTACACGGCACGTGCTAATTTAAATCCACTGATGATCGAAGGCGAAGAAGCCGGCGGTCAGTTAATGATTACAACTGAAGTTGAAAACTTTCCGGGTTTTGCTCATGGAGTAACTGGCCCTGAGTTAGTGGCAGTTATGCGCAAACAAGCTGAGCGTTTCGGAACTCGTTACATCACTCGTAATGTAACTAAAGTTGATACTTCTTCTATGCCGTACAAAGTTCATGTGGGTAATGAAGTTCACTTAACAAAATCAATTATCATTTCTACAGGAGCATCGGCTAAGTACATTGGCCTTCCTTCTGAAAAACAATACATGAACCGTGGTGTATCGGCTTGTGCAACTTGCGATGGCGCATTCTTCAAAAACGTTGAAGTAGCTGTTGTTGGTGGTGGTGATACAGCGATGGAAGAAGCTAACTTCTTAACTCGTTTTGCAACTAAAGTTTATGTGATTCACAGAAGTGAAAACTTCAAAGCTTCTAAAATTATGTTAGACCGCGCTAAAGCTAACCCAAAAATCGAATTTATCACAAATACAGTGGTTGAAGAGGTTCTAGGTGATGGTAAATCAGTAACTGGTCTTCGTTTAAAATCAACTACAACGGGTGACGTTACGACTAAGAACCTGCAAGGTTTGTTCGTAGCTATTGGACATCAGCCTAATACGAAGCTTTTTCATGGACTGCTAGAGCTAAATGAGGTGGGATATATCAAGACTAAACCAGGAACAACTTATACAAACATTCCGGGCGTATTTGCTGCGGGTGATGTGCAAGATGCTATTTACCGCCAAGCTATTACGGCGGCAGGTACTGGTTGTATGGCAGCCATCGATTGTGAAAGATGGTTAGAAGCGCAACACGCATAGGTTATTATGACAAAGAAATTAAGCACCTCTGATCTGATTCGTAAAA
This sequence comes from Pseudobdellovibrio sp. HCB154, assembly GCF_046267985.1. Classification (GTDB taxonomy): domain Bacteria; phylum Bdellovibrionota; class Bdellovibrionia; order Bdellovibrionales; family Bdellovibrionaceae; genus Pseudobdellovibrio. Next base: position 3,081,325 of record NZ_CP176530.1, on the reverse strand, counting down.
TTGAAAAACTGACTAAGCAACGTATTGCCGGTCAGGAAGTTGTCGCTTTAGATCAGTTTCGAGATGCTTCACAAAAACTTCATCCGACAACGATCTTAGTGATCGAAGATGAAGAAACTCAAAGAACGTCGTTAAAAAGAATTTTAGAATCAGATGGCTATCAAGTTAAGTTAGCCGCTGACGCTCCTCAATTAACGGCGTTACTTGATGAAGATATCGATGTAAGTTTCATTATCATGGATGTAGGCTTACCTTGGGTGAATGGCTTTGAATTAGCACAGATGCTTAAAGAGCACCGTGAATTAAAACATATTCCTTTGATTTTCTTATCGGCCTCAGCTGAAGAAGAAGATTTACAAAAGGGACGTGAAGTGGGCGCTGATGATTACATCAAAAAGCCTTTTGATATCGAAAAATTAAAAGTTCGTATCAAAGAAATCCTGAACGAAAAAAATCCAAATTAGTTTTTATTAAGAAATTTTTCTGACTTTTGTTTGCTGACTGAGATAATCATTCAGCAAATTCGCCAGTCTTTGCTTTTGCATCTCTGTTACATTCACAAAACGCGTACGTTGAGTAAGGCCATCACCAACAGTTTGAGCACGTACTTGCACGCGGCCATTCTGAGGGTTTGATGGGTTACGGTTAACCACGATAAGGTCAAATTGTACGCCGTAGAAATCAAAGGGAATATTATCTTCAAGCAATGAACCTGAAAGTGAAATATTCTTAGAGTAGCTCTTAAAAGTTTTACCTTTTTGCGAGATCAATAAAATTTCAATTTTTAATTCGTGACGTTCAGCACGGTTTTTATAAGCCTCGTTGATCTCTTTGAAATCCAACGGGCTCGGTGGCTTGTGATGAGCGTTGTCGATATCTAAGTGATCACCGTTAAAATCTTTTTGCATGTGATTAGCTACATCAGAATAAGTATCTTCTGTGTTGATCATCGTCACAGCTTTACCAGCGGGTTGCCAGTGTGCACCCTTCGTTACAGTATCTTCTTCTTGGGCCGGGTGTGAAACCGGTACTTGCGGCGGTTTATTTTTATTTTGAATTTGCGCCTGAATGTGAGCTTTAACATTTTCTTCAGAAACCGGAGCTCCAGGAAGAGCAAATTCTCTTTGTTCAGAATTTAAAAAATCTCTGAGTAATTGCCAATTAGCCCAACCGGCTGTCCAAACATAAAATCGTGTCCAATCACGCTCGTTCATTTTTAGAATAGCTAATTGCAACTGCTCTGTAGGAAGAGGTTGTGATTGAATTTTAGTGATACCATCAAGGAGTATCCAAGTTTTACCGGTCGTCGACATGTAATTCCTATCGGTTTATATGCCCTGATTTTTGAGACCAGCTGTTATCTAGTGTGAATTCTGGATGATGGTCTAGTAAACTTTTGTCGCAGATACAGTGATACTTTTGATATGAAGAAATTAATCTTAATTTTGTTGGTTTCCGGTTCTGTTTCCCAGGCTTTAGCTGGGGAAACTTACGGCCTAATGATGATCGTGAAAGGCCAAGTGCAGGTGGCAAAATTAAAAGAGCAGCCAATGGGTGCGAAGGTCGGCACAAAAGTGTATCCACAAGATACAATTATTACCGGCAAAGATTCGCGCGCCAAAATCGTGATGAGCGATCGTAATATTATCAACGTTCTGCCAGATACAAAACTTCGCATTGACCAGTACATCAGTGAATTAAAAGAAAAAAATGTGCGCCTAAGTTTAATCGAAGGTAAAGTGCGTACCAACGTAGAACAAAAATACGATAACAACGAAAACCGCTTTGAAATTAAAACCCCGTCGGCCGTTGTAGGTGTGCGCGGAACACAATTTGCGACAAGTTATAAACGTGCAACAAATGTGACAGCAGTTACAACATTTCGTGGTGAAGTTATTTTTCGTGGTTTAGATGCTTTATCAAATAAGCAGACTGAAGCAGTTATGGTTCGCCGCGGGGAAACCTCAGAAAACTTTGATGGCAAACAGCCCGGAACTCCGGTGAAAATGAATCCGGTTGAATTTAAACGTGTAGATAAAGATACTGCCGTTAGAAAAGAAGACCGTCCCTTAGACCCAATGCAAGCGGGCCCTCCTAAAAATGATATCGGGCAAATTATCGCGATTAAAGATCGTAACGATAATTTACTGGGTGATTCTGCCAAAAATATTATTTCCAAACCAGCCCAAGTTAACATCATCATCGAGCGATAAACATGAAAAACAGTCTTGTTCTTTTTTTGAGTCTTCTGTGTTTACAAGCTAATGCGCAAGTGAATAGTAAAAATTTGCGTATTGAACCAAAAAATCCACAACCAGAAACAATTAAGTCGATTGAACAGGCTGAAGTAGTTCCTGCCAAAACCGAAGTGCAGCTAGAGCAAGAAGAACGCAAGGCCTTTGCGCAAGCCTATGAGTTTTATAAAAAAGAAGCCTATGAATCTTCGATTGCGACTTTGCAAAAATTACGAACTAATTCTTCACTGACACAGTCAATTTATTATCTTTTAGGCTTAAATTATTACCGCATTAATAACTTTGATTTAGCTGAAAAGTATTTAACTGAAGTTACTCGTGCTAACACGATTCAAGAAGTTTCTGTGGCTTACTACTATTTAGGTTTGGCACAGTTTTACAAAGCTGATTACGAACGGGCGATGAATAGTTTTGAGTTATCAATTGATACTTCAAAAGACCCAGAACAAGACAAACGCGCTGATCGTATGATCGAAAAATGTATTCAGATTCAAAACCAGCTTGAAAACGATAAATTAAAATACACGCTGGGTTACACTGTAGGATACATGTATGACAGTAATGCTTTAAACATTGCTCCGCAAGAAGACGTTGTGACAGGGCATGTGTTTAGTGCCAGTGGATTTTTTGCGTACAAACTTTGGCAAGATAAAGATTCAACTGTAGAGCCTATGGTTTATCTAGCTGACCAGCGTACACTTGATTATAAGTTAAAACTGACAGATCAAATGCAGGCGGCAGATGCGACGATGTTATTAATGTCTGTTCCGTATAAAACTATAGTCGATGGCTATCGTAGTACAACCTCTGTAAATATTGGTTTATACATGCTGCCATCAGATACACAAACGCGTGATATGTCGATTTCGTTAATTTACGTAAAACAAAATTTAGGAACGCGCTTAACTACAGATTTGGATTTAGAAGGGCAGTTAATTATTGGGCGTGATGATTCACAGATTACTTTCTACGATGCTGCCGATAACCAAACAGCCATTAAGTATGATCTTTCAGGGGCCTTAAGATATTCACTGGGTCGTATGCAAACTCTGATGGGCGAATTGGGATTTATTTTAAACGATGCTGACGGTGAAAATGCCAGTTACAACAAAGTTTACGTTAACTTAGCTTACGAATTGCCCACGTTTAAAAACACGTATTCAACTCTTAAAGCGAGCTATGGTTCAACGAACTATTCATTATCGGATTTAGGCCGCCGTGATAGCTTTGCAGCGTTTAACTACGCCATTTCAAAAGATTTAACTGAACGTACAACGGTTAACGTTTTTGCGAGTATATCGCGTAATGAATCAACGATTGAAGATTACACTTATGGTGATGCCACAATCGGTGTTCAGTACGTTTATTTGACACGCTTCTAAGATCTTATGATTTACGGCGATCAAAAACGCCGTCCCAGCTGTCAGGTACAGGGTTACTCTTGCTGTACTCTGTACGTTCTAAGTACATCTGACATAAATAATCATCAGGCTTTGTTTTTAGTAAATCTAAAAAAGCTGCTTCAGCTTCAGCAAATTTTTTATCATAAAAAAGATTTAAAGCTTTGTGGTAGCTGTCAAAGAATGGCATTTCAGGGTGAGACGTTCCCATAGAAATAAGTTCATAAATTTTAACCGGGCGGTTTTTACCTTTTACCCGAACCACATCAACTTCGCGGGCTACAAATTCATTTTTAACTTCAAGATAAGTATTTTCAGAAATTAAAATGCGCGCTTTATAGCTTTTCGTTAAACTTTCTAAACGCTGCGCTAAGTTTACTTCATCACCGATCACTGTATAACTTTGAATTTGATCAGAACCGATGTTGCCGGCAACCATTACACCTGTATTAATACCGATACCGATTTTAATTTCAGGCCAATTGCGTTTTTTAAAGTCTTCGTTCACTTCAGCCAGCTTTTCAAAACACTTTAGCGCCGCAATACAGGCTTTTTTCGGGTGATCAGGATAATTCAGCGGAGCACCAAAAAGTGCCATGATCGCATCACCCATGAACTTGTCAATCGTGCCATTAGTGCCAAAGATTGTTTCAGACATCGGAGTGAAGTATCTGTTTAACATGGCAGATAGCTCTTGCGGGTCCATTTCTTCTGAGAGCGTTGTGAAGCTTCTGATGTCAGAAAAGAAGACCGTCATTTTTAATTTTTGACCTTTAAGCTCAAGATTTTCTTGGTTTTTTAAAATCTCTTCAACAATTTCTTTAGAAACGTATTTTGAGAAAGTGTTTTTAATTTCTTTCGATTTTCGAGTTTCAAAGAAATAGATATAGATTAAGAAAACGATGTAAGTTGAAATCGTAAATAAGATGGTTGGTGCCAGTAACTCAAAGTATAAATTGCGCTGAAAATTATGCAGAGCCATTTTATAAAGCCCGTAGTTTACAAGTAACAAGTATAACGAAGCGATAAAAAGGTTCGAGTAAAGAAATAATCCGGCAAGCGTAGCCGCTAAGAAGAATAAGACGATAATTGAAATTTTGACTTCATCCGCCGGAACCCGCATAAATGTTTGGTCGAATAAATTGCCAAGAACAGATAAATGAATTTCTACTCCTGGTAAGTCTTTTTCAACAGGTGTATTTCGTAAATCGAAGATACCAGTGGCAGTAGGTCCCATAACGGCGGCTTTATCTTTTAACCATTCAGCTTTTTTAACTTTTGTAGGTTCGCCATTTAAGTGAACGACCATTTCTGGATTATCATTATGAAATAAATCGCGCGCCGAAACATAGGGAATTGAGTTTTTACGGCCATAATAGTTAATAATTAAACGACCATTTGAATCGACAGGTAAAGACATCACATCTTTTTCTGTTTCGATATCTTTGATCACCACACTACCAATAGTTTTAATATTGTTTTCTAGTTTAGGATAAAAAACCGCTTGGTATCCTGTCGTTAAAAGATATGTTTGTAAAGCAAGTGAAGGAATAAAGCTTAAGTTCGTTTTATTTCCGGCGCGGTAAATAAGCGGGTAGTGACGAATCACGCCATCAAAATCTAGATCAGCATTAAAAGTCGCTGTGTATTCAGCCGCGGTTTGAATTTCGTGAACGTTCGCAGGCCAACTTGCATACTGCGGGATTAACAGTTGATTCACATCATCTTTAAAGCGTTTTACTTTATCACTTAACGACGGAAGTTTATCATAGCCAGGAATGCGGTTTAAAGTGTTGTCGTACGCTTTTAAAAGCTCTTGGCCGGCGTCTTTTAAGTATTCATCGTCTTCTGATAGCCAGCGGTAACAGTATTGAACCAAATTACGACTTTTATCGGCGATTAAGCTATTTTTTTGGTAAACATCAAGTTCTTGAACTGATTTTTTATTAACGCTTTGTAAATAAATCTTTTCAAACTGTTGATCGAGATCATCAAAAATCGCTTTAAGCTCGTTACTGAAAAAAACCTGCTCGAACTGTGAATTAGTATCGTCAAAAGTGAGTGTGGCATTTAAAGTTACGATTTTATCACCGCCACTACGACGAAAGGATTCAACAAAACAATAATCCTGATAAGGCGGGTTTTGGTAAAGAATTGGGCCTTCACCGAAAGTTCCGAGAATAATTTGCGATGGGTATTTTTTAAGAACTTCTTCTAAGCGGCCATCGGCTTTTGAATTTTGCGCTTCAGAAAAGATAATATCGTTGGCGATCACTTTAACGCCATTTTTCATGGCGTTATCCCAGATTGTCGCTATCACTTCGCGTGACCAAGGCCAGCGACCTAGTTCGCGCACTGAGTCTTCATCGATATCAATTAAAAATGCAGTTTCTTTTTTCTGACGCTCTTCTTTATTTTTAAAAAATGTATCGTAGATTTTATTGTTAAACTCAAAAAGAAAACTATAAAAAACATTGTTTTCAACAACCTCAGGATTATTTTGAATACTTTTGTACTTCAGATTCAACGCTGTGAAGCTGAAAAACAGAATACTCGCTAAAATAATTCCGTAGATTTTAATTTTCACAGAAGTTATACCGCTGTTTTACGGTGAGAGTTGTTTTCGCAGAAATTTAGACTTTCAATCAGTTGCCCGCGTAAAGCCTGCGACGAACAAATAAACTCTAAATACTGGCCGTTACCTGTGGTAACAACTTTTCCGCTGATTTTAATTTTTTCAAAATATTTGTTCGTTGCTTGAGAATTAATAATAACTACTTCAACAACACTATTGTGGAAATGCGTGGGGATAACTTTGTCACATAAAGAGCCTTCAGGTGTAGGGTTAACAGCCGAAGCTCTGAAGATCATGCCTTGTTTATTCATCACTACCAGATCAATTGTTTTAGCTTTAGGTTTTTTAAAATTAGAAACAGCTAAAGTTTTTTGCGCATCAATGCACGAGTTGGTAAAGGTGCGTTCGATTTCATCTTGCGTATTTTGATCCACTGGCTGCATTTTAAGTTTTGTATTGATCTTAGCCGGTTCAGATTTATCAGTCATATTTGTTAACAGCGCTAAGCCAGAAAAAGGTGAAGCGCTTGAAGTCATTAACATTTTTAAAGGCTTCCACGAGCTTTCATCGCTTCTTGAGAAATAAAAGCTGTTGATGTCTTTAGGGCGCATTTTTAAAATTGTCATTTGCGCTTCGTCGGTAGCTAGATTGGCTGTTTTTGTTTTTGTCTCAGGGTCGTAAAAACACCATTTAACTTGTTCGTTCATAGCCAAGGCTCCTTATTCGTAGGTCCAATCGACATTGATACCAAATTGGTTAGCTGTATAGTTTTTGTGGCTGAATGTTCCACCGTAAAAATAACCTTGGTGGCCACTGCTTGTGCCTCTGATCGCCGTTGCAAAAAGTTCGACGTTAGTTTCAGCATCCCAGCGATTTGCATAAATTAAAGAAGCACTATAAGTTTGATCGCTGCGTTTACCGAAAGAATTTGTTAATGATTCTGATCCAGCCGGTAAGTTTTCAGCTTGGTAAGACGTGTTTGAATATGAAAGCTGTGTGCGCAGCGAATGTACGTCGGTAAAATCAATACTGTGAGCCAGATCAATACTTGTTGTTCCGTAATTACCAAATACAGTTCCATAGACGGCAGAAGGGGCATTTACACCGTCAAATTCATAATTAGCCGCATGGTCGAATGTTTGGCTTTGTGAAATTGTTCCGTAAATAAGTTGGGTGTCGTAAACCGAGAATAATGATAAAGCTACCGTGTGACTTGTTTTATAGCCGAAATCCAAATTGCGCGCAAAACGGTAAGTCACCGTCGCAAATTTATCGTCTGTGATAAGGTGAAATAGGCCTAAACGAACGAATCCATCGTTGGCTGAATCTTTAAATTCTGTTTGTGATTTAGAAAGGCCAAGATCCCACGAAAAAGTATTTCGTGAACTGGTTTTTTGTGAGTTTCTGTATTTAATAGAATAAGTTTCAGATTCGTTCGCCGTTTCTTTGCTAGACCAGGCAAAGCTCAAATCAACATTGATGTATCTTTTTGTCGTGCGGTTTTTTAATAAGTAAAAATCAAATGATGGGTTAATACGGTAAGTGCCATCAATGATATATGAACTTGGAACTTCATCTTCGCTGATGCTGTTAGCGATAGATTGTTTATTGGTATTCGTGTCGTACGTGGCATTAAGGTATAAAACCGCACGAAATGGGCGGTATTTGGCCACCACAGCGTTTTTTAAAACCTGTGAAGCATCTTTTACCCAACCAGTTTCTTCTTCGTCATCTAAGACAAGATCTAAGAAGTAACTTGTTTTTTCATATTCGTCTTTTAAGAAATAGTTTTTGGCTTTCCAGTAGCGAATAATATTTTTTTGATAAGGTGTAAGCTTGCTTGGACTGATATAGCTTAAAACTTTAAGTGAAGAATCGTAGTCTTCTTGTTCGTAGTAACTTTGGGCTACGTAAATGTAATATTGAAACGTCGCTTTTTTGGGTTTTTTAGCTTCGTAATCGTCAGTGATACGTTTAAAATCACTGCGTGAAAGATCAAGCTTAGCTTTCGCTTGGCTTAGAATTGAAGACTTATAGTTTTTACGATCTAAGTTATTAAAAAGTGATTCAGCAAATTCTAATTGGCCACGGTCCACAGAGCAGTCAGCAAGCTTAGCTAAGTAATCGTTTTTCTCTTCGTCGGGAACTTCGCTCCAGTTGTCTTTTAATTCACGGGCAAAGTATTCGCAGTTTTTATGCAGGTATAGGCCATTAATATATTTTAAATTAATCGCGTGCGCTGTGTTTGAAACACAGTGAATCAGAAGAAATACAAAGATGAAATGCCTCACCCTTAAAATTTATCATAAGGCGTTAGAGATGATCATCGCAAAAAGGAACTGGACTTACCTAAAGACGAGTAAGTCCACTCATAATAAAATTATTGTTTCGGGATAATTGTATTAATCGGTGATGTTGGCGTTGTTGATCCGCCAGTAGTTCCAGACGGAAGTCTAATCACTGTTTCAGCACGCTTTGCGATTTCAGCCAAGCGGCGAGCTAATTCAGCTCTGCGGGCTTGTTGTTCTTCAGCACGTTTTTTCTGTTCTTCTTCACGTTTAGCTTGAGCTTCTTCGGCATGTTTGCGTTTTGCAGCTAACATTTCTTCCATTTGCTTTTGCTTTTTAGCCTGCTCTTCTTCAGATTGTTTCTGCTTACGAGCTTGCTCTTCTTCCATTTGCTTTTGTTTTTTAGATTGTTCTTCTTCAGACTGTTTTTGCTTACGAGTCTGTTCTTCTTCCATCTGCTTTTGTTTTTTAGCTTGCTCTTCTTCAGACTGCTTTTGCTTGCGAGATTGTTCTTCTTCTAACTGTTTCTGTTTTTTAGCCTGTTCGTCTTCAGATTGTTTTTGCTTTTTGGCTTGCTGATCTTCAGAAGCTGTTTGGCGTTTTTCTTGTTGTTCAGCTTGACGTTCTTGACGACGCTCAGACGCATTTTTCACAGTATCTTTAATCGCATCACGTAAAGTTTGTGGTCGCTCGCGACGTTCTTCTTTATCAGATTTAACAGGTTCTCGAGCGCTGATTTCTTTAATTGGCGGAGTCTCGCGCACTGGTTCGCGCACTTGAACTTCTTTGATGATCTCTTTCACAGGTTGAATTTCTTTAACCGGCGGAGTAGGGCGGTCTTCTGCCACAGAAGGTAGTTCTTTTACAGGGCGCTCAACATTTTTATCTGGAACTGGTGATTCATTTTTAGAAGATGGACCTTCACCTGGTGTTGGTTCTTTTTTCGGATCGTATTGGTAACCTAAATCTTTATCTTCTTTTTTGCGTTCTTCACGCTCATCCGATTTTAAATCACGAGGTTGTTCAGTTTTGGCCTGTTCAGCATCAACTTTAACAACTTGGTCAGGGCGTACAAATACCGGAGGTGTTTGTCTTTCGCGATCGATAATTTTTGTTACCGCCACTAAACCTTCGATAGTTACAACTTTAGAAACTTTTCTAGCCAGATCGTATTCAGCCGTGAAAACTGTTCCGCGCACACCGGCTACGGCTGACGGAGTTTTAACTTGGAACTTATTTTTAGCGCCATCATATTTTTGATTAACAGTTGATTTGATTTTACCGAAATCAACTTTCAGTTCGACATCTTTTTGATCTTGGTTAGGTTTATAAACGTATTTTGCAATTTCAACTTTTGACTTAGGGTAAACGTCAACAAGGTTTGAATCGATCATTGTAATACGGGCTGTACCGCCAGCTTGCGATTCGATCACATCTGATTCTAAAACCGTAGTGTCTTTTTTAACTTGGATTTTTTCACCACTGCGAACGATAAAGACTTGGCCTTTAACGATCGTCACTTTACCGGCGATTGCGCCTCCGGCAAATGTGTTAAGCGAGAATAACAAAACTGTGATGAATGCGAATTGGATTTTTGCAAAAATACGTCCCATTGAGTAGCTCCCTATATGACCCAGTGTTTAGAATATCAGGGCTCAAAATGCGAAAACCACGAATTATCTTGGTTTCTCAACTTAAGACAGTTCGTGGTTTTTACTGAGACAATTAGCGTTTTCTCGAGGGAAAACTATATTAAATCGTGTTTTGTTAGTCGGCTGATTTTTTAATTTCAGTGGCTTTATCTGTAACGGCATCTGCCGTTTCAGAAACGCGGTTTTTAGCCTTTTTAGCAAGGCAGGCTGCCTGGCTATCGCCAGTTAATTTACCGCAAGCCGCTTCTTCTGCGCGGTTCGCACCTTTTTTAACTTCGCGAACTACGCTTTTAGCAACAGCTTCAGCTTTTTCAGATAACGTTTCTTCAGCGTGCGCTGTTGCAACAAAAGAAATCAAAGCGATTAAAGATAAAAACAATTTCACATTACACCTTTAAGCAGCTAACAAAGTGACCTTTTGATTTTTCAACCAATTCAGGCTTCGTCATTTTACATTCAGCAGAAGCCATCGGGCAGCGTGGGTTGAAATAACAACCTGGCGGCGGCGCGATTGGCGATGGAACGTCACCAGTTAAGATGATGCGCTCTGGGCGTGGCTTAGGATCTGGGATTGGAATCGCAGATAATAAAGCTTTTGTGTAAGGGTGTTGAGGGTTTTTATATAATTCATCAGCTTCAGCCATCTCAACGATTTGACCTAAGTACATGACCGCTACTTTTGTAGAAACGTGTTCTACAACTTTTAAGTCATGGGCGATGAAGATGTAAGTTAAACCAAGCTTTTGTTGTAACTCCATAAGTAAGTTGATCACTTGGGCTTGGATAGATACGTCTAAAGCAGAAACTGGCTCATCACAGATAATGATTTCTGGATTTACCGCTAAAGCGCGTGCGATACCAACACGTTGACGCTGACCACCTGAGAATTCATGTGGGTAACGAGATAAGTGTTCAGGGCGTAAACCAACTAATTTAATTAATTCTTGTACGCGTTCTTTACGGGCTTTTTCATCAGGGTAAAGATTGTGAATCACTAACGGCTCTTCTAAAATCGCACCGATTGTCATACGTGGATTTAATGAAGCATACGGATCTTGGAAAATGATTTGCATTTTGCGACGTAAATCGCGCATGCGATTGTTATCAACTGTCGTGATGTCTTCGCCGTTAAAAAAGATTTTACCAGATGTTGGTTCAATTAAGCGGATTAAGCAGCGGCCTAATGTTGATTTACCGCAACCAGATTCACCCACTAAACCAAGTGTTTCGCCTTTTTTTAACTCGAAAGAAATATCAGATACCGCTTTTACCGAAGCTACCTGGCGAGAAAATAATCCGCCGTGAATCGGGAAGTGCTTAACAACGTGTTCTACTTTTAATAAAGATTGTTCAGACATGATTAGTTATTTCCTTCAGATTGAACCGGGTGGTAACAAGCCACTTTGTGAATGCCACGTAAGTTTTCTAAGTTTGGTTCAGCACGACGGCAATCGTCTTGGGCGAACTTACAACGTTCTTGAAAACGGCAGCCTGTCGGAAGTTTGTATAAACTAGGAACTAACCCAGGAATTGTATTTAATTGTTTCATACGAGAACCAGTCTCGAAGTGTGGAACTGAGTCTAACAAGCCTCTAGTGTACGGATGTTTAGGACGGTAGAAAATATCTTCTACGGTTCCGTATTCAATAACTTTACCAGCGTACATAACTAAAACGTCTTGGCACATTTCTGCCACAACGCCTAAGTCATGCGTGATAAGAATCATACCGGCATCAAATTCTTTTTGTACTTTGCGCATTAAATCTAAGATCTGCGCTTGGATAGTTACATCAAGTGCTGTTGTTGGTTCATCCGCGATTAATAATTGCGGCGTGCAGCTCATCGCCATAGCGATCATTACACGTTGGCGCATACCACCTGATAATTGGTGCGGGTATTCATGGTAACGTTTTTCAGCAGCAGGAATACCAACAAGTTTTAACATGTCGATCGCTTTGTCTTTGATCTGAGCTTTGTTCAAACCTTTTTGGTGAAGTCTGATGCTTTCTTCGATTTGGTCACCGATAGTGTATACCGGATTTAACGAAGTCATCGGCTCTTGGAAAATCATCGCGATTTTATTTCCTAAAATGTCGCGCATTTCCGCATCAGATTTTTTTAATAAACTATCGCCTTTGAATTGCACGTCACCAGAAACGATTTCGCCTGGCTTTTGGATAAGACGCATAATTGAAAGAGCAGTTTGAGATTTACCACAACCAGATTCGCCCACGATGCCTAAGGTTTGGCCCTTTTTCACGCGGAAAGAGATGTCATCTACCGGAAAAATAACACCATCATCTGTTTTGTAACGAGTACGCAAATTTGTAACTTCTAGTAATGTTTCAGACATGCTGACAGTTATAATGGTTTGCCTATTGATCAGCAATTGAAAATCCTATTTTTTCGACGTAAACAATAGGGCATGAGACACGATAAACAGCCCTCGTACGAATACATTGAAAATTGTTACGGCCCTGAGAACGAACAGATGCAGCTTTCACGCAAATTCGCTGATCAATTAGGCCTTGGGGGCATCTCGGTTTCTCAAACAGAAGCCCACTTAATGGGATTTTTAGTAAGTTTAATTAAACCTAAAAAAGTGGTTGAAATTGGCACCCTAACAGGGCTTTCTTGTCAGTATTTTCTTCAATCATTACAACAAGATGGCATAGTTTATACGCTTGAAAAGTCTGTTGAGCATATCGAGCTTTCAAGCCAAGCTTTAAAGCCTTGGATCGACCGCGGTCAGGCGGTGATCGTGGCCGGCGATGCTCGTGAGGAGTTACCGAAGTTATCCGCTCAAGGACCCTTCGATGCGATCTTTATTGATGGTAATAAAGCGGCCTATAAAGATTACTGGATGTGGGCAAAAAGTAATATCCGTTCCGGCGGAATGATTCTCATCGACAATGTGTTTTTAGCTGGCTCTGTTTGGGGAGACACTTCAAAACAGAAGTTCAGTGATAAACAAATCGCTACCGTGAAAGACATGACCAGCGATGTTTTCGCGGATTCTAATTTCAAAGCTTCGTTTGTACCGACCGAAGAAGGTTTAATCGTCGCCATTCGTAAATAATTTTACGGAACGCCAATTGTAATAACTCTTAAGCAGAGTCTCTGCTGCAGAGGGCTCGCTTATAGGAGTTAGGAATGTCAAAATCCTTAACAGGTGTATTACTATTGTTGTTTTTAGCCTTTGCTTCATTAGCGCAGGCTAAGGATGAGTCATACCGCCAAGCTATTTTAAATTCAGAAACTCGTGCCTCTTACGCAGCTGAACTAGGCCAAGAATGTGTCAATCAAATCGTAAAGCTTTATCAAGAGGGCGAAAATCTTTCGAGCCAGTATGTGCAAAGTGTAGCTGTTGATATCTCAGCAATTTCAAAAAGACACGACAAAGGTTATCCGCTTTATCACTATACGAATTCAGAATTTTTAGTGCAAAACTTTTTACACCCGAGTGAAGGTTTTGGTTACCCTGATTTACTCACCTATCAACGTGAGCGCGCTAAACGCGGTGAAAGCCTTAACATGAGTGGGTGGACAAATATAGAAAACACGGTGCTCTACATCGCTTTAAATCCCTATACGTCAGCTAATTATGGAAAAAATCTTTTAACATTCTGGCTTAAAGAAAATTCTAAATCGATTTCGAATAAAATTTTGTCTGACAGAGCATCTCTAGCAGAAAATATGATTAAAGCTGATAGGAAGAAATTTGCTAAGTTGTTACCAAAATGTCGTAGTGGTATAAATTTAATTATCTTTGAAGAAAGTGGTATCGATTTAGTGGATTACAGTTCACATGTGGCTCCGACATCGCAATGGTACTATTTGATTTCGACAAAAAACATTCAATCGCATGATGTTTTACCGATGAAAGAATCAGGCCCGACGATGCAGGACGAACAAGAAAAAGATTATCTGCGCGTGAATACCTATTTGAGACAATCTGCTCGCGATGCCGAGATAAATAAACAGTAACAAACGTCAAAACTATCGAAGGCGTTTAGTGGCTGTTAAAATGCAGTCAATTCACAATGTCTTAATAATCCCGACCTGTTGCTTCGAGTAACCCCCACCGAAATGGGGGGTCTAGAGCCAAGATGGTCAGGGAGTCTTTCGTGTTATTGCAGTCTTATAAAAAATTGGGTTTTTTCGGCAAAGTGGTTATTCCTATTCTTATCGTCTTACCTGTGAGTACCGGAATTAATATTTTCTATTTAAATAAAGCTGCAGAAAAAACGGTGGTCGATTCTTCAGTCGAATTTGCAACGGGCACGATCGAGCAATTTAAAATGTTGCGCGCTTACTATACTGAGAATGTTGTCAAAAAAATTAAAGAACAAACAACTTTACAGGTCGGTGTTCAACACAAAGATGATCCAAACACAGTTCCGCTTCCGGCGACAATGATTCATGACTTAAGCCAGAAATTTGCTGATGCAAAATCGGGAATGAAACTTAAACTTTACAGTGATTTTCCGTTTCCGAACAGAAAAGACCGTGTGTTAGATCAATTTTCAAAAGACGCCCTAGAGTATTTCAAAAAAAATCCTGATAAAGTTTTTAGTCGTGTGGATTTAAAATCTGAAGCAGAAATTGTCCGTGTCGCCGTCGCAGATAAGATGGTGGCTCAGTCTTGCGTTCAGTGCCATAACTCGCATCCACAGTCTCCGTTTAAAGATTGGAAAATCGGTGATGTGCGTGGAGTTTTAGAAGTTGAAGTTCCGATCAAAAAACAAATGGCCGCAAATGCGGCGATGGTTGGTTCTAGCGGTGGATTAAGCTTCGGAATGACAGTGCTTTTACTGGTCGTGATCGGCTTAATTCTTTTTTACTATATTGCTAAACCGATTGAGAACATAATTAATAAACTAAATAGTTCAGTCGACGATGCGGCTACGCAAAGTTCCACGCTAGCAGCTTCATCAACTGAAGTTTCATCGGCGTGCAGTGAACAAGCTTCAGCTATTCAAGAAACTATGGCCACACTTGATGAAATCCGTGCTATGACAGCTAAAGGTACAGATGGGGCACGCAATTCAATGGGCGTTTCAAAAAGTAGCCATAGTATTGCGTTAGAAGGTAAACGTTCAGTTGAACAAATGATTGGTGCAATTAAAGATATTGATGAAAGTAATCGTATGTTGATGGCCCAGGTTGATGAGAGCAATAAACAGATCGCTGAAATTGTTGAAGTGATTGCGCAAATCCAAACGAAAACAAAAGTTATTTTTGATATCGTGTTTCAAACGAAGCTTCTTTCTTTCAATGCTTCGGTTGAAGCCGCTCGTGCCGGTGAAAACGGAAAAGGTTTTGCGGTTGTAGCTGAAGAAGTTGGAAGCCTGGCGAATGTCAGCGGTAATGCGGCTAAAGAAATTACTGATATGTTAGAAAAAAGTGTTCAGCGCGTACAAAATATCGTTGATCTGACAAAATCAAGAGTTGAGAGCAGTGTCAGAAACGGTACAGAAAAAGTCGAAGCGGGCAGCGAAATCGCTAAACGCTGCGGCGAAATTCTTGATCAAGTGGTGCATAACGTGAATGAGGTCGATCGTTTGATGGCCGATATTTGCTTAGCCGCTGAAGAGCAAGAAAAAGGCGTTGAAGGTATTACTATTGCCATGAGCCAGTTAGACAAAGCGACGAATTTAAACGCCGCTTCGGCTGAAAAAACTTCTGATGTTTCAAATGAACTGATGACCCAAGCTGATAGTTTACGTGAGCTTGTTAAGCAGTTTGAAGTTGAAGCTTTGGGTAAGAATAATAACAAGTCGCTTTAATAAAGCGGCTCGCTATTTCGACTGTAAATCTTTTAATTTAGCTTTGGGCAAATATTTTACCGTGGCCACGTAGTCGAACTTCTTTTGACGAATTTTATCGCCATTCAAAGTGTCTGGCATTGCTGCCAGCACTGAAAAAGCTGTCGGCGAATAGTTTCTTGGCGCTGCTGGATTTAACTTTGCGCGGGCATCGTCAATCTGTGAATGGTTCTGAGTTAAAATTAACTTAAAATACGGATTAGCTTTTTTGATCAATGGCGCCATTGTTGCGGCGACCTGTTTATGACCGCTTGATAAACCGTCAGCATCACGATCGGTACCTGGCAAAGCGAAATCAATAAGCTCTGTGCTTGTTTGCGCTGAGGCTCCGGTTTGTGCGATCAACATCGGAATGCCGTCACTCATACCGTATAAATCTTGCTCTGAAGCTTTACCACCACTAAAGACAGAGCCGAACATTTGCATTGGTTTAAAATATTCTTTTACGCAAGAAGGAGTTTTTGTTTTTTTGAAATCTTCTGAAGCCGTATCGGGATTACAATCAATCAATGATAACATCACCCATGAAAATTCAGAGCAATACATTTTGATATGTTTGTGGGCTTGCATTTTTTGATCTAAAAGAACACGACCGACATCGGCCACGAATGAAATATCGCCATTACTTTTATAAGTTGGATTATTATAATCTTTGTTAAATGAAAATAATTCTGGATAAACTTTTTTAGCACGCGCTACTTTTAAAGATCGTTCTAACCATTTTTGCAGGTTGGCTTGTTGGTTTGAAGTTAATCGTGGGCGCAGAATATGAACGATTGTATTTTTATTGTCTTTGGTAAAATGCGGAGAATCGATGACTGATCGACCAAAACCTAAAGCCGCACCACCCAGCATGTCGTTATCCATCGGCATATCAATATTATAAACTAATTTTTTACCATTTTCGTTAACCACCACAGCCACAGAGTTATGCGTGTTTAACAGTTGCAGCGCTAAATACTGTAACGAGTTAGCAAAGAACGGTCGCGTTGATACAATGATATCACCAGTTTTAATCAGGCCACTTTCTGCTAATGACTGAGAAACTTTCACGCGTGATTCTTGCGGCGCAAAGGCCATACGTAAGCCAATAGCTGAACCTGCGGCAGACTGGGCGCCAATCGCCACATAGTCAGTCAAGACGACCGAATCAGTATCATTCGAGCGGGGCACAAAAGACACATCATCTAATGGTAACATCGCGTGCGCTGGAAACGTTTGATAAAAAGCGACGGCTGGATTTAGTGAATCTGATTGTGACCAAGACCCTAAACTTGCTTCTACAAGCCCAGCAATTTGCGTATTGAAGGGATTTTTTCCTAATTTATTGACGATAGGGCCAGCCAAAGAAAAGTTAGAAGCTGCGATTGATGTTAATAAGACGACTAAAAATTTTATTTTGTGCATGTGCTTTCTCCGAGTAAAGCCAGCACATTTGCAAAAGCCATGCTATCGCAGCACATTAAATTTAACTGAAATTCTTAATGTCTAAACTGATTCAAAAAATCTTCGACAGCGGGTTTGTACTCGCTTGGAAAATCGCGCAGGCCATTTAAATGCCCGGCTTCAGGAAGTGATAACTTCTTCCAATTTAAATTTTTGTGGTGATCAAAAACTTTATCGATATCCATCGGGGTGATCAAACGATCGCGCCAGCCGCGGATAGATAGAATCGGAAATCCTTCAGGAAAACTATCTAAATCGTGACGGATATCTGAATTTAATTTCGGGCTCCAACCAAAAGCGACGGCCGGGGTGCCTAAAAGTTTTAAGGGTAAAGACTCGACACCGATTTGTTCTTGTAAAAGCATATACGACGACTGAAAAAAGTTTCCAGCGCCAGGGCCGCTATCGCAAACCATCGCAACCACATCGTTTACACCTTCTTTTAAACGGCGCGTGTGGGCTTCAATCGCACAGCCCGCTACGTTTGAGAAAGCAAAAATAATTTTAGTTTTATAATCAGTGAGTAAATTTAAATGATGACCGATTTGATCAGCCAAGACGTGCTTCATGCCAAATTTTTTAGAAATTTGAGAGTAGGGCACGTACTTGTGATCTTTTAAATCGTCTTTAAGATTGAACGCGTAAGCATCAAAGCCAAGTTCGTTCACTAAATCAATATGGCGGCGTAAGGCTTTTTTATGGCCTTTAAAAAAGTGGGCAAAGAAAACCAGATGCTCTGATTTTTTCTCTGCCGCTTTAAATAATTCACCGCCATCAGGAAATTGCATGACTAATAAATCCTAGTGCTTTTGATTTTGTGTTTTAGAAGGCCATAGCTCTGTCCAGTGCGGGCGTTGTTCGCCGGCTGCTGTAGCTTGAGCTGTTTCTTCCATCGTTTGTTTGTTAACGATCACTTTTTCTAAAGCTGTTTCAGATAAGACTTTACCGCAAGCTTCAACAACCGCTTCTGCATCGATTTGATGGAAGTGGTAGATTTCAACTGGGCGACCGCACTTAGAGTGTTTGCGTACGGCGCATGACTCGTGTCTTACACCTACGATAGAACCTAAGTTATCAAGTAAGCCTGGCTCACCATCGTGAACTGACACGATAGGTACGCGACGGCCTGAAGCCATCACTAGATCAGCAGAGCCTACGTCACCTTGACGGTTTAAGTATAGATCAGAAGTGACTCCTAATTCGTTACGTAAGTAATTGTAGTCATTTTCATGAGCTAAAATACCGCATAATAAATCAGGTGAAGTTACAACGATCACGTTTGCGTAAATACCACGGGATAATAAATCTTCTGAAGCTTTGATCGCTTCAGTTGTTAATGAACCCATTGAGAAGATATTTACAACGTTATCACCTGGTTCGTAACCAGCGTAACCACGGTAGTCGATTAAATAATATGCGCCCTTTAAAACTTCTTCTCTGATAACAGAGTGAATTTCAGCTTCAGATTTAGCCGCTACTTCTTCTTCATTTACGCCACCAGCTACTGGGAACTCAGCACGAGCTAATTTCGACTCAGGGTTAGCTTTGAAACGTAATTGTTTATTTAAGTACTTGTTCATATCTTTTTGTTCAGCACCACGAGTCACTAAACGTAAAAGAGTTCCGTTACGGCCAGCGTTGTCTAATAACAAGTGACGCTTGAATGTTTCACAAAGAATCCAATCAAGTTCTAAACAGAAGAACGGCTCCCAAGTGATTTGACCAGGGATTTGGAAGTCAGACTTCCAACCATGTTGCGCACCTTCTGGAGATAAAGTTACACCTGACGGAGTACCCACGCAGATGAAAGATGATTTCCAGTATAAGTTGTAGAAATACTGATCTAGAGCACGTTTGATAAAGAAATCGTAAACAGTCATTAATGGCATTACTGGAACGCCTAATGTGTCGCGGATACGACCGAACGAACCCACGCATGACATAACGTTACCTTCAGCGATTTCAAAACGTAAGAAACGATCTGATTCTTCTTCGCCAGGAACTAAGTCAGGAAGTTTTGTATCTTTAACGCCGAATTCAGCTTCAACGTCTGTTACAGTCGGAGCACCGAAGATTTTACCATCCATCGCTGGATTTAAGTTCGTTGATGTTCCTACGTCTGGAGCCATTGTCATGAACAATTCACCAGCAGTTTTCCATTTTTTCTCGAAGTCATTTAATTTAGAAACATCAGCATTAGCGATACGAGTAAGTTTCGCTGTTAACTGACCAAGCATCCATTGTGTGTGCGGGTAGCTGGCCATTTTTGTGTTGATGTCTAATTTTTCTGGAAAGCCACCAAGTTTTTCAAACTCTTGCGCGAAGAAATTTTTATTTTTTTCTTTTAAAGCATTTTGCGCTTTGATTTCAGAATATAATTTTTCACCACGAGCCGCTAAGTATTTAGCTTCTGGAGTTTTAGCGTCAAAACCAGCGAATAATGTTTCGCCTTTGATACCTTGTTTTGCTTTTAATTCGTCCATCTCTTCTTGGTTATTTAAAGCTGAGTGGTTACCAGGTTGTGCGGCCATTTTTAAGCCCCAGCCTTTTAACGTGTGAACGATGATGATAGTTGGTTTACGTTTTGATTCTTTTGATTTCAACATCGCTTCAGCAAGTTGAATCATATCGTGACCACCGAAATCGCGTAAGCCTTCGTATAATTCTTCGCCAGAAACTCCGTCTAAGAATTTTTTGATTTGCGGATGATCTTTTGTCATCGCCGCTTTTAAAGCTTTCGGATCATGCATTAATAAGAACGCTTGTAATTCGTAATCGAATAATTCGTGCTCTAAGAATTTTTTGAAAGCATCGCCGCCAGCTTTTTTAAATAAAGCTAAACGTTTAGAACCGTGACGTACTTGGATAACTTCCCAGCCGTTCGCAGCCATTGATTTTTCGATACGGTCAGCATCAGTGCCTTCCATGATTTTTTGATTCACGATACGGTGGCCGTCTAACGATTGACGGTTGTAATCCACCATCCAAGTTAAGTTTCCGATTTCACGTTCAGCGAAATCTGGAACTGCTTCATACATTGAACCTTCACGGAATTCAGAATCACCTGATAAAGCCCAGAAGTGAGCATCTGGTACATCGTAGTTATGTTCTTTAGCGAAGCGGTACGCTAAAGCCATGTAACCGGCTTGAACTGGTGGAATGCCCACCGTGCCAGACGGGAAGAAGTTATGGTGATCAGAATCGTATGTTGAGTGGTAAGATTGGAAAACCGGTTCGCCGTTTTTCGAATACTTACGTAAACCCATCATCGCTGTGTTTTTTTCTTCTTCAGATAATTTTGAAAAATCAGATTTTAAAAATAAATCTAAAAGGTAGTTGTACGAGTGATCTGTTGGAGACGCATGCGGTTTATTCGCGATGTGGTCAAAACCAGATTTTACGATTAAGTGTAAAGCACCCATGATATGTAAAGCAGAAGCTGAAGCGGATTGGTGACCGCCGATTTTTGGATCGCCTTTATCTTTTTCGCGGATGTTCGCTTGGAAAATCATTTGCGTCGCTAAGTAGTGCGCGCGTTTTGCGATATTGTCTAACGTGTCTTTGTTCAGATCTTTTAGATCCTTCAACGTGATTTCTTTGCCCGACATTTTAGTGGTTCCTTTGTGCAGGGTTTTTAGTTACTTTTTTCAGGAGTATAGAGATAAAACTTATTCAATTTAGAGTAAAGACTTTATTGCTCGGCTGATGCAGATTGTTCATCAGGTCCATCGTTAGCAGATACGACTTTTTTGCCGGCGTTTAGGACTCCACCACGAAGTCCCAGCGGATCTTAATGGTGCCGTCGTTCTCTACCATCCCTTTAGGAGGATTTGGGAACGGGGCTGCCTGTCTAAACGCTTCTACAGCGGCCTCATCGAGATCTCGAACTCCAGATTCACCAATGACCTGTACTTTCACTAACGTGCCGGCGTCGTTAAGCACGATGATCAATTTAGTGACTTTGTTGTTCGAATCAGAGGCAATTGTTCTACCTTGTGTCATAAGGCGTGATACTTTTTGCTTCACTTGCGGTTGCCAGAACTGGTTCAGCTGATTTTTAATGCGCTGATAATAACCATAGTACTTGTACTCTTTAGTGTTTAACTGCGTTTTTAAACTTTGTTCAACTTGGGCCAGTTTATCTGTTGAAGTGGCTTCAAGACCACGTTGATTTCCGCTCTCGGCTGTTTGTGTGTAATCTTGCTGTTTGCCGTTGATATCGGATTTGCCCGTTCCTGCTTTTTTCGCAAGAGCATCGTAAGCGTTAAATTTTTCACCGAATAACGAAGGCTGAGATTTTTTCGCGGCCTTCATTGGTTTTTTTTCAACCTGTTGAGCATTTTTGAAAGTCTCGCCTGTTTTGGCGATCGTTTCTTTTTCAACAGAATTATTTTTTGCGCTTAAGTATTTTGCTTTTTCGTTAATTTGTTCGTTGGCCGATTTTTCGTCAGTTTCAACGATTTGAGTTGGTTGTTTTTCATCTTTAACAACCTCTTCTGAAATTTCTTCTGGAGTCACAAGCACCACTTCAACAGGAGCGAAGTGTTGTTGGATTTTCGGCAAGACAAAAACCACAGTAGCTAATGCGATATGGATCGCAATAGATAGAGTGATAAAAATTTTAAGGCGATTAACTTTTTTCATATCGACCTTTGTTTTGTTTTGCTGATGTTTTTCTTATGACATCAGATAGTTAAGCAAATCTCTTACTAGACTATCGGTTGTATGACGTTTGAAATTGAGGTTTCGGTGATGCACTTTAGTCATATTTTTTGAAGAACTAGACCAGGGTCTAGCTTCACTATAGGTATTGGTTTAATTTGTGCCGTTTGACTCGGAAAGTAATCGCTAGGACACTGTTTATGAATGAGATTTCAGTGTTGGTGTTTATCAGATAAAGGGCTTAAACGTTCCGGCAATCAGGATTCATTTCTGATTGACGAACGAATTGGTGTTTTTGTAGTTGCCGATGGCGTAGGTGGTCACATGGGGGGCGAGGTCGCTTCTGCCCTGGCTGTTGAAACTGTACGCGAAGTTTTGGGACACCCTAAAGCCTTACAATTCTCTCCGAGAGAAGTACTTATGCAGGCGTACCAAGAAGCCTCACACCGTATTTTCGATAGAGCCGCGCAAGAATCCAAACTAAATGGTATGGGAACAACCATGGTGATGGGTTACTTTCGTGATTCAAAACTTTATATCGCCAACGTGGGTGATAGTCGTTGTTACTTGTATAGAAAACCTTACGTTTGGCAGCTCACTGAAGACCACTCATTGATTAACGAACAAATTCGTTTGGGATTTTTAACTGAAGAAAAAGCCAAAGCTACGATCGGAAAAAACGTGATCACCAGATCAGTTGGTTTTGAACGTGACGTGTATCCGGATATTTTAGAACGTGAAGTTTTTCCGGGCGATATTTTCTTAATGTGCTCTGATGGATTAACAGGAATGATCACCGATCAGGAAATGTGCCAAATTTTTAACGACAATCCTCCAGAAAAAACCACTCCGTTGTTTATTCAGCAGGCATTAGCTCACGGCGGTGATGACAACGTCACTGTTCTTGTGTTGAATTTCAGCGAAACATAAAACAGCGCCTTAAGCGAAAGAAGCAATTTGAGCGAACCACGAAAGCAAATTACACTTTATTTTGTTACCAGTAATGAGAGCGAGACTAAAAAGATCAGCTTGCCGGTCGCTTATTTTAAAATTTCGTTATTCTTCATAGGTTTTTTTGCTGTGCTATTAATGGCAGGCTTTATCGATTATTTCGGGTTATTAGCCCAATCATTAGAAAATAAAAAATTAAAATTAGAAAACATCGAATTAAAAAACCAATTCCAAGTGGTTGAAGCTAAACTAGATTCACTTCAATCAGCGATGGATCGTGTCACGAATGTTTCGAACAAATTAAAATTAATCACTGATATTCAATTGAAAGACCGTCCAGAAAAATTAAATTTTCCGGCAGCGCAGGTGGGTCCGAAAGTGGATGATCCAGTTCCGCGTATGAGTCTTGATGATATGGAAAAAGACGATCCGGTGATTGATACTGAAACGCCGCTAAACCCAATGAAGGGTGAAGTGGCCTCTGAAAAATCGACAGCCAATTATGCATCACTTGTTATTCGTATTGATCAAGCGGTGAAAGATTCAAACTTAAAAGAACAATCAGTGATTGAACTTTGGGAACTTTTATCTGACCGCCAAAGTTTACTTGCAGCTACGCCAAGTATTCAGCCAGCGCGCGGCCCGATTGGTTCACGTTTTGGTTATCGTATTGACCCGATCAATGGTCGTCAAAAAATGCATGCGGGGTTAGATATTACAGCTCCTCCAGGAACTCCAGTGCGTTCACCAGCCGACGGTATCGTAAGCTTCGCGGGTTGGGATGATCAGTTCGGAAAATTAGTTTCGATTGATCACGGCTACGGAGTACTGACTCGTTTTGCGCATAACTCGCAAATTTTCGTGCAAGTAGGACAAAAAGTTTCTCGCTACGATGTGATCGCCGCTGTCGGAAGTACGGGCCGCTCTACAGGGCCTCATTGCCATTATGAAGTTCGTGTCAACGGTATTGCCGTAAATCCTGCGAACTATATCTTAGATAACGATTAACAATCTGTGCTTGGTGTCTAAAGTTAAGACACTGAATTCAAACCTAGTTGAATTGACTGCGGTATAAAACTTGTAAAACAATCTCCAGTTCAGGAGTTGTTGATGAAAAAGTTGATTCTGCTCGTAACTTTAAGTGCTTCTACTTCGTATGGAATTGGTCTGAAAGAAGCGATTAAAGGCGCTATTCAAAACAACCCTCGTACAACGGCGATTGATCTACGTATGCAAGCTATGCAAGACAGAAAAAAAGCCCAATACATGGATTTACTCCCTTCATTACATATTGGCAGTTCAGCCAACTTTTCACAAAATCAAATGGCAGGTGGTACTTCACGCAGCACAAGTTATGGTAATAACGTGGGTGTATCAATGAATCTGTATAACGGCGGCGCTGATGTTGAATCATTACGTGCGGCTGAAGAACGATTAAAAGCCACCGATGCTGAATACAATTCAAGTAATTCGCAAATTCCCAACACGCGCGGAAGATTTGCTAGCTCGGTGTTTGAATCTTATATAAGCCTTGTTGAAAACTACGAGCAAAAAAACTTTGTTGTCGATTTAAAGAAAAAATTAGAGTTCTTACAGAAAGCCCATTTAAACGAAGAAGAACGTGAAACTTTAAATCAAAGAATTACTGATTTAGAAACTTCAATGGTCAATGTCGATTACGGCATTAGCGAAGCACAAAAAGATTTTACTTATTTTACGACTTTACCGGCTCCGCAGGCATTGGATTTAGAAAGTTTTGATCAATTACGTAGTGGTTTGGTGATTCCTGAGAACGCTGAAAAAGCTTTTCAAATCGCTTTAGAAAAAAGCCCGGATATTCAAAGTATGAATCATCGCTTGGCTGCTGAAACGCACGAGCGTGAAGCTGATAAACGTAAATTATTTCGCCCGCGTGTGGATTTAAATGCCAGCTATAACGACAACACTTCCCGCGGTGACAGTGGCCCGTCAGTGAATTCAAAAGGCGCTTATGTCGGAGTATCTCTGACTTATACGATTGGCGCTGGTTCAGTTTATCGTAACCGTGCGGGTAATAAAGAGTTAGAGGCAACTCGCAGTGAGCGAGATGCGACTTTGGCTGACGTACAGTACAGCTTAAATGCCCGCTACCATGCTCTTGCAAATCAAGAAAAAGTACAAAGCCTACAACAACAAAACTTGCAAACAGCGGATACGCGTTTAGCTACGATCTTTAAAAAGATCGAAAAGGGCGATAAAATTGAATTTAAAGATATGATCGCAGCGGTTGATACGCGTTCAAACTACTGGCAATCAAACCTGCAATTAAAAAGAAATATCATCGCAGCTCGTTTTAATTTACAGCGTACAGTCGGTACTTTATTTGACGAGATTACGTTTCAATAATTAAGATCGGCTGGCAAGCCGACCAACTAATAAATAAATTCGCTACCGAAGGTGACGCCCGCTGATTGCATGTTGTCGTTGCCTTCGGCGAAATAAGCGCTCATGTGTGAGCGTAAAGTATTAGTCATCCAAGAAAAGCCGGTTGAATAATAATTAGAGGCAGGGTCAAATTCGTGTGAAAAGCCACACAGGAATTGCATCTTGTTTGCAAAATTAATTTTGTAACCGAATGTCTGAAAGAAATCGTACGTGTGGTGTTGATCAGGGTTTTCGGTGAAACGTGAATCTGTTAGAAATTCATGGTCGCCGGTTGTAAAACTATGGCCGATAATTACGGTTTGTGCATTAAAGTTATTATCATCGGTTGAGCCACGACTTGAGCCAGCCTGAAATAAATTATTAGTTTTATCGTAGTAATAGTAACTTCCGACTTGATCGGTTTTTTTGTAAACATTTATACCGGGTGATTCGTATTTATAACCAAAACGATAATGTTCTCCCAGCTGGTGAATTCCGCCGAAGCCGGCAAATAGGTATCCGACCCTGTGTGAAATATCCCAATCGTAACCGTAGGCGATGTTGCCATCGTTCGAGGCTTCACTTAGGCGAACATTCTGTTCGTTGATACGAAGACCAAGTTGAAAACCAAAAGGAAAATCTCTGAAGGCGAAAGAATACAACAAATTATATTGATCGACTTTAAGATTTGTTGTTTTTGTTCCATTTGTAATAGGAGCTGACGTGCGAGAATCTACTGAAAGCTGGTTAACCAGTGAAAATTCATGAATATAAGATTCAAAGGCATGAATGCTTGAAATGTAATTCGGTGCAAATTTTGTTGAATTCATTTCGCCAGCGTCGTTCGAAGTTTTAAATGAAGTCAGCGTTGTACCCGTTAAGCTAAAATAGCTTTGTTGTTTTTCTGAAAGCAGGGCCGGGTTATAAAAAGAAGGAGCAGACGATTCGGTGATCGCTGCTCCGCTGTTTCCCAGTGCGGATTCTTTTAGTCCCACTGAAATTTGGGCTTGTAAGGTTGAAGTTACCAAAGAACAAAATAAAAGGAATATAACTTTGCTGTTCATACAGCCTCAATTGTTCATGAGATTATATGATTTAGGCAAATTAATATATTATCGGGCTCGTTCTGCTGCTGTGCCACGATAAGCATCACCATTTGTTACGGTGCCTGCTGTTGTGCAAGCTGTAATAAACGATGCTAGCAAGAAAGTCACTGTTAAGAAAACCACACGTTTGATCATATAAACCTCCCTGTTTATGTTTTGATTTCGTCTTTGTTGTGCGACTCAAATTTTGAAAGTAACAGATACAAGCTTGGAACCACGAACAACGTAAAAATCGTAGAAACCAAAGTACCACCGATGATCACAAGACCCATCGGCGTTCTTGTCTCTTGCCCGATGCTATCGCCAATCACTAAGGGTAAAGCCGCCGCAATGGTTGCCACCGAAGTCATTAAGATCGGGCGTAAACGAATCGGGCAGGCTTTGGTTAAAGCTTCTAAAATATTCTTTTCGCCTTCTGAACGAACATGGTTCGTAAATTCTACAAGTAGAATCGAATTCTTTTTAGCAATACCCATTAACACCACTAGACCGATGTAGCTGAATAAATTCAGCGATTGGTCTGTGCCCCAAAGAATCAACATCGCACCGGTCACACTAAACGGTAAAGCTGCTAAGATTGAAATAGGGTGAATGAATGAGTTGAACTGAACTGCTAAAATCATATAAGCCACTAAAATCCCTAAAATAAGAGCCGTTGTTAGACTCTTAAAGCTCTCTGTTAGACCCGCGGCAGCACCTTCTAGGTTAAAAGAATATCCTTCTGGTAAAATTTCTTTCGCAATGATTTCAGCGCGCTGTAAAACTTCGCCCTGACCATGGCCCGGAGCTGGTTGTCCGAAGACACCAATTGCTCTTTGGCGGTTAAGGCGGGTAATACCTTGGTAAGTTTCGTTATCTTCAGTCGTGACAAGTTCTGATAAGGGAACACGTAAACCAAAACTATTTCTGACTTCGATTTTTTCAATATCACTGGCTTTCGTTACGCGGTCTTCTGGAAGTTTTACGCGAATATCGTATCTTCGGCCATCAGAGGTGATTTGGCTTGAACGAACGCCAGCGACCGTCGCTGTTAATGTTCGCGCTACAGAGTCAATCGCTACACCTTTGGCAGCCATCGCTTCACGATCTGGGCGAATCAAAAATTCTGGTAGACCTAACTTGAAATCGGTATCAAGCTCAGCAGTTAAGCCTTCGTCTTCAAGCTTTTTCATGATCACTTTTGATTTTTCATTGAGCACATCAAGATTTGGTCCGCGTAAGTTAAATGAAATCGGATCCTGTCTTCCTGAAGTTAAACCGCGTGAAGAGTTATCACGCATTGAAATACGCACACCTTTAACGGCGG
Source organism: Pseudobdellovibrio sp. HCB154 (assembly GCF_046267985.1). Taxonomy (GTDB): domain Bacteria; phylum Bdellovibrionota; class Bdellovibrionia; order Bdellovibrionales; family Bdellovibrionaceae; genus Pseudobdellovibrio. Next base: position 3,053,453 of record NZ_CP176530.1, on the reverse strand, counting down.
CTAGTTCTTTACGAAGTTCGGTCATAATATTTAGGTGAGTTTCTTTTCTGGTTTCGCGGGGTTTCAAATAAAGTGGCATCGAGATACTGTTGACACCGCTGCTGCCAAAACCACTTCCAACCGAGACAAAGAAACGATCGATATGTTTATTTGTTTTAATAATATTTTCAATTTCTAAAGCTTTATCGTACGTGCGCTCAATCGAAGTACCGGTTGGTGTTTGGCCACTTAATATAATAATATTCTGATCTTGTTGAGGTACGAACTCTTGTTTTACGTATTTCACCAGAAAAATCGAAACGATAAATAATAACGTCGATACAGTGATGATCGTTTTTGAATACGCTAACGTTACATGCAGTATCTTTTGATACCCTTGTGCAATTTTATGAAAAAGATCTTCTAAGTAAAGTTCAAAACGCGTGGTTTTGGGGCCGGTTCTCATAAAAAGGGCGGCACGCATCGGCGTGATCGTGACCGCTTCAAGAAGTGATAATAAAACGGCAGCCGACATGGTTACACCGAATTGGAAAAAGAATTTTCCGGTAATACCGCTCATAAATACAACGGGTAAGAACACGGCGACAACGGCTAAAGTGGCAGCGGTCGCAGCAGGTAAGATTTCCATCGAACCATCATAAGCGGCTTGCGCTGCGGATTTTCCCATACGGTAATGCCGCACGATATTTTCGAGCAGCATGATCGCATCATCGACCACGATGGATATCGAAAGTGTTAATGCTAAGAGAGTGAATAGGTTAAGTGTAAAGCCTGAAAAATATAAAATTGTAAGTGTTCCGATAATCGATGTCGGAATCGAGAATAAAATATTAACAGCAGCTTGAATGCTGCCTAAGAAGAAGAAACAAACTAAAATTGTCACAATCGCTGCGATTACTAACTTATGCACAGTTGTATCCACAACAGCTTTTGTTGATTCGGTAAAATCGATATTTACGATTAAGTTATATTCTTTAGGTAAAGTTTGTTTTAGTTTTTCAACTTGGGCTCTGACTTTTTCGCTTAATTCAACTTCGTTACTGCCACGCTGTTTACGAACAGCGATGGTGATGGCCTCTTTGCCATCGGCTTTGGCGCGGCGGCGAATATCGCTTAGACCATCTTCAATCATAGCCACGTCTTTTAATTGATAGGTGCGGTCTTGAATAAGTTGGCCGCCGCGACGAAGAACACGGATGTTTCCTACCTCTTGTGCAGTGGTCGCTTCTCCTAACCAACGCACACGGTATTCTTTTTTATCATCCGCAAACTGCCCGGCGGCCGATTCTAAGTGTTGTGATTGAATAGTATCTAAAATATCAACGACTGTTAGATCAGCTCGTTTTAATTTTTCTAAATCAGGCCAAACACGTAAGTTACGTGAACTAAATCCGCCGACGTCAACTTCACCGATACCGGGAATAAAACGAAATTGGTCTAAAAGATAACTTTCAACCCACTGTAGTGATTCACGTAAAGGTTTTTCAGTTGTGACGGCAATAAACATAATCGGTGATTCTTCAGGATTACGTTTACGAATCACCGGAGGATCAACATCTTCTGGTAAGCGCACTTGGCTGATTGCGGTCTGCACTTCTTGTAAAGCCACATCGACGTTTCTATTAATATCAAAATTTAAAGTAATGCTTCCGCTGCCTTGACGGGCCGAAGCACGCATTTCTTCGATCCCTTCGATAGATAATAAAGCCTGTTCGATCGGATCAAGAATTTCAGCTTCAACAACTTCAGGCGAAGCGCCTTCGTAACCGACTGAAACACTTAACACCGGAAAATCCACATCGGGCATTTGGCTTACGCCTAAACGGTTAAAGCTGATAGCTCCAAAAATAATTAACGCTGACATCACAACCCAGGCAAAAACCGGGCGGCGGATTGAAAGACTGATTAAATTCATAAATCACTTCCTGCAGATACGAATAATCTAAACTGGCTGGCCAGCTTTTGTTGTTGTGATAAAAGACGGTATAAACGCAGTTCACTTTCAGCAGCGTCAATTTCAAAAGTGGTCATTTGTAGGGTTGTGGTGCGGCCCTGTTGAAATCTTTGTTGTTCGGCTTTTAGTTTTTGCGATTGGATGTTGAATAGATTTTTAGCGACTTTAATTTGTTCGCTCATATTTTCAAAATTGCGGGCGAGTTCAGCCCAAGAATTTTCTGAAGCGCGGTTTAAAGCCTGCGCACGGTATTTCGCTGCTTCAGAAGCCTTAGCTGAGGCTTTTTGCTGTTGTGATTTGCCTTCGCTGTCTAAAAGCATAGTTAAAGTTAAACCTACTTTTTGTTCTGAATGATTTTCTTCAAGCGCACGATCCCAGGCAGGGTCAAATTTTTCGGCAATGCCGTTTTGTGTGTAACTGGCAAAAACGCTAAGGTCTGGGCGTAAACTATCTTCGTCGCGTAAGGCTTCAAATGAATTTTGCTGCGCTCGTTGTTCTTGAGCGTAAGCATCCAGACGTAGTTTTTTATTTTTAAATTGCTCTTTGTAGTTTGAATTTAAGTCACCCATTTTTTCGGCGACAAAGTCTGCGGATTTATATTCTAAACCAGGAACAAGTTGCTCTAAGTTTTTTTGCTTATTGGTTAAATCGTTTTCGACAATGGCTAGATCTAGTTTTCGTTGTGCTAACAAGGCTTGCACTTGTAACAGGTCAGTCTTTTCGGCAGCAAACTGGCGCATGCGACCTGAAGTCCATTTTTCTAAAGTTTCACTGCGTTTAACGTTATCTTTGCGAATCGCTAATTCTTTTTCGGCTAAGACTAAATCCCAGTACGCGTTTTCAACCGTGATTAAAAAATTCTGGCGTTCAAATTCTAAAGAAGCTTTACGGCTTTTTAATTCAGCTTCTTCGGCTTGATGACGAAGGCGGGTGCTGCGGCCAAAAGAATTTTGCCATAATGATTGTGAAAGCTGCACTTGCCACTGGGCTGTGCTGCGCTCTGGATAAGTGTCATCTTTTCCGAGTAACGTGTGATCAGTAGCGACTAATAATTCAGTGCCTGAAGAAAAAGGTTTTACGACTGTTAAACCAAATATACCGGATGTGCCTTCGCGGGGGATAGTGCCAAAAACTTCGCGTTTATCTTTGTACGCCGAAAGTTCAGCGTTTAAGCGTGATGATAATTCAAGATCACGGGCTTTGATTTCGCTGTCTAAACTTTCAAGTGAGACTTCTAAGCTTTTAAGTGTTTCAGATTTGTTAGCTGCTTGAGCCACGATATTTTCTAAATTTGAAACGTGGCTCGTTGCGGGTTGGGCAAAAACTAGGGAGGGAGCAACAAGTGAAACAATAAGATAAATCCGAAGGTTTTTCATATATGCGTTTGACGACGCAGACTTCGAAAAAGTTCAGATAAATCGTATTAAAATCCGGCCAACGTTAGATACTCTTCACCAACGTCCAGAGTTGGAACACTGGCTTCGGTGTATTCATCATCTTCTTCGATAGAAATCGGTTGAGCTGTCGTTACTGTAGCCGTTGTAACAGCTGGCGGTTCCGTGATTGTGGGAGCCACCGTTAAGAAATGAAACATAAATAAACTGGCTGCAAGGCCCGTTGATAGCCATAACCAAATTGTATTTGAAGAGGATTCTGGTTGTTTAAGATTTAATTGGCGCATTAAAGAATTGAGTTCACCAGCGTCAGCTTTCGGCGCTTGCGGTTGGTTTTCTTTAATAAAAGATTTTAGTTCATCATCATTCATTTTATTAAAACGATTCATAACGTCCTCTTTTTCTCTGACAACTCAGAAACAAATTGTCGCAAATGTTCTTTGGCGTAATGCAGTCTTGATTTTACGGTTCCTTCGGAAACTTCTAAAACCTGGGCGGTTTCTGCCAAAGATAATTCGTGGATTAACGATAAAACAATCACCGTTCGGTGTTCGGCACTTAAAGCCATCAAACTTTCAGAAACAAGTTCGCGGTTAGCTAACTCTTGTTCTAAATCGCGGCCGTCATTTTTAAATTCAAGAACTGCATCACTCGATGTGGGATGTCTTTTTTCACTGCGCAAATGATCTAAAGCGATATTTACAGCAATGCGGTAAATCCACGACGAAATTTCTGATTCTTTTCTAAACTCAGGCAACTTGCCCCAGACGCGGATAAAAGTTTCTTGCACCAAATCACTTAAATGCGAAGGGCCAGCAATTTGAAAAATTACTGATCGCACCAGTTTTTGGTATTTGTTGTAAAGATCAGAAAACTGCTCAGATTCGCTTTTCTCTGACCTGGTCAACAAATTCGTTAAAGAAACAACCGCCGAGTTTAACTTCATTCTTTATTATTCTTTTCCGATCATGTTTTTAAATTTAGTGCGCTGTTCAGGGGTTAAGATCGAACGAATATGCAAGATTCGTTCGAAGCGCGTTTTGGCAAAATCCTCTTGGATTTTTTGCAGAGCCGCAAATTTTTCGCGAACTTTTTCGTCGCTGGCATCACTTCTTAAAAGCTCTTCCAGGTCTTTTTGCACCTGTTCCATTTCGTGGTGCTTTTTCTTCATAGCTTCTTTGCCGTAGGTGGCCTGCATGTCTTGAAGCTTAGTTTTTTGCTCTTCTGTCAGGTCTAGTTTTTCTTTAATTTTTTTCAAAGAACCGTAGAACTGTTTTTCTTTTTCATGACACCCATGCGGCGTATCTTTTTTGCCAGCAAGAGCAAAATTTGAGAGCAAAAATGCCACCGAAAAAACGGCTAATACAGCTGGTTTTTTTAGAGAAATTTGTAAATTCGAGGGCATAACTAAGCTCCTTTAAAGTTAATTTTGACCATTAGACGACCCGGGGGTCCAAAAGGTTCAAATGTTTATTAAATATTTTTATTACTACAGGTGTCGAGGGCTTAAACAGGGTGTCTCATAATATGCCCATTAGCTCAAATAGGAGCCATTTCCGCTCTCTAAAGATGGCCTAAGACTTGTATATAAACTAAGTATGGTGATCAAAGCCGTTTTAACAGTTTTTACAGTGTTCTTAAGTCTGAGTTTGGGCTCTTTATGCCAAGCTAAGGTAAACGTTGCAAAGACGAAAAAACTTGTACTTCCCGAGAAAGCTGGCGCTGAGTCACTGGCCGATATTTTTACCGCTGAAATCTTACCGGATAAAGTTGCGGCTGACGAAACAACACAATCATTTTTAACGAAAATGGCTGATAATAGCTTATCACTTTATTGGAAACATTCACCTTTACGCCATTCAGCTGCAGGTAAAGCCGTTGAAACAGCCGAAAAAAAATTAAACGTAGAAGCTGTTTACCAAGATGATAATCAAGTGAGTCACCGTTTTAATTTTAAAGTTTTAGCCATCCAGGCTTTAGCAAAAATCCAATACACGGGCTGGGTTAATGCTGCTCTTAATTACGATTTAAAAGCGGCGCGCGCTGAAGCAGAAGTGACAGAGCAACTTTCAGAGAAAAATGATTTAGTGGTGTCGCACCAAGTTTCTAATACCGAACAAAAGTCTGCTGTATCGCTTAAATGGAAATGGTAATTAGGGTGCCAGGCCTTTTTTGCTACGCTTATATTTGATATCAAGGCAGTGCTTCATTGCCATCTTCATAAAATCAAGCCATCATTAATTCCATGGAAAAAATTTATTTAGTTTCAGGAAAAAGAACAGCCTTTGGATCCTTCGGTGGCGGATTAAAAGACGTATCTGCGACAGACTTAACTGTAGCTGCAGGTAAAGCCACACTTGAAGCCGCAGGTATTACACCAGATAAAATTGATCAAACTATTATTGGTAACGTTGTACAAAGCGGCGCTGATGCAGCCTATGTGGCTCGTCACGTAGGTTTAAAATTAGGAGTGCCTGTAGATCGCGGCGCTTACATCGTGAATCGTTTATGCGGTTCCGGTTTTCAAGCTATCGCTAATGCCGCTGAAATGATTTTGATGGGTCACGGCCAAGCGGTTCTTGCCGGCGGTGTTGAACAGATGTCGCAAATTCCTTACGTTGCCAGAAAAGTTAGATTTGATGGTATGCGCATGGGTAACTTTGAATTAGAAGATGCGATGACATCAGCTTTAACGGATGCTTATACAAATACTCCGATGGCGATCACCGCTGAAAATCTGGGTGAAATGTATGGAATTACTCGTCAACAATGTGATGAGTATTCAATTCTGACTCAACAAAAATATAAAAAAGCTTTAGATGCTGGTTTATTCAAAGATGAAATCACCGCGGTAAAAGTTGTGACTAAAAAAGGTGAGATCATCATTGATAAAGACGAACACCCAAAACCCGAAGTGACTTTAGAAAAAATTTCGACAATGAAAGCCATGTTTAAAAAAGATGGCTTAGTAACGGCGGCAACAGCGTCAGGAATCGTTGATGGCGCGGCCACATCACTTATCGCGAGCGAATCTTTTGTTAAAGCAAACGGTTTAAAACCAATGGCGCGCATTCTTTCATGGGCGGCGGTAGGTTGTGATCCTAAAATCATGGGTATTGGTCCAGCACCAGCTGCACGTAAAGCTTTAGAACGCGCAGGCCTTACACTTGATCAAATGGATCTAGTTGAAGTGAACGAAGCGTTTGCGGCTCAGTACTTAGCTGTAGAAAAAGAATTAAAATTAAATAAAGAAAAAACCAATGTACGTGGCGGAGCGATCGCTGTAGGACATCCTTTAGCAGCTTCAGGAACACGTATTATGAACTTATTAGCTTACGAATTACAAAAACGTAATGCGAAGTATGCTTTAGGTTCAGCCTGCATCGGCGGCGGTCAAGGTATCGCCATGGTGATCGAACGCGTTTAGGGGTGCCAGGCCTTTTTTGCTACGGTTTAATTTGATTTGAAGCCTGGCTATTTAAGAAAAGGAGATTTATGCGAATATTTATATCTTTATATATAGTTGTGTTGAGTCTTTTTGCGTATGGCCAGTCTGGTCCCGAACCTGATAAGAGAATTTGGTATGCTTGTACAAAAGATTCTGATTGCATTAGCGCTGCCGGTGCGTGTGGTCCGGAACCGATTAATAAAAAGTATAAAGTTCCATTTGAAGAACATGCAAAAAAAATTATGCCTTATGTAGATTGTATGCCTATTGATAAACGAGTTCGTAAATCATTTTGTTTCAAGAAAATTTGCACGTTCAAATAATATTAAATCCGTTAGCCGGATTTTTCAGTTTGTAAAATTTAATATTTAAAGTTTTAAGCGGCTTTGGGATTGCTATCGCTGTGTGTATGGCTCGTGCGAAAGCGATTCTTCAATCTGAATTTCCTTACACTATTTCGGCTCGATGTATTAACAAAGAGTGGTTCAATGTTCCGTTGGAACAAGTATGGCAAATTTTTTGTGATAACTTAGCTTTAGTTCATGAGTCACATGGATTGCAAATTCATAGCTTTGTTATGATGTCTAATCATTTTCACTTATTGGCATCAACTCCAAATGCGAATATAAGTCAGTGTATGCTGCATTTTATGACTAAGTCGAGTAAAGCTCTAACAAAAGCAGGTAATCGCATTAATGAGACATTCGCTGGCCGACATTATAAGTGTATTTTGAATGAATATAATTATTTTTTAAATGCCTATAAATACAATTATAGAAATCCGATAGCGGCGGGAATTTGTGAACGCGTAGAAGATTATCCTTTTAGTACTTTACCTATGAAGCTTGGTTTATCTGAAAAGAAAATTCCTGTTATTGAAGATACTTTATTAAAAGAAGATCGTGATGGAATTTTGAAGTGGTTAAATAAAACTCCTGAGCCAGAAATGTTAGAAGCTGCCCGGACGGCATTTAAAAGGCCATTTTTTAAATCAAAAAATAAAAGAGACAGTGCGCGGCCGATGCTCGGTCCAAAAGATCTGATTTAACCTTAGAATAGTTCAAATCAAATATAACCGTAGCAAAAAAGGCCTGGCACCTAATAGCGAGCTTCGCTTAGAATTCTTTTAGCTTGATCGAAGTTTTCTGGAGCTACGTATACACGGTCGATCATGCGGGAACCTTCATATTTTTGAAAGATCTGAGTCGCGTTATTGATTGGAGATGGTTTATCCCATTTGTCGTACTGATCAACTACATAGATGTTCATGTCGTTTTCAGAAATCGTTTGATGGTATTTTGATAAACGAACCTGCGAGCTGGCCCAGATTGAATGAATCTGCGCGTCTGTTAATAGACGGCGAACATTTTCAACACGACCAGTGTCTTGGTTATGTAATTCGATCGCTACACGATAAGGTTTACGTTCAGAAATACGTTTAGCCCACTCGTTTGTAGTTACCGTATCTAAGTGTTCATAAAGTTTATAATCTGTGTACGGAATATATTTTTCAATCTCAGCCGGAATTTTAAACGCGGCTTCTTTAGAACCTAAGTACAGGTTCAGCATCTCATCGTAAATAATGCTCTTATGGTGGAAGTAAACCATAAGGTACATATGATGGCGTGAAATCAAGAAATCATCGAACGCGTAAAGCGCACGGCGATTTAAAGCTAAATACGCATTATGGTCTTTAATATGTAGAGTTAAGTTTTGCACTAACCAGTCACGGTCGATTTTACCGTAGTTGATACCGCAGAAGTAAGAATCACGTTCTAAGTAATCCATGCGGTCAGCGTCTAGTTCGCTTGATACAATCTGGCTTAATAAAGGTCTGAAATTAATAATACCGTCAGTAAACACGTCTGGATTACATTTTAATTCTTTATCAATAAGACAAGCGACATGTAGCGGATCAATATCAGAATAATATTTTTTAATGATATCTGCGATATGCGAATCAGTTACAAATTTAATGGTGTAGTCTTCGTGATTAGCTTGACGGTTTTGATCTACGCCTTGTTCTTGGTAAATTTTAATATTTAATTTTGATAACTCAGGCATCACTTGTTCAGTGGTGTGAGATAACGGGCCGTGACCCACATCATGAAGTAAAGCAGCTAACTTTACCATCTGACGAAAGCGATTTCTATTCGAAGATTTTAACGGATACGCTCTGAAAATACTGTCAAAAACTAATCCCGCGACATAACTCACACCGATGGAGTGAATGAATCTATTGTGAGTGGCTCCTGGAAAACTGAATTCTGAAAAACCTAATTGTTTGATTTCTCTAAGACGTTGAAACTCAACTGATTCGATGATCGCTTCTTCGCCGTCTGAGAGATAAATACTACCGTGAATGGGATCGCGTATTTCCATATATGGAATACGAAATTACTACTGCATAACCCTTAGAGTCACCAAAAAACGGTCAAAAAACTGTTACGCCTTGAGGTCCAGAAATCTGAAAAAAAATTCGTCAGGACGTGTTTAATTGCATTACAGGACAGACTTAAGGCTAAAAATGGCTTTTGTTGAGACAAGTGTCTCAAGTTTTCTCAGGATGATCCGAAAAAGTGTACAAGAGTAATACGATTCTGAGAATTCAAGGATGGATTCTCAAAATAAACCGCCTCGGTGTGGGACGAAGTGAGACAGGAGTTTCGCAAAGTAGTCAAACCCGGGACAACTTCACGGAGGAAGTTATGGGATTAAGAATTGGTACAAATGTTACGGCATTGAATGCACAAAAAGCGTTGTATGGTACGAAGAATAAAATGGATACAGCGATGGCTAGGTTGGCTTCAGGAAACCGCATTAACAAATCAGCTGATGATGCAGCAGGTTTAGCGATTTCAGAAAATATTAAGGCTCAAATGAGAGGTCTTAAACAAGCTAACAGAAACGCTCAAGATGGTATCTCGCTGATCCAAACTGCTGAGGGTGCATTAAACGAAGTAAGTAACATGCTCATTCGTTTACGTGAATTAGGGGTGCAAGCAGCATCAGATACGATTGGTGATCGCGAACGTGGTTTAGCAAATATCGAGTATTCTAATTTATTAGAAGAGATCGATCGCATCACCGGAAGTGCAGAGTTTAACGGAACTCCGTTATTAAATGGAACCGGCGGACTTTTAGACTTCCAAATTGGCGTAAGAAATTCGCCGCAGTTTGACCGCATTAGTTTTAATACGGCTCAAGCAGACGGTGGAACGACGGCTTTAGGCTTGGATTTAACAAGCATATTGGATAAGCCTTCGGCACAGAATTCTTTAGCTAATATCGATTCGGCGATCAACCAGGTGAGCCAGCTGCGTGCAGGGTTTGGTGCGATTCAAAACCGATTGAACTCAACGGTTGAAGGATTGCAAACAAGCTTAGAGAACTTAGCAACAGCGAATTCACGTATCCGTGATGCGGATATCGCGGATGAAAGTACTGAGTTAGCGAAACAGAATATCCTTCTGCAAGCAGGTACTTCGGTGTTGTCACAAGCGAACCAACAACCCAACATCGCGTTGCAGTTGTTGAAGAGCTAATAAATTTTGAGTCTTGAAAATGATTTTTTGACTCGTGATTTGTAGACTCGCGTTTTATAGACGCATGTTTTGTGACGTAAGTTTTTTAAAATGAATTTTAGATTTTGATTTTTTAGATTTTAGTTTTTGTAAGTTTAACTAGGCAGAACGGACTCTGCTTTACCAAGGAAAGGGACATTCAAGGATGAATACATTACAAGGAGGATAAAATGGGGATGCGTATTGCAACCAACGTAGCCGCGATTAATGCAGGTAAAAACCTGTACTCGCTAGGCATTAAACAGAACACTTCGATGGCACGTCTATCATCGGGGTCAAGAATTAACCAAGCCGCAGATGATGCTGCAGGATTGGCGATTTCTGAAAACATTAAAGCGCAAGTGCGCGGCCTTAGACAAGCCAACAGAAATGCGAACGATGGTATCTCATTAGTTCAAGTTGCCGAAGGTAGCTTGGGTGAAATGGCTAACATGTTAGTTCGTTTACGTGAGCTGGGCGTACAAGCCGCTTCAGACACGATCAGCGATAAAGAGCGCGTGTTGACGAACGTAGAGTATCAACAGCTCAAAGCTGAAATGGAGCGTATTGCTCAAAGTACAAAATTCAACGGAACACCTCTGTTAAATGGACAAGGTGGAGTTCTGGATATCCAAATCGGTACTCAGAATGATCCGAACTTAGACCGCATCAGCTTTAGAAGTGATGAATCTAATGCAACATTAGAATCATTACAGCTAGTAGATGCAAACGTAGGCGATAAATTGTCAGCGCAGACAAGCTTAGCAGCAGTCGATGATGCGATTGCACGAGTGAACTCTTCGCGCGCAAATTTAGGTGCGTTTCAAAATAGATTACAATCGACTTCTCAGAACTTAGCGACAGCTGAGGAGAACTATGCAGCAGCGAACTCTCGTATCAGAGATGCGGATATCGCAGCAGAGTCGACAGAATTAGCGAAGAACAACGTTCTTATGCAAGCTGCGACTTCAGTGTTGGGTCAAGCTAACACAAACACTCAATTAGCTCTTAAGTTATTAGGCTAATTGTAAGTCAGGCAACTGACTAAGTACGCAAAAACATTTTTCCAAATCCTTGGGATGAGCAGGCCTTAAGAAGGCTTAGGGCCTGCGAGTCTTTCACACAGAACAGAAGTGACAAGGGTTGAGGCGAATAGTGTTTTTTTATATCAGCGATAAGTGACTGGACGTAAGTACAGTACACGGTGTTTCTAAAAATAGATTATGCATACTTATGCATGATTTTTGAAAATTTGTCGTTTAAACTTTCTTGAGTTTTCTAAACTACAAGGAGCACACAATGTTTAAAGCGACGCTATTAGTATCGTTTCTATTTCTTTCATCTGCTTTCGCAGCTAATCCGGTTTACAAATTAAATATCAATCTAACTTTGAACGGCAAGCATGTCGCTTCTCAAGGTTTAATCGTTAATCATGGCGAAAAATCTGAAATTCAACAAAAGTCAGCGAACGGCACAGGCAGTTTTATCGAAGTGACTCCTGAAGAGATCGACGGCGAACTTAAAAAAGTTCATTTAAAGTTCACAGTGGGTGTTATTGCTAAAGGTGTACGCCAAATTCTTTCAACACCAGAGATGATCGTTTCTGAAGGTAAAGCCGGTACAATCGAAGTGGGTGAAGATGATGGTCCTGAAAATTTTACACTGACGGTTTTAGCTAATCGCCAGCCTGCAAAAAAATAATTCTTATTATTTAAACGGTAAATTCACGAAAGTCGTAAGACTTACAGCATTTACCGTACTACCCAGGGCTGATGGATGATCAATCTGGCCCTGTGATCTTAAAGTCAAAGTTGTATTCGTAACAACGGCTGTTGAACTGACTCCCACGTAAAATGAACGGCGATAATCGCTGGCAAACAGCGAAGCATAATTCTGATTGCAAAGATTGTTATTGTAAATTCCTACATCCGAATGACCTACTGTAAATGTTAAAGCAATAGTTCCATTGGTCACAATGGCGCCGCCTTTTTCATTTTCAACCAAAACCTGAAACGGACCAAAACAACCTGAAGTCGCCGCCGGAATATAGGGCGGTAATTCAGGTCGCAAAAATGTTGGGTTGTGCGAACCACCTACCACTTGCACGGCATATTGGGAAGCGATTCCTGATCCACTTGCAGTTGTTGGTGTTAGCGAAATAAATGTTGAAGTGAAAGTGTCTTGCGTAAAGCGCATTGAAAAATCAAATTGCGCACTTGGTGTGATTGAATAAGCTGTACCATTGGCAATCGCAGCATTTGTGCAAAACTTCTCTGGAAAGATAGCTGATTCAGGGGTTGCGTAAGTTGGAGTGTACGCTGATCCCGTTAAAGGACTCAGGTCGGTTGTTTTAAAATTTCCGACCATATTGTAACACATATCTGGAATCACACGGCGTGTGCCTAACACTTCGATGGCAGCGGTTCCGACCGGCGCAATTAAAAAAGTTTCTGAAATAGATTCAGGATATATTGATGCCGGTGCTGTTGTGCCCGGGCGTACTTTAAATCTAAAACCAGAAACTGATGGCGAAGCCGAAGATGAGAAAAAGATGGGAAAGTTTCTCGTGTTCGCTGGAACATTAAATTCAGTCGTTAATGAGTTTGCACAATTTGGATCAGTGTACATTGCAAATGAAGAGAATACTCCGACGACGCCCGCTGTTGAAACTTCAGCGCGTTCGACAATCATATTTTGTCCGGCCATTGTGGGACCATTGCGACCGAAGTCATCGACAAAATTAAGAGTCGCGGCATTGCAAGAACCGTATTTAAGAACGTTGTACGGGAACTGATCTTTGGCCACTTGCGTTTTCGTTGGTAAAATACGTCCAAGATTTGAGGGCGAATCAGGTCCGCTGCATTCACCGATACGAGGGCTTCCGGTTGTGAAAGCTGTGCCTGAAGTCGGAAGTTTAATCGGAACATTCACCGTAACGCCCGGTTGTAAATCAATAAACGAAGAGGTGCCGACAATAAATAACTGCGAAGTGTAATCTTGCGAAATATTCGGATTCATGAAATCTAAACACGCCGACAGAGGATTTGCTTTAACACCTAATAAAGTAAATTGACGTTGTGGGCCTGCAGGAACTGGAAATGAAATTGTTCCGCCGCTTGGAACTAAGCCTCTGACTAAACCAATTCTTTTTTGCGCTGAAATATTTGCTGAAGTTGAATCAACAACGGGGCAGCTTGTGCGACTCATAAAAGGTTCGGGGCCTGACACCATTACGGCAAAGCAGTTCACTTCATCGATTGTTGCTGGAGCCGAAGCCGCTCGTTGGTAATAATTTTGCGTACTGTGACCTGAAAGATCAGGCATGGTGAAAGTGACTGTGGTCGTTTCACCACTTTCTTTTTTTTGACAGCCGAAAAAAGCAATCCAACTACAAACTAAAATAAGTGTAAATTTCATAGCCCTAATTATGACTTAGAATAAAGTCAGAAGACAAATTGACCATTGGTCATGTCAAGGATCTAAGACTTTAGTCTAAAGAGAGTTTTGTTTGGCACAGTGCTCTTTACGTACCCAGACTTTTATAGAGTGCTACCATTAAGGGTATGAAAACAGCAAATAACCAAGTTTATATTCTAGGAAGTTCACGTATCCCTTTTGCCAAAAGCCAAACAGTGTATGCCGATGTCACTCGTAAAGAGTTAATGGTCGCAGCTCTTAATGGTTTGATTCGCAAAAACAATTTACAAGGTAAATTCATCGGTGACACCGCTTTAGGTTGTTTGATGAATAGCTCTGCGGATTGGAACTTGGCCCGCGAATGTGTTCTTGAAACTGAACTTGATCCAAATTCTCCGGCGTACAATACACAACGTGCTTGCGCGACAAGTTTAGATAACATCTGGCAGATCGCGATGAAAATTCACACAGGTGCGATTGAATTAGGTATTGCCGGTGGTGTTGATACGAACAGTGATTTTCCGATCGAAGTTTCTGATAAGTTCAGAAAATTTTTAATGAACATGAACAATGCCAAAACTTTCGGTGCCCGTATGAAAGCTTTATCAGGAGCTTCAATCGGTATGTTTAAACCAAGAGCGGCTTCGGTGACTGAACCAAGAACATTAATGTCGATGGGTCAGCACTGTGAATTAATGGCCAAAGAATGGAAGATTGCCCGCGAAGACCAAGATCAGGTGGCATTAGCCAGTCACTTAAACGGAGCGAAAGCTTACGATGCTGGTTTTTATGATGACTTAGTGATTCCATTTCACGGAATCACTCGTGATGCGACTTTACGTGCGGATACAAATATTCAAAAGTTAGCGAAATTAAAACCTTCATTTGATCCGGTTGCTGGAACATTAACTGCGGGTAATAGTTCTCCGTTAACAGACGGGGCAGCGACAGTTTTATTAGGAACTGAATCGGCAGCACAAAAGTTAGGTTTATTTCCGATGGCGAAAGTGATTGATGTGCAAGCGGCAGCAGTTGATTTCGTTCATGGCGCAGGTTTATTAATGGCGCCAACAAAAGCTGTATCGCAATTATTAACTCGCAACGAATTAACATTTAAAGATTTTGATTATTTTGAAATTCATGAAGCGTTCGCAGCTCAGGTTCTTTGTAATTTAAAAGCTTGGGAATCACCTGAATACTGCAAAAATGTTTTAGGCTTAAAAGCACCGATTGGATCGATTGACCGTTCAAAAATGAACGTGGTCGGAAGTTCAATTGCGATGGGACATCCTTTTGCAGCCACGGGTGCACGTGTTACTGGAACGTTAGCGAAACTTCTAGCGGGTGGCGGTAAAAAGCGCGGCCTTGTTTCCATCTGTACAGCTGGTGGAATGGGTGTGGCCGCGATTTTAGAATCAGTGTAACTAGTTAGTGGAGTAAACCCATATTTTCTTTAGCATCAAACTTCGGCGTCTGATTAGATTCTTTTTCTGCTTTCTGCGCCGAAGATCTAAAGGGCTTAGTTAACAGCGAACGGTCAAACACTTCGCGTGACTGGGCTCCTGTTTTATATTCGCCGGATTGTCCTGACGGCAGTAAACGATTTAATAACACTAATGTATAAGCCACTAATTCCGGAAAGAATGTGCCAAGTCCGAAGCGCAATTTCGCAGGTAAGAATGGCATCAATTCAAAACGTCGCTCACGTGCTGCTTCGATAATTTGTTTGGCCGCATCTTGAACCGCTGTTGAAAACCCCGGAAGCACATCCGCTGATTGAAACCAGGCAAATTCTTTTTCATGTTCACCTTTAAACACCGCTTGAATCGGAGATCCGGTGCGCATCATGCCCGGGTAAACTGTCGTGACTGAAATATCTTCGTCATAAAGTTCGGTCGCCAGTCCTTGCGAAAATCCTGATAAGGCAAATTTAGAGGTGTCATACGGAAGCATATGCGGAATCGCCATGCGCCCACCCATCGAACAAATATTGACGATGCGTCCAGCGCTTGTTTTTTGACGCAAGAACGGCAGAGCTATGCGAATGGAATTCATGGCTGCATAAAGATGAATATTCATCTGCGCTTCAAAGTCTTGCTGGGTCATACTCTCCCAAGGGCCTACGACAATGGCTCCGGCATTGTTAATGAGTAAATCAATCCCATCAAAAAGATCTGCAGCTTCGTGAATAGCAGAACTTAATTGTACGTTGTCGGTAATATCGCAAGCGATGATGTGCACTTGGCCGCGATTTAATTTATCAAGCTGTGCTTTGGCGCGTTTTAATTCATCTTCATCGCGCGCCAGTAATGTAACATTACAATTTTCATTTACCAGTTGGCGCGCTAACGCTAAGCCTAAGCCGCGCGAACCTCCGGTGATAATAGCAGATTGACCGCGAAACGAATCAGGATTGCTTGTTTCAACTAAGATTCGCGTTAATAAGTAACCGCTCGCTAAAGCGGGCAAAATGGCTAAACGTTTTCTGTTGGAACGCAGCAGGGCTAATGTCCCTAAACCACAAAGCATTAAAAGTTCGTTTTTGACTCTTGTTCTCATGAGCACCTCGTTATTTTAATTACGAGGTGAAAATAGCATTTTCTAGGCCGTACCGTGCGGAGGGTATTGAGCGTGAATTTCTTTGATCGTTGTTAATAACTTATCTAAAGCAATTGGCTTGCGCACAAATTTAACAACTTGGTCGCGTGCTGTTTCTTCAATATCTGTAGCCGCTGACAATAAAATAATAGGCACCGGATTTTTTTGAAAAAGATTACGCTTTTTCATTTCGGCTAACATTTCATAGCCATTCATTATCGGCATCATTAAATCTAAAAGAATCAAAGAAGGCTTTCCTTCTTTTTGCATAAGTTCGATCGCTTGCTTACCGTTGGCCGCAGCAGCGACTTCAAAATTTTCCATTTCAAGAAAAGTTTTCAAGTTATCTTGAATATCAATGTCGTCTTCAATCAGAAGAATTTTGTTTTCAATGGAACTCATGCGATTTTTATTCTGCTGGAATATTTACGATAAAACAAGCTCCTTCATTCGGGGCACTTTGTACGATGATTGTCCCATGATGAGCCTGAACAATTTGTTGTGAAATATATAAACCTAATCCAAGGCCACTAATGTTTTTTGCAGCTACAGCTCTTTCAAAGCGTGCAAAGATACGCTCTTGGTTTTCTTTGGCAATGCCCATCCCTTGATCGCGTACCGACAAAGAAATTTCACTCCCATGCTTTGTTAAAGTGAGGTTAACGGGTTTTCCCTCGCCGTATTTAATAGCATTCGTTAAAAGATTTGTTAAAACCTGCTCCATACGAAAGCGGTCAATGTTGGCTGTGATATTAGGTTCAAGATTGCAGATAATCTGATTGCCACTTTGTTTGATCAAATCATTTAAAGACTCTAAAGTTTCTTCAACTAAAGAATTTAATGATGTCGGTGTTTTTTCTAAAGACAGTTTGCCAAGAGAAATACGCGAAACATCTAACATATCTTCAATTAAATTTGTTAAACGGTTAGCTTGCTTATCAACTTGGCTTACGAATTTTTTCATGCGTTCAGGGCTATAAGCTTGTGGGTCGCCTTTGGCTGCAGCTATTTGGGTCATCTGCGTTTGCAGTTTAATACTTGTTAGCGGAGTTTTTAATTCGTGCGAGGCAATAGAAATAAATTCGTTACGAATTCTTAAAGCTTCTTGCGAGGCTTCAAAAAGAATTTTCGTTTGTTCGTTTTTCTTGCGGTCTGTGATGTCTTGAATCGCAGCTACGCGGCCAAGAACGCCGTCTTTAAGCATATGTTTTTTACCGCGAATCTCGATGTGAAAACGTGACCCGTCTTTACGAATACCAATCGCTTCATAAGCCGATTCGGCTTGTTGGGCGATGTGGGCCGCAGCCATTTGGCCCGATTCAAGTGTACACATAGTGTAAATACTTTTGCCGATCAACTCTTGGCGGGGGTAACCGAACATCTTGGCCATCGATTCATTGACATCGAGAAGAAATTCACCGTCGTGCAAAGCTAAGCCTTCAAACGTAGAATCTAACAAGCGACGAATCTGTAAGGCATTTTCACGAACTTGAATCGTTAGTTTTAAACGCGAACGAAGGCCGATAAAAGCAACGCCTAAAATTGTAAAAATACCTGGTAAGAATAAAACTTGGCTTAAATTGGGGCTTACATGATTGATGAAGATTGAAAGCGCGATAACAAACACCACATAAGTCACCATTGACCGCATCGTTTGCATTAAGGCTGCGATCGTGATGACGGCCATATAACAGCCCCACACCCATGTGATGTCGATGCGGTTATTATAAAATAAATAATAAATATGCAAAGTGGTCATCCACGCGGCAAACGAAAACCAGAACTCTATGTTTCTTCTAACTGAAGCTGAAAAAAAAGTAGCGGCGTAAACAATCCAAAAAGAAAGCACTGTGAAAAAACGTCCCCAGAATGGATTGTAAGAACCGGGTAATAAAACTTCGACAACGAAATACCATGAGAGATAAAATGCACCCGCTACAACCATCACGAGGCGATAGTAGGGAAGTGATGTGTCGTCATCTAAATTGTAAGGCAGTTCCGCCTTTTTCTTCATGGCATTTTCCTTGCTCGATTAATTAATAATTAATTTAACATTGTCTGTGATTAAAGTAGGAGAACTTTTTATGAAGATATTGATTAGTCTAGCTATTTTGATGTCGTTAACCGCAGTTACTACAAGCTGCACAACCCCCGGATCAAGTGATCGTACGGCGCATAATATGGGGCAGAAGGCGACTTGGGAAGTTTCAGGTGTGGTATCACGTTTTATCACAACCGCCGAAGGGCAAGTGGATGGATTTATTCTTGAAGATGGAATGCAAATTCGTTTTCCTGTCCATATGTCGACGGCTATCACTAATGGTGTAGCAGTTGGTGATACGGTGAATGTGAAAGGTTTTGAAAGTACGACAAATGCGATGCAAGCCACACAAATCGTAACGCCAAAAAATGCGAGCGAGATTGTGATTGCTAATCGTGCCAAGGGTAAACTTGCGGCTTCAAAAAAAGAACGCGAGAAAGCGTATAAAGATTTACAAAGTATTGCAGTCGCTGGTGAAATCGACACATTGTTGCACGAGCCTTCAGGAGAAGTATCTGGATTTTTACTGACTGAAGGGTCAGTGGTGCGCTTACCAGTCGATATCAGAACGCCGGCACGAGCTTATGATATTGGCCAATACGTTGAAGTGACTGGTTTTGGCAGTGAAAACAAATATGGTAAGTCTGTAGAAGCCGCGACAGTCCAACGTCAGCCCAGTGAATATGAAATTGATTATGAGTAAATAAGAATCACTTCCTTGACGCAAGTCACGGGATATGAGCAGATAGCTAAATGCAGATCAGACCTTTGCATTTAGATGATTTAGCGCAAATCAAAACATTCACCGATGCAACTATCGGTGAAAACTATTTCACTCACGAAGAACTTAAAGAGTGTTATCAAAAATCACTTTTAAATAATGTGATGTATTCTTTTGTTTTAGTTGATGAGCACGGTAAAATTTTTGGTCTGCGTTTGTCGTACCCTCCGGGGGCATGGAGCAAAGGCAAAGGGGCTAAGCTTCATCCCGAACTTTGGAATGTTCCGCAAGATAAAGCCGGATATTTCCAAAGTTTATTTATTTCGCCCGAAGTGCAAGGCGGCGGTTGGGGTCCAAAACTTTCTGAAGCGGCGATTGTTCGTCTAAAAGAAATCGGAACGCAAGCAATTGTCGCTCACGCTTGGCAAGAATCTCCGAATAATTCTTCGATTCGTTATCTGACTAAATTTGGTTTTAAACCAGTAGCTACACATCCGAACTATTGGATTGATGTGGATTACGTGTGCACGCGTGATGGTAAACCTTGCCGTTGCACAGCTGTTGAGATGGTTAAATATTTATGACTCAATCTTTTTGGCAAGATTTTAAATTAAATACTGAAACACCCAAATTACAACATTACGATTACGTGATTATCGGCGGTGGTATTGCTGGCTTATCAACGGCGTATTGGCTTTTGCAAAAAGATTCGAAATTAAAAATAGGTGTTATTGAAAAAAATAAAATCGGTTTCGGGGCCTCTGGTAGAAACGCAGGCTTTGTGACTTGTGGTTCAACAGAGCACTTCATCAAACTTAAAGATCATTTTGGTTTAGATAAAGCGACCGAGATTTGGAAATTTTCTGAAGATAACCGCAAACTTTTGCAAGAACACATCATTCAAGATAATGCAGGTAAAGTAGATTTTAAAATTACAGGTTCATGCACGGTGGCTGCCAACAGCGAACGTTGGGCGTATTACCAAGAAATCGCTAAAGTTATGCGTGCACAAAATATAGATGTGTACGAAGTGAACTCCCAAGAAATGGATCGCGATTTTGGAGTTGTTGGCTTTGAAGGCGGCATTGTCTATGCGGGTGATGGTTATGTGCACCCGATTAAGCTACTGAGCCAGTTTTTAAATAAGATTAATGTGCATATTCATGAGCAAACTGAAGTTCAAAGTATAAGCAAAAGTTCGAATGGCTTTACGATCAAAACTGATCAGGGCGAAATTTCTGCTGCTAAAGTTGTTGCCACGGTGAATGCTTATCTGCCTTTAATAAATCCAAAGTTTGCTTCTTTGATTGTGCCAGGCCGTGGTCAAATTCTTTTAACAAAACCTTTACAGCAATTTGTTAAGGGGCCTTGTTATCTGACCAAACATCTTTGTTACTTTCGCCAGCTACCAACCGGAGAACTGTTAATCGGTGGTTTCAGAAATCTAGATACAGAAACCGAAAAAACTCATGCTGATAATATCACCGCTATCATTCAAAAAGCGTTATTTGATTTTGTAAAAGATCATTTTCGCTTAGGCGCTCAAGCTGTAATTGCTCGGCAGTGGTCAGGTATTATGGGCTATTCTCCGGATGGGCAGATGCTCATTGGTGCACAAGCAGAAGAACCTGATTTGCATTATATTGCCGGTTGCTCGGGGCATGGTATGGGGCTTAGCTTTAACGCCGCAAAGACTTTGGTGGATGGAATCTACGGAAAAGTAATTCCGGAGCATCTCGATATTAAACGTTTTAAAGTTTAGTTAACAAAAATAAATAAAAATTTATTATGCTATAAAATGCCTACTTAAGGTCTAGTGTAAAAGATCTGTTTAAAAAATGTTAATTTTCAAGTATGATTACAAATGTAAACATAGCAAAAAGGAAGCACGATATATGAAAGGCGATTTTCAAAATTTAGGTGTATATCTAAAAGAAAAAAGATTAAACGAAGGTTTTACTCAGACTGAGCTTTCGCAGTCATTAAAAGTGCACGTGCAATTCGTTTCTAACTGGGAGCGTGGTTTATGTGCGCCTCCATCACACTGCTTTCATCATTTAATCGATGTTCTTAAGTTAAATCGTGAACAGCTTGTATCTGCAATGGTTTTAGATTCAAAACGTTCAATCGAAGAAAAAGTTTTCAAGAAAAAGAAAAAAGCAAAAGCTGGCTAATTAGCTTTCATAAGCGAAAGGGCGTTCGATGTCTTTAAAGGGTCCAGCGACAAAAAATCTTACAAACACGTTTGAAGAATTTTGCGCAACGACACTGCAAATGCACACGATCGCCGAAAAGCTTGGTTCTACGTTCCGTGTTTTTTCTGACCTCGATAATATCAAACTTTCAAATTTACCCGAGTCAGAATTTCAATCGATCACAAACCGTCTTAAGATTTATCGAGACGTGTTTCAAATGGCCTCTGAACAGAAAGAAATTTTTAATGCTGTTCAAGAAAAACAGTTGTTATGGTTTGCTTTGCGTTCGCTACGTTTGGCGCCACCTTCTGAGTTTTTTAATATGCTACAAAATGATCATATCG
This sequence comes from Pseudobdellovibrio sp. HCB154, assembly GCF_046267985.1. GTDB lineage: Bacteria > Bdellovibrionota > Bdellovibrionia > Bdellovibrionales > Bdellovibrionaceae > Pseudobdellovibrio. Next base: position 3,031,778 of record NZ_CP176530.1, on the reverse strand, counting down.
TTGAAGTGTATATGGGAAGCCGCCAGGTTTATCGTACGTTTAATTACTATTCGCTGTGCAGTTATTCTTTAGATGAATTAGAAACTACACCGTGGGATCAGTTGTTTGCACGCAAAGATCCAACAGTAGTTGAAAAGATTTTTGCAGACGTTGCTGTAGCGTTAAAAGAACGCCGTATTGTTCATTCAGAGATTCCGCCGCATTCAGTGGTTGAAATCGCTTCAGCCTTACAAAACGAATTTATGTACAAGCTTGAGTATATAGTTCCACTGACAGATTTAGATAACGATGCCCAAGACTGCTTTGCTGCAGTTTTGTCAGCGCAATTGATAAATACACCTTCTGAGACTGTTCGTCGCGAACGACAAGAAGCTTACGAGCTTAAACGTTTTGTTGAAAGACAGTTTCTTTTGGGTAGCACTAAAGTTCGTAAAAACTAATTAGTCTAACGTTTCTTTTTATTCGATTTTTTTAAATGATTTTCTAACGCTGCTAACAGCTGAGTTGTATCGATGGGTTTTGTTAAGTGGCCATCGCAGCCAGCGTCGCGCGTTTTTGTGCGCTCTTCGGCCATAGCATGCGCCGTAAGAGCCAAGATCGGTTTGGTAAATCCACGCTGGCGTAGAAGGCGAGTGGCTTCGTAGCCATCCATTTCAGGCATTTCGATATCCATAAGAATAATATCAAAATTTTGTTTCGCCGTTTGCTCAAGAACTTCATGACCGTTGGCTACTACAGAAACCGTAGCGCCGTGTTTGGTTAAGAATTTTTCAACGAAGTACTGGTTATCAACTGAATCTTCGGCCAATAAAATATTAAATCCTGATAGTGGTACGAAATCCATCTGCTGCGATGACTTTTTAGTTTCAATTTTAATAGCTGTTGCAGTAGGAGCATCTGCGGTTAGCGTAAATGCAAATGTGCAGCCCATATCTTTTTCGCTGCGTTCGATAATAAGTTGCCCACCTAAAGCTTCAGCCAAGTGTTTTGAAAGAGCTAAACCTAAACCATTGCCACCGAACTTACGGGTTGTGCTTGATTCAGCCTGTGTAAACGGTTGAAACAGTCGTTCTTTTTGGTCTTCAGTTAACCCGATACCTGTATCGATTACGCGGATTTGAAGTTCAGCTTTAGATTGTTTTTTAGCGTAAGACTTAACCTGAACAATCACGCCGCCTTGGTCGGTAAATTTGATCGCATTGCTTAATAGATTTGTCAGAACCTGTTGAATACGAACACTGTCTGATAAAATTGTTTGCGGCAGTTCATTCTGAATATCGAGTAAGACGTAAATACCTTTAGCGCGGGCTTTACCTTTAAACTGGTGAACTACATCATGCAGAAGCTGTTGTGGCGACAGCTCAATTCTTTCTAACTCCAAGCAATTGGCCTCAACTTTAGATAAATCTAAAACGTCATCGATAATTTTAATTAAAGCATTACCGTTACGGTTAATTGTTTCAGCGAACTGCGCTTTTTCGATATCAGAAATAGGCCCGTCTTTAAGAAGGTCAGCAAAACCTAAAATGGCCGTTAGCGGAGTGCGAATTTCATGACTTACGTTAGCTAAAAAAACAGTTTTATTTTTATAAGCGTTCTCGGCAAGAACTTGCGCTTGTTTTAACTGCGAGACGGTTTCTTTAAGCTCAGCAAGCTCTTGAGTAAGTTTTAATTTAGCTTCAACACGGTCAGTGATGTTTGTTGAAGTGCCGGTAAAACGAAACGGGTGGCCGTTAATATCTTTAATGTATTCGCCACGGCCTTCGATCCAAACCATTGAACCATCAGGGCGAATCACGCGGTATTCACAGTAATAAGGAATATTCTGTAATAGCGACTTTTCAACAGCCATCCAAATTTCAGCACGGTCACTTGGGTGAATAGCATTCATAATTTGATCAGAATGCACTGGATTTTTTGAGTGATCAAAGCCCCAGTCTTTGGCCATTGTCGGACAGATATAACACATGCCAGATGCAGGATCAGCATTCCAGAAGCCGATATGTTTTGTCAGCGATGATTCGCCTAATCGAGCTTCGCTGTGTTCAAGATCGGCCTCAATTTTTTTCATGTAGGTAATGTCGTTGAGATAAACGAGCTGAGTTAAATCACCATTGTTATTTTTAACGACTTCACTAGAAGTTAAAAGAAATGAAACCTGGCGTTTTTTCTTTGAGATCAAAGTAAATTCTTCGCTAAAAAGGGCGTGGCCACTAGCTAAGCGTGCGTAAGGAAAATTAATTTCGTTAATTTCAATCGAGTAGGCTTCAAGAAAATTTTTAAAGGCGTGATTTGTGCGGGTGATTTCATGATGGCTCAAATTGACAATACAGGCCGGCAAAGGAATATGTTCGAAGATTCCCTCTTTCTGGTTACCAAGAGCGTTTGCCATAAGCTGAACGCTTTTTGCCTGTGGACTTTGAATGATCATCAGCTTTTTACCCCTTAACAAGTGACGAACCCCAATAAAAATCTATTTACGATATGCCGTAATTTAGAGGTTCCGTCTAGAGAAAAATCATAAAAAACAGTGGGTTATTAGACTTTTTACACTCGGTGCGGCGGGTATTGTGCCCCATTTTACAGGGATTTTAACTCGAATATGTTCGTTGTTAAGAACTGTTAAAAAGATTTTAACAGCGAAACAGCTCGGGAGATCTCTCGAAAGGCAAATAAATTTTCGTAGGATTAAAGCAGTTCTGCTTCATAAGGCAGGTCAAAATTTTTAAGATTTTATTCAAAAGTTTTGCGAATTCGCGAAGGAAACAAGAGCTGATTTTCTAAAAACTATAGTATCAAAAAAATTAATTCTCAGAAATAAAAAACGCAAAATTACACTCGAGTGAATTTAAAATAACGTTGTACGCAAAGACCTTTGCACAGATTTTCTTCGAAGACTTGGTGATTTCATCAATCACCCGTAACACTGGTACAACATGAAAAACGCAAAGGTAACAAACAAAAATTTACGAAATGCATTATTAACATTAACCCTAACGAGCGTATTACAATCCTGTTTACTTTCGTCATCTTCTGACAAACCTTATGCCTCAAACACGAATCAGGCGACAACTTGCGAAGCACGTACAACAGCTTCGAATATGTCTGCAGACGTAGACAACATGCAAAACAACGACGATCTTTTTCAAGACGTTAACGAACAAGAAGTTACAAATTTTTCTGCCAGCACTTTACAAGATGCAGATACATTACAATCACGCACAGTACGTATTGATGTTGCGCAGTTAAAACAGCGTATCTTAGAAAGACGCAGCAACAATTTCCACTTGCCCCTCCTGAACAACAAATCAGTGAATGTGGTTTTACAAGAGGTTAAAAAATACTCTGATAACAATATCGTAGCCACAGGAAGAACTGATAACGACCAATTAAGCAATGTTACAATCGTTATTAATAATGATGTGATGGTTGCCAACGTGGGTGAACAAGCCACTGAAGAACATTACGAAATCCGTTTTGCCGGTAATGGTATTCACACAGTTAAATCTGTAACTGATACAGACACTGAGTGTTTAACTGAAGAAGGTGGCGGTTCGAATACAGCTAACTTCGTTCAACCATTAAATACACAACAAGATACTGAAGCGACAGCGATGGATGCTGTTCCGCAGATTGATGTGTTGGTTGCTTACACGCCGAATGCTTTAAAAAATGCCGGTGGTAGTGATGCGATTAAGGCCTTAATCCAAATGGGTGTGGCTGATTCAAACAAAGCTTACCAAAACAGTGGTGCGAACTTATCACTTCGTTTAGTAGGTACATTGGCTCTGACTCAAGCCGAAGCTTCATTCTCATCTGACTTATCAGCTTTAAAAGGCACAAGTGATGGTAAATGGGATGCAGTTCACGCAGAACGTAAACGTGTGGGCGCTGACTTAGTCGCGGTAGCTGCATACTATGCGAACTCGTCAACGGCAGGTATTGGTTATGTCGGATCGACTTACAGCTCAGGTTTTTCGATCACGAAAACGACAGCATTTAAGCAGTTCTCGTTTACGCATGAGTTGGGCCATAACATCGGTCTAAATCATAGCGATGGTTATGAAAATTCTTCGGGTCGATTCAGAACAGTGATGGCTTACGGTACTTACACTCGTATTCCACGCTTTTCAAACCCTGCACTTGATTACAATGGTTTTGCGACAGGTACTTCGTCAAATAACAGTGCGAAGATCTTAAACGCAAACGGAGCAAAAGTAGCGGGCTTCTCGACGTCAGTGACTCAGTCAGAAAATCCTACGACGTCTGATCCAGTGACGACACCGGCTGAGCCATGTTCTGATGGTGAGACACCTCCGATAGCTAGCGAATAATATTGTGATTAAACAGATTAAAAAAACCCGCTTTCAAAGAGCGGGTTTTTTATTTTAATCTGTTTGTTTATTTAAGATGATTTTAAATGAGTTCTTTGGTGAAGCTCATTGATCATTGAGACAAGCTTGTCTTCACCAGAATAAAGCATATGGTGAAATTCAATACCCACTGCAAATTGTTCTGGCCCATGCGGGCGTACGTTTCTAATCACGCCTTGAAGCTGTAAAGAGCCTTCAGTGCCGTTAATTAAAGTAGCATCAATTAAATCTTTAGACTGTAAAACAGTCTTCGGGGCATTCACGATAACAGAACAGCCATGTGAATTTAAATCTGATACCGAACAATCTAATAAACAAGTTTCTTCGTTTAAGGAGCCGATCACTAATTTTAAATGTGTGTCAGCCGGAACTTTATAACGAACTGTTTGACGGTTTTGCAGATGAAAGACACGTTTTAAATTTAAAACAACATGGCCATCTTCTAATAGGGGTGTTGTTTCAAACATGTATTTTTCTGTATCAACCATAAAATGGGCGGTGTAGTTTTCAGAATATGAAAAATCTAAATCAAGCTTTACAGCGCCTTTACAGTAAAATTTATTCTGCTCTTCTAAGCGCGTCACTTTCAACGGCAATGTGCGATCATACTTGTCTTTAAGTAAAAGAACGGCATCGCCATTCATAAGTTTGATGAAAACTTTTTGTTTGAAAGCAAAGTCGGTGATCTGTTTTAAAACTGTAATTTCTGCCATAGTGTTGAAGTTATCGGTTTTCATTGCAGCGAAATGAATGGCCCAACGTCGAGGGTTTAACGCAAAACAAACAAACCCAATGCAGCATCATAAACAGAAGGTGAAACTGTCTTAAAAAGCTGTACAGAAAAACTAGACTCGACCCAAAAGCCTTGCTGGTAGCGGTTTTCAAGCTGTTTAGTCCAAACTGCTTATCTATGAAGAAAAGGATAACAACACAAAATCAATTCGCAAAAACAGTAACAATCTACACAGCCGCTTTTCTCTTAACAGGACTATTTTCAGGCTGTTTAAACCCAGACCTTACATCAAGTAATTCTTCAACGAAGTCTGATAGCAACAACTCCCAATCAACTCCGACAACTTCGGGAACACCGACAGTGTCGCAACCGCCGGTCGTAACACCGACGCCGACGCCTACACCAGAACCTACGCCGACTCCGACACCGGCTCCTAGCGCGGGTTATACGGCCGCCATTAAAGATATTGCCGCGAAATCATCTTGTGCCCAGTTTTCGTTTACAAGCCGTGGTAAGCCGCCTATGGCTTATTTAAAAGGTATGTCATTAACCTATGCACGAAGTCTTTGTCGTATTCGCGCAAACCCAGTTAAACCTGCAGCTTCGATTTTAAAATCGGCAAGTTCAGGTAATGCAGCAAAAGATGTTTTGGCTCACTACAGCAGTATTTTAGCAAATGCCGGTCTTCAAACAAGCCCAGCCGGTGACGAACCCCTTCATTCAACTTATGTGATTGGTGTGGGATTAGGAATGCGTGAAAGTTCAGGTCGTTATTGTGTCGGTTGGGATACCGCCGCGGGATCTGATCGTTCGTCTTCTGAAGGCGAAGCGGGCTTATTTCAGCAAAGCTACAACTCGATGGGAGCTTCAACAGAATTACGTAAACTTTACGATGAGTACTTAGCTGATGAAAGCCGCTGTCATTTAGCAACGTTTAAAGAAGGTGTAAGCTGTTCAGCACAATCGGTTCTAGGATCGGGTGCAGGAGCAGATTACCAGGCGTTTTTAAAACGTTGTCCGGCTTTTGCTACAGAATACGCGATGACGCTGATTCGTATTTTACGCGCACACTTCGGGCCGTTAAATCGCCAAGAAGCGCAAGTCGTGCCAGCGTGTGATACGATGTTAAGCCAAGTGCAAAAACTTGTAGAAGCAAATCCTGAAGCCGCTTGTGCAGAGCTCTTCTAAATCTTTTTAAGAACAAAAATCACAGAGCTCGGTTTGCCATTTAAATCGGGCTCTGTTGTTTTAACTAGATTTAAACTGCATTCAGTAAATAATAATTTCCATGATTCAAGTGTGCGCCCGTACCATGGCATTTTTCCGTTAAAAGGAATACTCATCGTTTTAAAATCTTCTTCGTTCCAGCCATCGCGGTATTCAACCAAATTTTTTGGATGTAAGGTTTGAATTAACAAATGCCCTTGTGGCGTTAAAAATTCTGTAGTCTTTTTTAAAAGATCAGTCAGGTTTTCTTCGAGTAATGAAAAATTAAATACAGCTATGTCGATAGGATGGGGCGGTTGCCACTTTCTTTCAGCAATTTGGGTGTAATTCACACAGGAAAATGAACCAGACCTTTTTTGCCGAGCTATGGTAATCAAATTCTGCGAACCATCTATCCCGATACAATTTATATTTTTCTCGGTTAAGACTTGGGTAAGCCAACCTTCACCGCAGCCAATATCTAAAGCCGTTTGTGGCTTTAAATTTACAATTTCATTGACGATGGCTGCATTAGTGACCGCGCGGCTTGCGATCAAGTTAGCTTCAATGACTTGCGCCCAGTTATTTGCATTGTCGTTCCAGAATTTTTCTTGGCTCATACTAGAAATCGCGAGTTAACTTTTTAATACCTTTGATGATAGAAGCCGTAGTCGCTTTTTCGCGCTCGATTTCTTGCGGAATTAAAGCCCAGCTGCGTGAATAGATATCACGTTCAATGGCGCTTAATTCATCATCTTTAAGTAAGCTTTCAATATTTGAACGTTGTGTTTCAAGGGCATGAATACGAGATTTCATATCGTCTTCCATAAAAGCTACACCAAACGCTGAATCAGTTTTGCTGATTTTTTGTTTTAAGCCAGAGCACGCTAAGATCTGCACCATTTTAACTGAATAGGCACTTTGTAATAGAACTGAACGTTCACCTTCGCTTAATCCTTCAACCTTTGCGATTCTTTCTTTTTCAGCAAGAATATCCGTCGTTACACACTTTTCTTTGGCAAAAGCTGTTAAAGAAATCGACACTAGACTTAAAAGGGCTATTAAATTTCTCATAAGACTTCCTTTATTAGGGTTTAAAATGTTCCAAATGAACTATTTCAAGTTTAGTGCCGTTATCTGGTCTGAGGTCTAGTACAGTCCAGTCTGGCAAACACCGAAGAGAAGAGTGATGAAAAAGATTAATCTGATCTTCTTATTAGGAAGTATGGCTTTAACTTGGGGATGTGCCCAAGCGCCGGTGGCTATTCCTGAAAAGACAGTTTATTCAGATCTTTTTCCACAGCACGAAACACGCACTGGCTATTACAGAGATGTAGGTCTTGGCTATTTAAATGATAGTAACTATGACAAAGCGGTTGAGTATTTTAAGTTATCATTACTGCATGATCCTGCAAACGATGATGCCCGCTATTGGTTAAGTGTTGCCTTTCATAAGAAAAATCAGAATAACTTAGCGTTAATTGAGTTAGAAAAGTTAAGCGATGTAAGTCAGTTTGAATACGCACGCTTAAAATTAGTTTCAGATATTTACGAATCAGCTGAATCTTTTGAAAAAGTGATTACGATTAACGAAAAGCTTTATGACCTAAAAAAAGAAAATTTTCCTTTATGGAAAATCTATCAAATGAATTTAAATATGAACCGTTTGGATAAAGCGTCTGCAAATTTAGCAGCGTTAGAAAAAAATGGTGAAGAAGCGTACCGCGTACATTTAGGCCGTTTTGAAGTTTTTCAAAGACAGAATCAATTTGAACAAGCTTTGGCTGAATTACAATTAGCTGAAAAAGCTAAACCGTTTGATTTATTAACCATGAAGAAGATGACGGCGATTCAATATGACTTACGTAAATGGCAAGATTTGTACGCGTTAGGTACGAAATTCTCTAAATATCACCCGTATGACTTAGATGTGTCTGAGCGTTTATCGCAAGCCTGTATCCGTATTGGTGCTTATGACGATGCGATTGCCGAATTAAAAAAGCAAAAAGAAATGTATCCGGATTCGGTGGGTATCGAATTTAAAATTGCGCATGTGCTTTTCTTAAAACGCGATTTCACAAACGCAGAAGAGTTGTATCAAGAGTTATACGAAATCACAAAATCTGACCAATCAGTATTTTTTATTTCGCAAATTCACTTAGCGCAAAATGATGTTGGTGAAGCCACAACGACCTTAGAAAGCTTAGCTTCGTGGTCTGAATATTACCCGACAGCACAAGTTCAGCTAGCCCGTTTAGAGTGGAAAGACAGCCAAACTGACTTAGCTTTAAATCGTTTACGTCGTGCTCATCAGTTACGCCCGGATTCGTTAGAGCTTTACCAAGAGTATGGCCAATTTATGATCTGGAAAAAACGCTATGTTGAATCTATGGCACTTGTTGAACAAGGTATTAGATCATTTCCAAAAGATGATAAGTTAAGAATCTTAGCGGCCTATATTCATTTTAAAATGAATAATATGAAAAGCTTTCAGCGCCAGATCGAACTTGCGAAAAAGCTGAACCCTGAAAATTCAGAAATCTATTCGGTATTAGCAGAGCTTTGGTATGAAAAGAAAAAGCCTTACTCTGAGTTAGAATTCTTAGCGGCAAAGGCTTTAGAGCTTAAAACAAGAAATAAAAATATTAAACCTCTACTTGCGTGGGCTTTATTACAACAAGATAAGATGGCTGATGCTGTTAAATTGTTTGAAGAATTCTACGATGCTGAACCTAATGAGCTATTCTATGCAGAATCGTTAGCTGATATTTATCAACGAAACGTTCTGACATCGAAAAATAAAGAGTTTCAACAGAAGGCTGCGGCCTTGCAGGCTGACGCTAAGATTAAGTCAGAGTTTGACTATTTTAGGTTCCAATCACAGCAAGAGCGCTTAAAAACTGATGGTGATGGAAATCGACTTCCGGCTAGTCTAGAAGAGCCATAATCATAAGATCGTTTGATTAATCTATAAATGTTATCAAATAATTAAGGTATGCGAAGTATCAGTTTCATCCTTTGGGTTTTCCTTGGGGGCTTGCTTTCTGCCATAGCGGTCGAAGCCGCGCCGTTAAACGGCGTATGTTCGCCGGTTACAAAGACTACAAAATACAAAATTGCAAAAGGTGAGCACGCAGCCGCTGTCCTTCGTAAATTCGGTCTTGAGCCTGTGTTTGGCAATAAAGGCTCGATGAATGATCTTCTTAAGGTTAATAATTTTCAAAATCCAGATGTGATTTCGCCAGGTACGATCATCACTTTACCATTTCATTGTGAAGAAGAAGTAAGACCTTACAAAATTATCCAAGACGAAAAAGAATTCCGCATGGTTTCTGCAGAATTGGTTCCTGCTGCTGAAACGCCTGTCGAAGTAAAACCAGAGCCGATCGTATTCCCTCCGCCGGTTTCTGCGGCGACTGAGGTAAAGCCTGTCGATAAATTCAGTGAAATCGTAGCCAAGCCTGCCGATCAGCAAATTCAGGATGTCGAAGCGGCTGAAAAATCTCAGGATAATATTTCAGAAGCTTTACGCTACCGCATGATCTGTGAAGGTGAATGGACTGGATCAGAATGTATTACACGTTATTCAGCGATCTTTGCAAATATCGGCGGATACAACAATAGATATGACGGCGTGGATTCGAATGCGGTTCCCGGCGCGCAAAAAGATGGTTTACTACTTTCAAAATTAAATTTAGCGGCAGGTTTTGGTTGGAATAATTACTGGAACGAAAATGTTAAAACTGTTTTATATGCCGAATTACAGAACAATCAAATGTTGCCGGATATTAAAAGTGTACCGATTGAAGGTGGCGACCGTTTACTGACAAGCTTACAAGCCGAAGCCCGTTATGAAAAAGGTAACTGGGGTATCGGCCTAGGCTTTCGTCAGTTTGATAAATTATATTACGTCTTTAATTTTCAGAATTTAATTCAGGGAAGTATCTGTACCGTGAATGATGTTTCACTGTGCGGTGTTCGTGTGTATTCAGCTAACGTGTCGTCAGTATTCTTTGATATCAGTTATATGATTCATCAAGCGGGTAAATTCAGATTCGATACTGAACTTAAATACTTCACATTAGCGCCTACTAAAGTGAGCAATGTCGATGTTCAAGCGGGCTCTGGTCAAAGCATTGAATTTTCAGTCACACATGACCGCATTGAAGAGTATTTAAAAGGTACTCTTCGCTATGCCATGGCTTCACAAGATACATCGATCGAAACGCAGAATGCAAAAGAGCTTGCGTTGCTATTCACATACTCGTGGAAGTTAAAAGACTGGTCAGAAGCCACTATCAAGGCCGACAGACCTTAATACCTAATTCTTAACAAAAAAAATTAACAACAAATTTTGTCGAGAATTCTTAACAGGATCTTCACCGAAACGCCTAAACCGAAAGTCCAAAACATGTCTAGTCCTGTTGTGCCTACGTCTTGAAACAAGACAAAATATCAGTAGGTGCAATTACAGACAGGTTTAGTGCTTTTAAAAAAATACTGTGAGCTAAGTTATGGTAATATTTAAGGAAGCGCGATTTGTGGCACGTAGTAGGAGATGAATACGTTTGAATAAAATGAAAAAGATTTCATTTTTATTTCACAATTCAAAACGCAACACGGTTGCGTTGTTCGTCTTACTTTTTTCTCTAGTGCAAATACTCTTTTTATCAGGTTGTAATTTCAATTTACTCGGCGGAAAAAATTCTGAAATTTCTTCGGGATATAATCCGGGTCTTCGCACTGAATCTTCTCCTCCAACAATTAGTCCAATGGCAGATCTTGAAATGGATGAGAATGATGTTGTAAGTCTTCCATTTCAAATTTCAGATCCAGACACATTTTTATTTTGCAGTGCTATCAACGTAGCAGCGCGATCATCTGACAACACAGTTGTTGCTCCGAAAAATATGTCGGTGTCAGGAACTTATCCAAACTGTTTATTAACGATTCGTTCAAGTTCGGTAACAGCTTCAAAACAAATTACCATCTCGGTTGATCTTTTTGATTATTGGTCAACAGTGAGTACAAGTTTTTTATTAACTGTTCGTCGTGTTGAAAAACCGGGTCCGTTTAGAATCACTAGCACTGAAGGTTTAAGAAAATCTATTTTAGTGAATTGGACAAAAGCTGATTACATGGACGGAAGCTCTGCCCGTTACACTTTATATTACAAAAAAATTGCTGATCAAACATTACAACCTTCTTCTTTTAACGGCATCATGCCGGTGTACCAAGCTTCACCATCAACTTCTCAAGGTACATTTATTGAAATTGCAGGCGCAAAAAGCCCGACTTGGATTACAGCTCCTGATCATATCTTAGAAGACAGTACGATTTACGAAATCTATATTACGGCAAGAAACGGTTTTAATAATAAAAACCCGACAGTGCCACTTGAAGAATCACAACACGTGTTTGTCAGAACACAAGATCGTTATCAGTTTAAAGTTCGTGAATTCGTAGCCAGCAGCCAGCAGGAATTTAAACCGCCAACAACAGTACATACCACAGCAACATGTACAGGTGGCGGTAACGTTCCGCTTTCTCCGCTATTTGAATTTTGCACGGATTCAGACAGATATTTTACGCAAGCCTCGTTTGCAAGCCCGATGGAGCGCACATCGGTGTTAACTGGGTCTTCAAGGTATAGAGTGTACTTGAATGGTCAGGGTTTAATGTATGGAGAGTCTCCATGATTAAATGTCTGAACCGCCTAGTGGCTCTTTTATTGTTGCTATCACCATTTATCGCAAATGCACAGGCGTTCGGACCACAATTAACCTATCATGGTCGTATTTTAGATACAGCTAACTCAAATGCTCCAGTCAGTGGATCTGTTCAGTTCTTAATGCAAGTTGTGCATCCTGATGTACCGACCTGCGTACTTTACCAAGAAACACAAACGCAGAACTTAACAGCAGCTGATGGTAACTTTACTTTAACAGTTAACGGCGGAAGCTCGACTTTACCTGCGGCTTTATTAAATCCATTTGCAGATATTTTCATTACTGATCCAACAAGAACTATTAATTGTATTAACGGTGGTACAGTTCCAGGGACTGCGAATTCACGCAGATTAAATGTGTATTTCGTTCCGCCAGGTGGATCAGCTTATGAACCACTTCCTTCGCAGGCGATTAACTATGTTCCGTTAGCTATCGAAGCTTTAAATGCAAGTGCAGTTGGCGGCTTTGGTGCTTCAAGCTTATTAAGAGTTGTTGAAATCAACGGTTTTGGTGTTCCGGTTCCGTATGCGGTTCCGGCGATGACTCGTCCTTTATATGAAGAGTTGGATAACGTCGTAAAAGGTCAAAGTTCTTACTACGTGACTTCACAAGGAACAGTGGCGAATTTTTCTGCTCCACTTCAAGGTGAGGTCACGGGTACTCAATCGGCTACCGTAGTCAGTAAAATCTTTGGCCAACCATTAACGACAGTCAGTTCAACATTTGTTGGCGGTGAAGTTTTATACTATACAGGAACTCACTGGATTTCTCGTCAAGGCAGTAAAGGGACTGTTCAATCGATCACTTCAGCTAATCCTTATTTAGGCGTAACGGGTGCTCCACCATCGAATAACCCGACTGTCGATGCCATGTTAACACTTAATGTGGGTACAACAGCAAATACTGTAGCAGCCGGTAATGATCCACGCATTGTTAATGCGTTTCAAACAACGTCACCATTATTAGGTGATGTGACAGGTACAGTTTCGGCCACAGTGGTTTCAACAGTGGGCGGAAAAACTTCAGCACAAATTTCACAAAGTGTATCTGATACGTTAGCCGCTACTTCGGCTAATACAGCAAGTACGATTGTTAAACGTGATGGTTCAGGTAATGTTGCGGTAAATACATTATCAGCGACTAATTCTTCAATTAGAAATTTATTACTTTATAATGCTGGTAATACGCAGGCTGTAACAGTGAATGCACCAGTGGCTTTAGCTGTTAGTTATGTATTAACTTTACCTTCAACGATGCCAGTCAGTGGATTTGTTCTAGCAACAGATGCTTCTGGAAACACAACTTGGATTTCGCCAACAACTGGTAACGTTACAAATGTTTCAGCAACAGCACCGTTAGCTTCAACGGGCGGGCAAACGCCAACAATTTCAATCACGCGCGCATCAACAACAGTTGATGGTTATTTAGCAGCTACTGATTTTGCAACTTTTAATAATAAAGTGGCTTCAGTGACAACGACTGCTCCGATTACTTTAGGTGGAACGTCGCAAACTCCAACGATTGGTTTGCAAGATAGCGGTGTATCGGCCGGCACATATACAAAATTTACGGTAGATATCAAAGGTCTTATTACAAGTGCGACCACTTTATTAGCTTCTGATATTCCGAATTTAGATACTTCAAAAATTACGACGGGAACATTTCCGATTGCACGTGGCGGTACTGGTGTAAGCTCATTAACTGGTAGCGGTTTTGTAGCCGTTGATGCCAGCGGTTCAGCGTTAACAAGCACAGTTTGTGCTTCTGGTGAAGTTCCATTCTATAACGGCACAACGTGGACATGTAAATTAGCTTCAGCAGCGAATTCAAGTGCGACGTTGGTGATGCGCGATAACAACGGTAACTTCACGGCGAACAACATTACGACAGTGCAAGATATGACTGTGCAACGTAATTTACGTGTGCAAAATGGCATGGCAAATTACATCGGTATTACAACACCGATCGCAACACCAAGTTACGATATCGTTTTACCTAATAATGCTGTGGCTCCAAGCATTGGTCAGGTTCTGGCTGTTGCAACAGGTTCAACTTCATCAGTGATTGCAACGACATGGATCACAGCTTTAACTGATGTGTTACCAAGTGGACAAATGTTTGTTGGTAATGTCTCTGGTACAGCAATACCGGTGACAATGACTGGTGATGCGACAATGTCGAATACAGGTGATTTACAGTTAATTTCAATGGGTGCAGGAGTTACTTCTGGTGCGCAGTACACCAAAGTCACTGTTGACGGTAAAGGTCGAGTTACATCTGGTGCGCAATTAAATAATGCAGATGTTGTTGCTGGTTTAGGTTATGTGCCAATGAATACGGTTTCAGCGGTAGCGCCGATCATGCTAACTGGTGGCGCTTCAAATCCAGTATTTAGTTTAGCATTCAGTGGAGTGTCTTCTGGGGCTTATGGATCTAACACATTAATTCCAAATTTCATTGTTGATGAGTGGGGAAGAATCACTTCAGCAACAATGTCGACTTATGCAGATGCGACAAATGTAACCAAAGGTATCGTGCAAGTTGGCGCTAATATTACGGTCACTGCCGGTACGATTTCAGTCACAAGTGCCAACGTTGTTGCAGCGATGGGTTCTTTAGGTGGCGATGTTTCTGGAACTTTAGATAATACAGTTGTTCAAACTGTCGGTGGAAAAACGGCTGCGCAAATTTCTCAAAGTGTGAGTGATACTCTTGCCGCAACTGATTTAAATTCAAGTGGTACGATCGTTAAACGCGACAACAACGGTAACTTTACTGCAAATAACATCACGACGGTTCAAGATATGACTGTGCAACGTAACTTACGTGTGCAAAACGGTATGGCAAATTATATCGGTATTACAACGCCGATTGCGACACCAAGTTATGACATCGTTTTACCAAACAACGCTGTCGCTCCGAATATCGGTCAGGTATTAGCGGTTGCAACGGGTTCAACTTCATCAGTGATTGCAACAAACTGGATTAATGCATTAACAGATTCATTAGCTCCAGGTTTTGTATTTGTTGGTAACGCTTCAGGCACGGCAACGGGCGTTGCTATGACTGGCGATGCGACAATGTCGAATACAGGAAACTTACAGTTAATTTCAATGGGCTCGGGTGTTACATCTGGGGCACAATATACGAAAGTGACAGTTGATGGTAAGGGCCGTGTAACTTCGGGCGCGCAATTAGCATCAGGCGATGTAACAACAGCTTTAGGTTACACACCAACAAATGTTGTTTCTTCAACAGCACCAATTACAGTTTCAGGTGGAGCTTCGAATCCAGTGATTGGTTTAGCTGATTCTGGTGTGACTTCGGGCGTATATCCGAAAGTAACTGTTGATAACTGGGGCCGTGTAACAAGTGGTTCAGTGTTAAATAATACAGATGTTGTAACTGGCTTGGGTTATGTGCCGATGAATTCGGTTTCATCAACAGCGCCGATCACGCTTACTGGTGGTGCTTCAAATCCAACAATCGGCTTGGCTAACTCGGGCGTAGCGGCTGGAACTTATCCGAAAGTGACTGTTGATATTTGGGGCCGTGTTACAAGTGGTACAGGATTAGATTTTGCTGATGTAACTTCTGGTTTAGGTTACTCACCGGTAGCTTCAGTTTCTGTAGCTACTCCACTTTTATTAACAGGCACAGCTTCAAATCCAACAGTTTTATTAGCGAATAGCGGAGTTGCTTCAGGTGCATACGGATCGAATACATTAATTCCGAATTTTATCGTTGATCAGTGGGGAAGAATCACTTCAGCGACAATGTCGGCTTACGCTGATGCAACAAATGTAACAAAAGGTATCGTGCAAGTTGGTGCTAATATTACGGTAACTGCAGGTACGATTTCGGTAACAAGTGCAAATGTGGTCGCAGCGATGGGAACATTAGGTGGAGATGTTTCAGGAACTCTTGATGCCACTGTAGTTCAAACAGTGGGCGGTAAGACTTCCGCACAAATTTCACAAAGTGTAAGTGATACGATCACAGCTACACATTTAAATTCAAGCGGTACAATTGTTAAGCGTGATGCGAATGGTGATTTCACAGCCAACAACATCACAACAGTTCAAGATATGACTGTGCAACGCAATTTGCGTGTACAGAACGGCATGACGAATTATATCGGTATCACTACTCCAATTGCGACTCCAAGTTATGATATCGTTTTACCAGATAACGCTGTTGCTCCATCAGTAGGACAAGTACTGGGAGTGGCGACAGGATCAACATCTTCAGTGATTGCCACACGCTGGATTAACGCTTTAACAGATTCATTAGCACCTAGTTATATTTTTGTAGGTAACGCTTCAGGCACTGCAACAGGTGTTGCAATGACTGGTGATGCGGCGATTTCAAATACGGGCGTATTAACATTAGCATCAGTGGGTGCAGGAGTTACATCAGGCACGCAATACACAAAAGTAACGGTTGATGGTAAAGGTCGCGTAATTTCTGGTGCGCAGTTAGCATCAAGCGATGTAACAACAGCTTTAGGGTATACTCCAGCTGATGACGCAGTTTCTGGAACATATTTACGTAAAGCGAATAACTTAAGTGATTTAACTTCATCAGCAACGGCTCGCACGAATTTAGGTTTAGGAACATTCGCTACAGCAGATACAGTTGATTTAGGTTCAGCAAGTGCTACTGGTATTATCGCTGATGCAAGATTGCAAGATTTTGCAAATGTAACTTCAGGTACTCAGTACACGAAAGTGACTGTTGATGGAAAAGGACGCGTAACTTCAGGTACGCAGTTATCTTCTTCTGATGTAACAGCCGCTTTAGGATATACGCCGACTAATCTTGTTTCTGCAGCTTCTCCGTTATCAATTACTGGCAGTGCTTCAAACCCTGTAATTAGCTTAGATGTTTCTGGTGTTACTTCTGGAACATATCCAAAAGTATCGGTTGATCAATGGGGCCGTGTAACAAATGGTATGGGCTTAAACTTTACAGATGTAACGTCTGGTTTAGGTTATACGCCGGTGGCTTCTATTTCTGTAGCTTCTCCACTTGTATTAACTGGTGGTGCTTCAAATCCAACGATTTCATTCGCAAATAGTGGTGTTACATCGGGTTCGTATGGTTCAAATACATTAATTCCAAATTTCACTGTTGATGCATTTGGTAGAATTACTTCAGCAACAGCTGTGGCTTACGCTGATGCGACGGCTGGTTCAAAAGGTATCGTGCAAGTTGGCTCGAACATTACTGTAACTGCAGGAACAATCTCAGTTACAAGTGCTAACGTAATCGCTGCGATGGGTTCATTAGGTGGCGATGTTTCGGGAACTCTTGATGCGACTGTAGTTCAAACAGTTGGTGGCAAAACGGCTGCGCAGATTTCACAGTCGGTATCGGATACAATTACAGCAACTCACTTAAATTCAAGTGGCACAATTGTAAGACGTGATGCGAACGGTGATTTCACAGCACGAAATATTACGACTGTGCAAAATATGACGGTTCAGGCTAATTTACGTGTGCAAAATGGAATGAGTAATTACATCGGTATTACGGCTCCAATTGCTTCTCCAGATTACGATATCGTTTTACCGAATAACTCTGTAGCTCCATCAGTTGGTCAAGTATTGGCGGTGGCTTCTGGTTCAACAGGTTCAGTCATCGCAACACGCTGGGTAAATGCTTTAACTGACTTGTTAGCTCCAGGATATTTATATGTAGGTAATGCATCAGGCACTGCAACAGGTGTTGCGATGACTGGTGATGCGACGATCTCGAACACTGGAAACTTTCAATTAATTTCAGTGGGTGCAGGCGTAATTTCAGGCACACAATACACGAAAGTAACAGTAGATGGTAAAGGTCGTGTAACATCAGGAGCCCAATTAAATTCTGCAGACGTTACAACAGCTTTAGGTTTTACTCCGGCTGATGATGCGGTATCAGGAACATACGTACGAAGAGCAAATAACCTAAGTGATTTAACTTCTTCAGCAACAGCGCGTACGAATTTAGGTTTAGGAACATTCGCAACGGCGAATTCATTAGATTTAGGTTCAGCAAGTGCCACAGGCATTATCTCTGATGCGCGTTTACAAGATTTTGCAAACGTAACTTCAGGTACACAATATACGAAAGTGACTGTTGATGGAAAAGGCCGCGTAACTTCAGGTGCACAGTTGTCTTCATCTGATGTGACGACAGCTTTAGGCTACACACCGACGAATTTAGTTTCTGCAGCTTCGCCGTTATCGATTTCTGGTGGAGCCTCAAATCCAGTGATCAGCTTAGATACAACAGGTGTAACTGTTGGAACTTATCCGAAAGTCACTGTTGATATGTGGGGCCGCGTGACAAGCGGTGCTGCACTAAACTTTGCAGATGTAACTACTGGTTTAGGCTATACACCGGTGGCTTCTGTGTCTGTAGCTTCTCCGTTAGTGTTAACGGGTGGCGCTTCAAATCCAACGATTTCATTTGCAAATTCTGGCGTAACTTCGGGTTCGTACGGTTCAAATACATTAATTCCAAACTTCACAGTAGATGCATTCGGTAGAATTACATCGGCTACAGCAGTGGCTTACGCCGATGCCACAGCAGGCTCAAAAGGTATCGTACAAATTGGTTCAAATATTACAGTAACTGCCGGAACAATCTCGGTCACAAGTGCTAACGTGATCGCAGCGATGGGAACATTAGGCGGCGATGTTTCAGGTACATTAGATAATACTGTTGTTCAGACTGTGGGTGGCAGAACAGCTGCTAATATTGCAACGACGGTTGATGCGGTAGCGTCTGCAACATCTAACAACTCTAGCGGAACAATTGTAAGACGTGATGCCAACGGTGATTTCACAGCAAGAAACATTACGACCGTTCAAAATATGACGGTTCAGGCTAACTTACGTGTACAAAACGGTTCGTCAAATTACATCGGTATCACAACGCCAATTGCGACACCAAGTTATGACATCGTTTTACCAAATAATGCTGTAACTCCAAATGTGGGCCAGGTGTTAGCGGTGGCTTCTGGCTCTACTTCAACAATTATTGCAACAACATGGGTAAATTCATTAACAGATTATTTAGCTAACGGCCAAATCTACATGGGTAGTGCATCAAACACAGCAACTGGCGTGACAGTAGCAGGTGATGCAACAATTGCAAATACGGGTGTATTAACATTAACATCAATTGGTACCGGTGTTACTTCAGGTGCTCAGTACACGAAAGTCACTGTTGATGGCAAAGGCCGCGTAACTTCAGGTGCGCAGTTAAATTCTTCAGATGTAACAACGGCATTAGGTTTTACTCCGGCTGATGATGCAGCCTCTGGAACTTACGTAAGAAGAGCGAATAATTTAAGTGATTTAGCTTCATCAGCTACCGCTCGTACTAATTTAGGTTTAGGAACTTTCGCAACAGCCAACTCATTAGATTTAGGTTCAGCAAGTGCCACAGGTATTATTGCTGATGCTCGTTTACTTGATTTTGCAAATGTAACTTCAGGTACTCAGTACACGAAAGTCACAGTTGATGGTAAAGGCCGTGTAACATCAGGCACACAATTATCATCTTTAGATGTAACGACGGCATTAGGTTTTACTCCAGCCGATGATGCAGCTTCTGGAACTTATGTAAGAAGAGCGAATAACTTAAGTGATCTAGCTTCAGTTTCAACAGCGCGCACTAATTTAGGTTTAGGAACTTTCGCAACGGCGAACTCATTAGATTTAGGTTCAGCAAGTGCTACAGGCATTATTGCTGACGCGAGGTTATTAGATTTCTCGAATGTCACTTCAGGTACACAATACACGAAATTAACTATAGATGGTAAAGGCCGTGTAACAAGCGGAGCACAACTTTCAAATGGCGATATTAACACGGCATTAGGTTATGTTCCGATGGCTTCGGTTTCTACAACTTCACCAATTACTTTAACTGGTGGCGCTTCAAATCCAACTATTGGCTTGGCATTCAGTGGAGTAACATCTGGTACATATCCAAAAGTAAGTGTTGATGACTGGGGCCGCGTAACAAGTGGCACAGGGTTAAATTTCGCAGATGTAACTTCAGGTTTAGGTTATACACCGACAAATGTAGTTTCGGCTGTGGCTCCACTAGCAATTTCAGGTGGCGCTTCAAATCCAGTATTAAGTTTAACTGCTTCGGGTGTTACATCTGGCACATATCCAAAAGTAACAGTTGATGACTGGGGTCGCGTAACAAGTGGTACAGGATTAAATTTTGCCGATGTAACTTCAGGTTTGGGTTATACGCCGGTAGCTGTAGTTTCTGCAGCAGCTCCAATTGTATTAACAGGTTCATCTTCAGCTCCGACAATTACTTTAGCAAATTCTGGTGTAACAGCTGGTTCATACGGATCAAACACTTTAATTCCAAACTTTATCGTAGATGCTTGGGGTCGAATCACTTCTGCAACAGCTACGGCATATGCTGATGCAACAGCTGGTTCAAAAGGTATTGTGCAAGTTGGTTCAAACATTACAGTAACTGCCGGAACAATTTCAGTCACAAGTGCCAATGTGATTGCGGCGATGGGTGCATTAGGTGGCGATGTTTCGGGCACGTTAGATGCAACTGTTGTTCAAACAGTGGGTGGCAGAACAGCTGCTAATATTGCGACAACTGTTGATGCCGTGGCTTCGGCAACATCAAACAACTCAAGCGGAACAATTGTAAGACGTGATGCAAATGGTGATTTTACGGCAAGAAACATTACGACAGTTCAAAACATGACAGTTCAAGCGAACTTACGTGTACAAAACGGTATGACAAATTACATCGGTATCACAACGCCGATCGCAACTCCAAATTACGATATCGTATTACCAAATAACACTGTGGCTCCGAATGTGGGCCAAGTGTTAGCGGTCGCTTCTGGCTCTACTTCAACAATTATCGCGACAACATGGGTAAATGCCTTAACTGATTATTTAGCTAACGGCCAAATTTACATCGGTAATGGTTCGAATCAAGCGACTGGTGTAACGGTAGCTGGTGATGCGACGATTGCAAATACGGGCGTATTAACATTAGCTTCAGTCGGTGCAGGAGTTACTTCGGGTATTCAGTACACGAAAGTAACAGTTGATGGTAAAGGCCGCGTTACATCGGGCGCACAATTAGCTTCATCAGATGTAACAACAGCTTTAGGTTTCACACCAGGCGGTGTTGTTTCAACAACAGCACCAATCACTTTAGGTGGAACAGCTTCCGCTCCGGTGATTGGTTTAGCAAACTCTGGTGTAACAGCTGGTACATATACAAAAGTAACAGTCGATGCTTTTGGTCGCGTAACAAGCAGTACATTATTAACAGCAGCTGATGTAACTACAGCGTTAACTTATACTCCGGTAAATAAAGCTGGCGATACAATGACGGGTGCTTTAACAGTTCCATCGTTAGTAGCTTCAACAACAGTTGGTATTGGCACTGCGGCTGTGACTGCTGGGGCTGTACTTGAAATGTCTTCAACATCGGCGGGTCTTTTAATTCCGCGTATGACAACAGCGCAACGTAATGCGATTACTACAGCGGCTGCGCAAAACGGTTTACAAATTTACAATACGGATTTAGGGGCGCTTGAATACTACGATTCTGGCGCGACAGCTTGGAAAACAGTTGTAACTAATTTCAGCGCCATCACATCATTAAACGGTTCAACAGCTCCTGTTCAAACTTTTGCGACAGGTTCTGCGGGCACATCATTTAATGTGGTTACAGCAGCAGGGGTTCACACATTTAATCTTCCGAATGCTGGTACTGCAGGCGTAACTCAAGGTGCTCTGACAAATGCACAATTCCAAACATTCACAGATAAAGTAACTTCGGTCTCAGGTGCTGCAGGTCAAATCGTTATCACAGGTGGTGTATCTTCTCCTGTAGTTGGTTTAGCAAACTCTGGTATCACAGCTGGAACATACGGTTCATCTTCAACAATTTCAGTAGTAACTTACGATGCTTTCGGCCGCGCAACAGGTGTGGCATCTTCATCGTTACGTTTAGCTTCAACAACTGAAACGGGTGTGGTGCAAGTTGGAAGTAACATTTCAGTTGCTGCAGGCGTGATTTCATTATCAAGCTCTGATGTGATTAATGCGTTAGGTTCTTCATTATCAGGTGATGTGACCGGTTCATTATCTGCCACAGTTGTAGCAACAGTTGGTGGAAGAACGGCAGCACAAGTAACAACGACAGTGGATGCTGTGGCGTCGGCGACTGATCAAAATTCAAGTGGAACAATCGTACGTCGTGATGCAAACGGTAACTTCATTGCAAACAACATCACAACTGTACAGGACATGACTGTTCAACGTAATTTACGTATTCAAAATGGTTTAACAAATTCAATCGGTATCTTTACTCCAATTGGAACACCAAACTACGATATTATCTTACCTGATAATTCTGTTGTTCCTCCGGCTGGATACGGTTTAGGAATCGCTTCAGCGACAGCTGGCCAAGTCAGAACAACTTGGGTACCGATGTTAAGTGCAAGCATGACGGCTGGTTCATTCTATGTGGGTAATGCTTCAGGTGTTGCTACGGCAGTTCAGATGAGTGGTGACGCAACGATGTCGAGCACAGGTGCTGTGACGTTAGTTTCTGTTGGTGCCGGTGTGACATCAGGAGCTCAATACACGAAAGTGACAGTTGATGGAAAAGGCCGTGTAACTTCAGGGGCGCAACTATCTTCTTCTGATGTAACAACAGCTTTAGGCTATACACCAGGTGGAGTTGTTTCAACAACAGCACCTATCACTTTAGGCGGAACACCATCTGCTCCGATGATTGGTTTCGCAAATTCTGGTGTAACAGCCGGAACTTATGGAGCATCGCACACAATTCCAATTGTTACAGTAGATGCTTTCGGGCGTTTAACTTCGGTAGCTTCACAAACTTTTCCAATTGCTGATACAACAAACACAGGTGTTGTTTCTATTGGAAGTAATATTACCGTAAATGGTGCTGGTCAAATTTCATTAACGGCTGCAAATGTCACTGCAGCGTTAACTTATACTCCGGTGAATAAGGCTGGCGATACGATGACGGGTGGATTAACAACGCCTTCATTAGTTGTTTCAAATACAATCGGTCTTGGTACGGCTACAAATAATACGTATGCGGTTTTAGATATCGTTTCAACAACAAAAGGTATCTTAATTCCACGTATGACGACACTTCAGCGTAATGCTATTACAGCAGGTGGCACTGAAGATGGCTTACAAATCTATAACACGGACACTAAAGCTTTAGAGTATTACGATGGCACTGCTGCAGCTTGGAAGACAGTAGTTACTAACTTTAGTGCAATCACATCGTTAAATGGATCAACAGCTCCAGTTCAAACATTTGCAACAGGCACGGCTGGTACTTCATTCAATGTAGTAACAGCTGCTGGAGTTCACACATTTAATATTCCAATGGCTGCAACAACGGGTGTTACTCAAGGTGCTATTACAAATGCGCAATACACAATGTTTAACGATAAAGTAACTTCTGTAACAGCGGTAGCAGGTCAATTAGTAGTAACGGGTACCACATCTTCTCCGACAATTGGTTTAGCAAACTCTGGTGTAACAGCTGGAACATACGGTTCATCATTCACAATTCCGGTAGTAACTGTAGACGCTTATGGCCGTTTAACAACAGTAGCGTCACAAACTTTACGTGTAGCTGATGCTACAAACACTGGTGTTGTTTCGATCGGAAGTAACATTACTGTAAATGGCGCAGGTCAAATTTCATTAACAGGCGCTAATGTGACTGCGGCATTAACTTATACTCCGGTGAATAAAGCTGGTGATACGATGACAGGAGCTTTAACAGTTCCATCGTTAGTAGCTTCAACAACAATTGGTGTTGGCACAGCTACAGTTACAGCAGGCGCGGCATTTGAAGTCGCTTCAACAACTGCGGGTATTTTAATTCCTCGTATGACGACATTACAACGTAATGCAATCGGTACAGGAGCAGCCCAAAACGGTCTGCAAATTTACAATACTGATTCAGGTGCGTTTGAGTACTATGATTCAGGTGCCACAAGCTGGAAACAAATTGTAACGAACTTTAGTGCGCTAACTTCATTAAACGGCTCAACATCGGCTACACAAACTTTTGCAATCGGCTCAACAGGTACAGCCTTAAATGTTGCAACGACAAATGGTGTGCATACATTTAACCTTCCAAATGCAGGAACTGCGGGAGTTACTCAAGGTGCTCTGACAAATACACAGTTCCAAACGTTCACAGATAAAGTAACTTCGGTATCAGGTGTTGCAGGTCAAATCGTAATTACTGGTGGCGTATCATCTCCTGTGGTTGGGCTAGCGAACTCTGGTGTAACAGCTGGTGCTTATACAAAAGTAACAGTCGATGCCTTAGGTCGTATCACAAGTGGAGTTAGTCTTGTGTCGGGTGACATTCCGAATTTAGCTGGGGATGTGACTGGTAATATCGCTGCTAATACGGTAGCGGCAGTAGGCGGAAAAACTTCAGCGCAAGTTTCACAAAGTGTCAGCGATACTTTAAATGCAAATTCAGCAAATCTTGCAAACACAATTGTTAAACGTGATGGTTCAGGTGGATTTATTGCTGGCGTTATCAGCCAACTTCAGGCTGTTCTAAGAGGTGGAACTTCTGGTGAAATTACATTAGAGACACCGGCCATTGTAACGAATTACACATTAAGATTGCCAGCGGCTCAAGGTGGCGCAAATCAAATTTTAGCTAACGATGGTTCAGGAAATTTATCTTGGGCTAATAGATTATCAGACTCTTTAACGAACGGATCATTCTGGGTAGGTAATGGCTCTGGTGTTGCTTCGGCAGTAGCTATGAGTGGTGATGCGACATTGTCTAACACAGGTGCGTTGACATTATCATCAGTGATTGCAGCAAGTACTGTTGGTTCATCGAGTGCAATTCCAGTTATAACTTACGATGCTAAAGGAAGAATTACTGGTGTAAGTACGCAAGCCTACCAAGACGCAACAGCGACCACAAAAGGTATTATAAGTGTACCTGCTGCGGGTAATTTAACTGTGACTGCGGGTGCAATCTCGTTAACAAGCACTGGTGTAGCAAGTGCTTTAGGTACGCAAGCGGCAAAAACTTTCTACGCAGGTCCAACGAGTGGAGCTGCAGCTACACCGTCATTTAGAAGTATTGCTTCAACTGATATAAATACATTTGCTTTTGTTAATGGTGGTAACTCGTTTACAACAACGGCAACACTTGGAACATTAGATAATAATTCTTTAGCGTTACAAGCTAGCGGTACTGTGCAATTAACGATTGCAGCATCAGGTTCAATTGGTATTGGTATTACGCCAACCACTGAAAAGCTTGAAGTATCAGGAACTGTAAAAGCCAATGGTCAAATTTGGTCGCAACGTTTAACAAGCGCTGGTGGTGCAGGTACAGTTTCTTGGGATGCCAACTTGGGTAATATGTATTACTACGACCAAACTAGTGGTGGTGGTGCTGCCATAACTGTGAATATTACCAACGTTAAACCCGGCGGTAACTATGTATTCTCAATTAAAAATGGTCCAACTTCAAATGCGACAGGCACGGTAACAATTAACTGTAATGGTTCAGCAACACTTTCAGTGCCTGCAGCCAATGCGCGTACAGGTGCTAGATCTGTTTATACAATTGTTTATGATGGCGCATCTTGTATGACTACTTGGGTAAATTTTTAAATTAATTTTATGGTTCGAAATTTTTTGTTAATTTTCATTTTTTCTTTTCTCGCGAAATTTGCATGTGCGCAGAGTGGGTTGCAATTTCCACCATGCACAACACAAGCCGTTTCGTATTCAGTAACAGCCGTAGGCACCTTTTCAGCATCGTCAACACCAAGTATTACTATCAACCCAGGATGCACTAAAGCCTTAGTGCGTATGTGGGGCGCAGGAGGCGGTGGCGGTGGCGGCGGAGCTGGTGGCGGTGGTGGTTTTATTGAATTCGTTGTAGATGTAGCGAACGCTCATTCACTGTCGTTTGCTATTGGCGGTCTTGGAAATGGGGTAGCTGGTAGTGGTGGTGGCGGTGGTGGCGGGCCAACTATAGCTTATTATAATAATTATTCTTCAACGACGCCTATTGCATTTGCAGGAGGCGGTGGTGGCGGTGGCGGTACTGGTGGTGGAGCCGGTGGTTGCGGTGGAAGTTATGGTATTTCTAATGGCAGTGGTTTGGCGGGAGCTGCCGGTGTTGCTGGTACTTCTGGTGGTGGCAGTATTGGTTTACCTACAGGTTCGGGCGGTGCCGCAGGAACCAATTCAAGTTCAGATACAAACCCAGTTGCTGGAGCCATTTACTCAAATAATCGAAGTGGTGGTACTGGTGGCGGACAATCTGGTGGTATTGCAACTAATGGCGGTACTGGTGGTACACTCGGAGGAGTTTTAGGCGTCGGCAGCGGCGGTAACGGTGGAAGAGGAACCTTTATTCTATTTGATGCTACCTACAATGCCGGTGGCGGTGGCGGTGGTGGCTTTTATGGCGGCGGCGGCGGCGGAGCTGCAAGAGGTGGTAATCCCGGCGGCGGCGGTGGCGGCTCAACCGTTGTCTACGGTGAAGTAACTGCACCTCCGGCAGTTTTAACTGGATCAATTGTAACTGGTGCAAACGTCAGTGTTGCTTGTTCAGGAACGACGCCTGGATACTCGAGTACACTAGGAGGTGTTCCGGCCGGTGGAATTGGTGCTGGTGGAACTGCGGGTAACAACGGCGGCAATGGAGCTTTAACAGTATATATTTACCGCCCGTAATTTACATTAAGTAAACTACATCAAAATACTCGCATACCAGTTTTCAAAAATTCTATCGAACTGAATTTGTTGTACATAATAAAAATTTCTTTAGTTTCATCCTGAGAAAAATTCTCAAAAGCCATCGTATCATATTTAAACTGAAAAATATTTATCACCGTTTCTCAAAAACGGTCTAAAGAAAATAATGTTTATTCCCGTTAAATCTAGGGTTATTCAAACTACCGGGGGATAAATGAAGACTATTTTTCTTGTACTTGCATGTTCTCTTTATTCAATCTTAGCTTTTGCTGCTGATCCATATATTGAACTCTCAGATCCTTCTAATTTAATGGAGTTGCATGTTAATTCTTCGCAATATAATCCACTCGGCGGAACAGTTATAAAAAGAGAAACCTCATTCGGAGATGGGACTGTAGTTCTAGATAAGGCCGACATTTATCATCGGTACGTTTCTGCGGGAGCATATAATATTGTTATTAAAGTTTGGACTACATCTACAACTGTTCAGACTTTTTCAAAAACAATCGAAGTAAATCCACAATATCAAATTTTTCCTATCGCAAATTCTGTTGTGTTTTCTGATAACGGTACTAGCGGTAAAAAATATTCATTTCAACTTTCTTATGCGCAAGCTCAGCGCTTGTACAAAATTAAATTAACCAGAATGCCTAATGTAGGAACGCCAAAAAAATGTGATTTTCCTTGGGTAGCTAAAATAAATTCAATGGAAGTCTTTCAAGACGGTGAAATTGATTGCAATACAGCATCAATTGAAAAAATAATTCGATTAAAAACATCAAATGAAATTGTTTATCACGAATTACTTGTACATCAAAATAAGAAGATTTTTTCTACAGAAATATCAGCGGTGGAGTTGGTAAAAGATTATACTTCTCCAACTATTACTTCAAGCCTTGTCTCTGGGGTATTGACGAAAGCTGATCGTGTTCATATTTCTGTCGATGACGAATCAAATGTAACATCGTACGTTTGGGATCAAAATCAAAATTTAATTTTTTCGACAAATGAAAAAAATTTTAATATTGATTTAGCTGAAGGATTAAATAACTTTGTTGTTCAATCTAAAGATCAATACGACAATACATCACCTTACTTTTATTTAACGAATATTACCCGTGATTCAACGCCAGCATCACTTAATACAGTTTTAAATTCTGAATACATTTATTCTACGTACCCACAAGATTTTATGTTAACGATTTATTCAGATGAAGATTTACAATCTTTAACTGTGAATGGTGCACTGGTGTTTCTAACTGCACCAAAAACTTATACTTATGTGCTTAATGTAGCTCATCCAGGACAAGTTGATATTAACTTACATGCTTTTGATCTGGTGGGTAATGAAACGACTAAAATTTATAGTCCACTTTTCAGTATAGATAATATCGCTCCAACCATCTCTACAAACTTAGCAAGTAATATAATTACATCGCAAAACTCGGTACACATCGCAATTGTAGATAATGCAGCTACAACTACCGAGGTATATAAAAATGGCGTTTTAATCAAATCAACTGAGTTGAAGGAATTTGATATCGTTTTTGAGCAACAGGGATTTAGCTCCTATGTTATTAAATCGCGTGATAGTTATAATAACGAAAGTGAAGATATTCACTTCGATGTCACTTTTGATTCTATGCCGCCACAGACTATTTCACTATCTCCTGAACAGGGAATAAATTTTCCGACAAATCAGTTGCCTTTCAATATTCCAGTAGTTGTTGAATTTAACGAAGAAGTCACTGTTGTTACAGTTAACTCGACAAGTGCAACTATGACTACTTCGACTCAAGCTACAGCACAAATTCAAGTAAACGAAGCGGGGCCAGTAGTTGTGCATATTGATGCTACCGATGCAGCTGGTAATTTAGTTTCTATTGAAAGAACCGTTAACGTTGAATTTTCTAATGAACCTCCTGTGTTGACACTCGATGCATCAGTTAGAAATATGCTAACGAATGATATAGAAGTTAGAATCTTTGGTACATCGAATGTTAAATTAGCTACGGCGACATTGAACGGAGTTAGTATTTCAATTAGTGAAGATGGACTTTCTTTTAGTGGAATATTTTCTGCACCTGCGGATGGTCGCTATCGTATCGATATAATTGGAACGGATATTTACGGAAACACAGGGCTAATCAGTGGGAATGTACGTGTGCTTGTTGATTTGCCGGAAGTTTTTGAAAACTATCCTGCATTAACGGCTATTCAAATACCAACGGGACACAGAATTAATTATGGCCCTGGTTTTTCCGGCTCTGGTTTAGGTGATAACTGTGAAGCTCTAAAAAATATTTTCACTCAAAAAGAAGAATTTGCTGCGAATTTGCAACAGATTCAAAAAAGAGAAGATGAATTTCTTGATCAGTTTCCTGATGGTTATCAGCCTGACATTCCGACTACAGATTCTCTAATGGAATTTATTGGAACAATTGATGAGCCTCTAAATTATGTAAAGGCTGGTTACTTGGCAGTTTGCGAAGGCAAAATAATTATGCCTGACACAGACTGTACGAAAAATAGAGAAGTTTTTAAGTTGTTAACAGGGCAATATCCTGAACCGGTGATTATTAGAAGTATTCCTTTTATAGCTCCGTTTATTCAAGATTTCCTTATTTCTAGATATAATATTTGTACGGGCTTAGACACTTCAGGTCTGACTTGTGAAGACATGAAACGAATTCTTCCGTTAGTTGCAAATTTAACTTTTCCTTCTGTAGGTCAGATGATGAGTTCGCCAGTTGGTAAGTTTGTTATGGATGAGTTAATGTGTAAGGAACTTTGTGAACTTCCTCAGTTCAAAGAAACACCTGCATGTAAAGAGTTACCTATTCCTGAAATTCCTCAGCTAGATATACCAACAATGATTTCGTTCACTCCACCTAACTTAAATTTTCCAGATATGAGCTTTGGTGATGGTGATTGGGGTGGTGGAGGCCATGGTGGACATGGAGGAGGTGGTCACGGTGGAGGAGGAGGCGGCGGAAGCTGCGGTGGTTGGTTCTCCGATTGTGACGATGACGGCGATGGCATTTTCTTATGTAGTGCATTTCCAGAAATTTTCTTTTGCTCAAGTGGAATTCCAGAACTGTCAGGAGTTGCTACTGTGGATCCTAATGTGCAATGCCCTGTTGAAAACTGGACTTTATCGGACGTTCTGAATGCAGCATCACCGTTGAATCACTTTATTTCGCTAATGTCGAAATGTAATAAGACATCGGTTCCAGGAGTTCCTAAGCTGGCAAGACCGGTGATTACTGTAGCTTCGCCAATTTCGGATCAAATAGTCTCCGATACAGTTCGAGTAAAAGGTGCTGTAGACGATGCTAATGCTTTTGTAAGAATTAATGGTGTAGATATTAAAACAATTCCCGGATTACTCGGAGGAGCTTATTTTGATACGACAATTTCAACGCCTACAAGCATGACAGTTGTTGTAGAAGCGGTAAATGATTGGGGTATTCTCGCTAGTCCGGTTTCTATCACTATGTTACCAGAAAATAGCACTCCTCAATATAAATTTATTGAGATGAGCCTTACGCATATTTGCGGAATTACATTACAAGGATCCCTTAAATGTTGGAATACTAATCTGCAATATAACCCAAGTTATTTAGGTGACGGTAATGTAGCAAGAAGCAGCACTCCTGTTCAAGTTTTTGGAATGGAGTCTGGAGTTACTTCGGTTGTTGCCGGTGTGGGTTATGCCTGTGCAATCAAAAATACTGCTCTCTATTGCTGGGGTTTAAATAATGCCGGATCTCTTGGAATAGGTTCATTTACCAATCAAACTGTTCCTGTTCTTGTGCCGGGTTTTGAGTCAGGAGTTAAGATTGTTAGTGCTAAAGGTCGTCATACTTGTGCGTTGAAGTTTGACGGATCTCTGTATTGTTGGGGGGAAAGCTTAAATGGACAATTAGGAATTGGACCTGTTAATGGCAATTTTGATTATCGCCCAACGCCGCAACTTCTTTATGGAGTTAATTCGGGAATTGACTTTATGCAGGTCGGAGCAGCTACTACTTGTATTAAAAGGCAGAATGAAACTTATTGTTGGGGATATAATTATAACCGCAATATCGGCGTAGACTCTTTTGATCAAAAAATTATGGTTCCAACTAGAGTCAATGTAGTAGGAACAGGTGCAATGTATTCATATCCAAATAACTTTAATACTTGCGGACTTCAAGGTGGCGCAGTGTATTGTTGGGGAACAAATTCGGATGGTGGGATTGGAAACGGGTCTACGGATTATTTTACTTTTTATAACCCTGCCGTTATAGTTCCTGGGTTTGGATCTGGCGTCACATCGGTACGCAGTGGTCTTACTGGTCATTGTGCGCTTAAGAATGGAAGAGTGTATTGTTGGGGTGAAGTTTTCGGTGTAACACCAGCTGACATTGGAATTCCAAATGTTACTGAATTTGCCATGGGTTATAGATCCGTGTGTGCAGTTTCAAATAAAGAGATTATTTGTATTAACCGTTAATATTTGAACAATAGCAAACACACCTGCAGGTTTTATTTTGCAAGGTGTGTTTGCTATCTGAGCGAAAGTTGATCCCTACATCAAAATACTCGCGTACCAATTCTCAAAAATTCGATCGAATTGAATCTGGCTCGTAATACCTAAGTATTTACGAATACCAATCACCGAAGATAAAACTTCAAGCACATGCTGACGTTGCACTGTGTTTTGCTCTTTTGTTAAAGAGGCGCGGTAGAATTTTAACGTTGGAGAATAAAACTTTCTATTTAGCGTGTAATACAATTCAATCGCCGTGAATTTATAAATATCAATACCTGTTAAGTTATACGCCGTAAGTAAAGCATCAATCGCACGTGCATATTCTGAAGAACTGTCAGTAGCTACTTTGACTTCAGTTTGGAAATTTAGCTCTGTGTACAAGTTCTTTTCTTTATCGACTAACTGGTTAGAAATAAAGTTACCTAACGTCATAATTACTAAGCGAATTTGCTTACGCGCGTTTAACACTTCAGTTCTTAATGCCGGATCTTTTAAACTTTCTGAAGCTGATTTATCGATTCCGTCTGTGGCTTTGTAAAACAAGCTCATCGCTTCCATCATTAGTGTAATATCTGAAAGTCTGGCTTTATCGATTAATACGCCGTTTTGTAAATCAGAAACCGCCGCGTGAACTACGATGTTTGACGTCGAATCAAAGTTTTCTTGCAGGTACGTTTCAATCGATACACGGTTATTATTTTTATCTAATAAATAAATCGGAGATTTATCTGTGTACATTTGCTTAAGCGTTTGTGCCGCTAACGATAAAGCCATACCAACTAGTTCAGCTTTCGGGAAAAGTTGTTTTTTTAACTCTTCAGATTGAAATTCAGTGATAAAATCTTGGGCTACGTATTTAGTAATACCGATATCGTAAGGAGTGGTTTTCCAGTCAGCTAATTGCTGAATCATTTTTGAATAAAACATTAATGACCAAGCTTGATCTTTGGCACGTGTAATAACATCGCCATTTTCATTTGGTGTTGGGTGAACATAAAAGCGGGGTTCATTGGCTTTAAGAACAGTTTTGATGTCTTCACTTTGTGGAGCCGAAGTTAGCGGCGTTCCGCGTTTCATAAATTGCAGCATCTTTTCAACTAGAATAAATTGCGTCTCTAAATTTTTTGGCGATAAATTTTCAGCCTGGTTATAAGCTGTTTTAAACATCTGCTCGAAATCATCGTTTTCAAAAAGGTCAGGCGTATTTGTTCCGATCGTGCTTGCTAAACCGTCACCGATAATTAATTTAAATTTAGCTTTAAACTCATGAAGACCAGTTAGCTTTTCAGTAATGCTCACTTTGATCTTTTCTTTGATCTGTGTGCCTAGAGTCGTAATTTGTAAGGCACATTGAGTTTGCACAACAGCTGTAACACCAGCAATACCGCCCGCATTTATGTCATTTTGTATATTGCCAAGGCCGTAGTCTTTAAGAGCTGGAAAAACGCCAACTTTAAGAACGATTTTTTTGAATATGCCGCAACTTTTTTCTCTAATCAGACATTGAATCTCTTTATCATCTTTCTTTCTTAAAAAATCATAAAGCTCTTCATTAGCCGATTTAAAACTTACTTTACGTTCTTCAGCATCTAACATCGACCAAGCCATAGCTAAAGCCGCTAAAGCTGATTCACCATCGTGAATATTATCAGTTAGTTTACCCAGTTTTTCAGCGTTCGCTAAATCCTGTACATCTTCAGGAGTTAAAACTGTTTGATTAACTGTTACATAATTCTTCAAAATCGCAATCGCTTGAGTCAGTGTTTTAACACCAGCTAACTGCACCGAAAGTTCTTTCGGAGATTTAAGCTGTTCAGTTGTTTGCGCCGATAATTCAGCTAAAACTTGCGTTTTTAATTCAGGAAATAATTCAGTATTTTCGATCTGGTGAAGAACATTGGCAATCATCTGATCGGCAATCGATAACTGAAGCGCAAAAGCCGTAGCTGATGTCACCATCTGCGTTGGTCCACTGTTTTGATCGATGATCATATTAATTCTTTGTGTATCAGCTAAAACAGTTTTTTCTGTTTCATCTAAACCAGAAGAAAGGGCAGCGTCACTTTGCTGTTCGATAAGCACTAAGTATTGGCTATCAGCCATATTTAATTTATTAGAAACGGTTTTTTCTTCAGACTGGTTATATAAACCGTTAGCGGTATCAACCGCGATTTCATCACCGACCACGTTACCAATTTTCATTAACAGTAAGGCTTCAGATTTTAGATCTGTTGAATTCTTAGCTAAATACTTTTCAGTAAACTGAAAATCAGCAAATGGTTTTTTATAAAGTGAAACAAGGCTCACATCATTCGTTGCTACCATAGGCACTTCAGGTTTGGCACGTTCAGCTTCTTGAGCTTTCGGTGAACAAGATAAAACATAAGCTGAAACAACAAAGGTGAAGATAACAAACTTTAATAAATTCTTTTTGGCAGTTTTCATATAATCCCCTCAAATTTTAGAAAAATAACGCAATTGAAATTTCTTGGCCGGTACGACGTTCAACATTTTTACCGCTAATTGTGTCGTAGGCCATAAACGACAGACTCATAGGTAAAAAGCTTTGCTTTTTTAAATACGATTTAACCGTTGAATAACTTAATGAAAGACTAACTTTGTGCCACATAGCTTTAGTGTTTTTAGCTAACAGCGAAGTGTCGCCCTTGCCAGATCCAGAATATTGATCAGCGGTTTTTTGACCAAATAAGTAGTTAGTGCCAATTTTGAAATCTTGCGAAAGATCAAAATCAAACTGAGTGCCCACTTCAGTCGTGAAGCCTTCACTTAAAGTTACATCGTCTTTAGAATTTTGATCAGGCAAAGTGTCATCAGCATCTTTCGGCACACGCACCGTGATTTTTTCTGGCATAACATAACGCAAACTTAAGAACGGGCTGACGGTTAAAAAACTACCGATTACTTTAGCGTAACCGATTAGATTTTCTAAACTCGTTTTGTGAAAAGTATTTAAAGCTAATAAATCATCTGAATTGTATTCAGGGCCAGTAGGTAGTGTAAGAGTGGCTTGGTGAATAAGTTTAGAATCACCACGATCAAAAAGTTTAAAGACACTCACTAACTGAATATCACCTAAGAAGTCTTCATTACGATCTTCAATCGGCATATAACCTTTTTGCGCTAAGGTACTTTGCGTAGCTGCACGTAAATCAGTATCTAAAGCTGCATCTAAGTCTTCAGATAAACCACGAAACTGGTTGTAGTAATCAACATTTGATAACGACTGAGTCATTTCAACTTCATTTGAATATTGAATAACCGGAACACCAATGCCCACAGTCCAATTATCACGAATCCCGTAAGCATAAACCGGAGCCACATATTTAATTGTAGGTTTGGTTTCAAATTCTAAAGTACCAAGATTAAATAAATCGCCCGCATTATATAGCCCAAAGCGGTTAAGCGTTTGCACCAGTGTTGAAGCTTGTGGATTAAATTTCGCTAATGTCGGAGCATCGAATTCAATAGATTTGTAATCTTTAAGTTTTACAAGATCGCCATCTTCTTGAAAGCGTTGATCCAGGCCCGAAATAAAGCCCATTTTGATCGACGAGGTCGAAATAGTTTTCGGTAAAGTTTCTGTTTCGAACGAATATGACCTAACTGTGAAAAAAAGAAAGAATAGGCAAATCAATGTTGGCCAAAATACGGCAGAGACGAAGTGTCTTGAACTTTCGTCCAGCACAAAAAAGCGGCTGATTGCTTGTAAAAAATTACCCCAGACCATTTAAATCCCCCCTAATGATCAAAGTCTCTTCACCAAGAAAATAATGAAAAAGCTTGTAGTCATTAGTCCAGCGATCTACGTGCCAACAAAAAATGGACCTCAAAAAACTCAAATTTTTACGTATAATAAGTACATGACCCAGAAAAGAATTTTGTTATTTAATTTAGTCTTCGCATCCTTTATCTCTATTTATGGGTGCGTCTCTCAGGACTTACGCTTACCAGCCACTGCCGGTGAAGTTTATAAAAATAGTGACCTTCAACAAAGCCTAATGATGGCGGCTCAGAATAATATTTTATTCGTTATTTCACCTGAAGCCTTAGTTGATTTAGAAAAAACTGAAGTAGATCTTAAATGCCGTAGTTTTGAAACTCCTTTTTGGTCAGAAAAATTATCGGTGTATTTAAATTACATGCGCCAGCATCCAGAATATTTTTCGCGCTTTCATGTGCTAGAAGTTAAAAAGGGCGATCAAGCACAAGTGCAAATGCAAAAAGATTTAGATGGAGCCAGCGTTTTATCTATTCAGTACGTAATGACTGAAGTGCGCGGTAAGGTAACGTATAAAACCCAACTTCCGTGCGAAGGCCGTTTGGCTGAATCAATTGGTAAAGACATCGTTAAAACGAACTTTGAATTTCCAACAACAGAAGAATTCGGAAAACTTTTAGCAGATTCTCCGGATAAATCTAAAGTTGACCGTTTTCAGTTCGCGAATGATTTTTTAATGTACTTAGCTGAACGCGGGGCGATCTTTAAATTTGGTCACGAGCAGTCGTTTGAAAAAAACAGCAAAGGCCAATACATTATGGCGTTAGCATTAAATCAGATGTCTAAAGAAGTGATCTCAAAAAACATGGGCTATTTAAATCTATGGCTTAAAAAGATTAATCAAAACAGCCGCCAAGCAGAACTTATTCAAATGTTCGGCTTAGTGAACGATAATGAAATCAAAGCCGGTGTTAAAGTTGATTCACAAGGTGAATTTGCCAGAAAAACTATGGGCCAGCCTGATTTAACTTATCTTTACATGACTTTTAAACTTGAAGGTGACGACGTGAAAGTGACATCGCTTGATGGCTTTAACCGTTGTTTGCAAGCACAAGTGAAAGAGCTTGGTTCAGATATTTTAGGAAGCTTCAGAAATCCAGCAGCGAAATCTTCAGGTGACGATGATATTCGTGATAGCTATCTAAGCCCTGGCTTTAACTGTGATCCATCGCAATTAGTTTCACAGCCACAACAACAAACAGCTACTAATCAGGCTAACTAATAAAAGAGTCTCATTCTGAGATCTTAACTAAGACTGTCAGCCCAAAAGCGGCAGTCTGACAGGCACGTCTTACGCTGATACGGCGCTTACGCACTTAATGACATTTGGTCTGGAACGGATCTTTCATTACTTCTTCTGTAACAAGGGAGAAACCTATGAAAAAATCAATTTTTGTCAAAGCCGCTTTAGTCCTTTTAACATTAACTGCGACAACTGTCGTGCAGGCCCAAGTTTCTCCTGAAGAGTATGAGCACGCTGAAGGTCAAATGGAAGCTGCAGCTTACAATCAAGCTATCAACATGAAAAAAGAATTTGATTCTATCGTAAAAAAAATCATTGATTTACAAGAAGATGTAGGTTTTTCAACAGAAGATTCAAACGGTTTAGTAAAAGCTTTAGGTGAAAAACTAGATATGACTGATGAATTAAGAACTGAATTCTTAGGTATAGCCGCTGAAATGCAAAAACAAGAAGGCGACGAATTATTCAAAAGTTACGGTAAAGCAACCAACTTAGTTAAAGAAGCCCGCAAAAACCTTAAAGAAGCAAAAGCCTTAGCACAACAGCACTAAAAAATAGTTTTAGATTTAAAGATTTAAAAAAATAAGATGAAATAAAAAAAGGACCACATCAGGGTCCTTTTTTTATGGCGCATTTTTATGACTCAGATTTTGGGTTTACAATCTGATTCTTTTTTATTTTGCTCTTGAATTCAGATTACAATGTAAACCGAAATCAAGAGCGTCGAAAAACGAGCAAATTAATCGTCAGCTAAGTTTACGCCAACGGGAGCTTCAAGTGCACGGATTGTTCCGCGCATTTTGTAGATCATCCATAATCCTGGCACCGCCATGATCGCCGATAATAAAAAGAATTTCGGCCAACCAATACTTGTTACTAAGACTCCGGCTAACGGCCCAACCCATACGCGTCCTACTGAGGCAAATGCAGAAAGAAGAGCATACTGAGTTGCTGTAAATTTTTGATTACAAAGCGCCATTAAGAAAGCGACGAAAGCTGCTGTTCCCATCCCGCCAGTTAAATTTTCAATTGCGACTGAAAATAATAATAACCAGTCAACGTTTGTGGCTTCTTTTAATGAAGCAATCACGATATCAAACGGTGGTAATTCAAATCCGCCCCAAGCGCCTTTACCAACTACAGCTACGTAATAGAAACCAAAGTTAGAAAGTAATTGTAAGACACCAAAAATTAACAGCGAACGGTATAATCCAAGGCGCACCATCATTGATCCGCCGGCAATGGCTCCAAAGATCGTAAGCCACATACCGAAGACTTTATTAACTACACCGATTTCAGCTTGCGCAAAGCCAGCGCCTTTTAATAAGAACGGCGTAAGTAGAGAACCTGCGAAAGCATCACCTAGTTTATAAAGAATAATTAAACCTAAGAAAGCGCCAGCACCCTTCATCGAAAAATAATTCGATAACGAAATATTTAAAGTTTCAAACTTGGCTTTCTTTGCTGCAAACCATGCTAATGGAACTGTAAAAGCTAAACCGATTAATAATGAAACCATATCGGCCCATTTTTTTAAATCAGGGTTGGCTTTGCCATCTTCTAACGCTGGAAATAACGGCGTTAACATGTTTTCAGCAAACGGAGTCGCAAGTTTTGTAGTAAACTGGTAACCAATCACCACCGCAATCACCACCGCGAAAAAGCCGATCACATCATTTTTCGCATTGGTTGTAGGAGCAACTGATGTTTTAGGAACTGGCGGAAGAAAGAATAACGAAATCGCCGAGAACACCGCCATGATCATGCCCATGATCGTGTAAATCTTTGACCACGCCCAACCATTGCCTGAAACCGTATCGGCCCAAACAAAGGCGATACCGCCAGATAAGATCATTGCTAAGCGGTAACCAAAGACCGTAAGCGATGAACCAAACCCACGTTCAGACGCATCTAAAACATCAGTACGGTAAGCATCGATAACCACATCTTGTGAAGCGGAGAAGAACGCAATTAATACGGCTACTAAAGCTACGGCCTGCGCACTTTCACTGGGTTTAAATAACGAAATCAAAAATAATGATCCAGCCAGTCCTAACTGAGTCACCACTAACCAACCTTTACGGCGGCCAAAGAAAGGTAATTCAAAACGGTCCATCAGCGGAGCCCATAAAAACTTAAAGGTGTACGGTAGACCTACAAGCGTAAAAAAACCGATGGTTGAAATATCCACACCATCGGTTGTAAGCCAGGCTTGTAAAGATTGGCCGGTTAATGCAAGCGGAAGACCTGATGCAAAACCTAGAAGTAAAATCGATAATTGCTTGCGATTAAATAATTTTTTAAACCACATCTTTATTGATGTCCTTTCGCATTTGCCATAACAGCTGACTTAAATAAGCACGACGAGTTTCACCCGTGGTCACCATTAATAGTTTTGTAATTTTAAGATTCATTGGATCTGTTAATAATAAAATTAACATCTCTTGAATGTAGTTCGTGTTAAGGGTCACGTAGTTATCTGTACCCACACCTAACTGTACATTCTTTTTCTCCCACCAAGAAAACGGGTGGTCTTTGTAATCTTCAAATTTACCAGTCAGCTTATTGTTGGACGACGGAAGGGCTACTAATGAAACACCTTTTTGAATCAGACGGTTTAAAACGTCATGTTGGTACTGTTCAATTTCACGTGCTGTATGGAACTTAGTTTTTAAAAATTGAGTACGCTCTTTTTCAGTTAATGTTTCGCCAGAGAATAGTTTCTCTAAAACATTTTTATGCGAATCCCAATTTAGATCTGATAATTCTTTTCCGTCATGCGAAGTTTTTGAAACCGGTTTACCTTCGTGATTTTGTTTGATCACTTTTTGGTAAAGGCGGTGAAAGTATCTGTTTGGATTAATACCTAAAGAAATCCCGTGCTCAAGCGTATCGATGTGCCAGATGTTCATGGCATTATCTACAGCTTGGATACCATGGCGAAGGGTGTGCCATGTTTCACCGTGATGGGATCTGATTTTGAAACCTTTGTACTGAAGTTTTCTTAAACCGGCCTGTAATTCGAAGAAATGTTGTTTCGTGTACATTTCACGTTCGTCACCCACCGTATCCACTTCAGTTAGCACATCTTTTAATTCAGGGTACTTCGCGATTAATTTTAAAATTTCATCGACTTGGTACATGAAGTGATCTTTGCGGTTAGGAAATTTTGCTGAATCAAAAAAGCTTGGTTCTTTTCTGAATGACGGTGAAAGAATAAATTTAAAATCAGGGTGTTTTTTCTGAAACGAACTAAAACCATCATATAAACCCATCACCACATCATCAGCCGTCACTGAATCAGCCCCTGGGATTTGTTCGGCCGCATCAGACGTTGAACGGCTTAACGAGAACTTTAAGCGAATATGACCTACGTTAGAATTGGTATATAAATCTTCAGCCATGCTGTAGGCCGCTTCAGCGTGAACTTCACGAGAAGTAAAAATTAATTTCGGTAAGAAAAGAATTTTTAAATATTCAGAAAAGCCTTCAGTTTCTTTAAGACGAATTAATTTATCAACATCAGCGGCAGATTTAATCGGCCAAGCATTCTGACCATAAGCGTGTTTGATTTTTTGTTCGTAGATCGCCGCGTGCGGACCATCAAGTAATGGTTTTAACTTCGACCATAAAAAGCCAGCTGTTAAAGAACCCGTTAAATGAATATGCTCTTCGCGATATTTTAATGGAAAACGTTTAAAAAACTCTTCAAGCACTAACGAGAACGGATGTTTGATCAGATCATGAATCGTTTTTTGATTGGTGATGAATTCGTTTAATAAATTTTTAAAACTTTCAACAGATTCATAAGCATCGGCATTTTTAGATTTTAACGAAGAAGACAACAAAAGATCTAACGTGTCTGTTAGCGTGATGCCGTTTGTTTCAGAGACAATTTCAGTAAATTCTTTAACTAATAATTTGTGAGTGATTGATACTATCATCCTTCTACGATAGAGGGATTATAGCCACTTGTACATGACTTTATGCGGGCCTGCGCCCGGAATATCAAACATGTCTCCGATGATGGTAAATCCATTTTTTTCATAGAATGGAAACGCAATTTCACGGGCGTTAAACCAAAGCAAATCGCAGTTCATAACTTTCAAAAGCATTTCGCCGTGTTGCAAGATCTGAGAGCCAATGCCTTGTCCGCGATAAAGATCATCGGTGGCCATTCCGCGTAGGCGGTAAGGGTTTTTTGCTTCAGGAAAAAACTTATTGGCGTCTTTCATGAAAGTGCCATTCGCTGCAATCACACGATCACCATTTTCGAATGTAAAGATCGCACCTAAGTGAAATGTCGTACTTAAATTATCTTCTGGGTAATGACAGATTTCGATCGGTTGACCCGGACGCAAAATACGCGTGCGAAGATCGATCGTT
Source organism: Pseudobdellovibrio sp. HCB154 (assembly GCF_046267985.1). GTDB lineage: Bacteria > Bdellovibrionota > Bdellovibrionia > Bdellovibrionales > Bdellovibrionaceae > Pseudobdellovibrio. Next base: position 2,990,965 of record NZ_CP176530.1, on the reverse strand, counting down.
TGTGCGGCCATGATTTGTTCAATTGAAAATTGTGACATGAAAAGAAGGGTAGCGGAAAACTTTAAGAAGGTGAATTATTTAAAGCGTAAATAATCTTTCCAGCTGCCCGGTATTTTTTCTGTGAGTATTTCGTGTTCCAATACCGGTAACCATGATGGCACCCGCGGCGGCCTCAGAAGCGGCATTCCAGCCTTTTCCGGGGTTCGGTTGGCTTTCGTTTGGTTACATTTACGACAAGCAGAAACAACATTCGTCCAAATCTTCGGGCCACCTTGTGAAGCTGGCAGCACGTGATCAATTGTGAGGTCTTTCTGGGCAAATTTCTTAACGCAATATTGACAGGTAAAGTTATCACGGATGTAGACGTTCTCTCGGCAGAAGCGAACGCCATCGATTTTCTTAGGTTTAATATACGCTTTTAGGCGCATAACGCTTGGTAAATCAAAGGTGGTTGTCACCGATCTTACGAAGGCTTTGTGATACTCTAAAATTTCGACTTTATCTTGAAACCACAGAATGAGCGCCTTCTGCCATGAAACTATGCGCAGCGGCTCGTAGCTGGCATTCAACACTAAAGCTTTTAAGCTTGTGCTGATTTCAGCTAATGGGGATCTGGTTGTAGAAACCGCGTCCAGTGCGACCATACTTAAAGTATAAGGGGGAAATGCCCCAACACAACATCGAAAATCCTTATGTCTAGAATAAGAGGTTTTTTTGCTTGAATATCTCTATGAGACGGGCTAACCAAAGGTCCAGTTCATTCTCGAAAGTAGGCTTTTTTATGTCAAATACAACAACTGCAAAACCAATGGTAATCGCTTTTAACTACGTTTTAAAAAACAATAACGGCGATTTAATTGATGCTTCAGAACCAAATCAACCAATGCCATTCATGACTGGCTTACAACAAATCATCCCTGGACTTGAGTCTGAGATCGTAAAAATGGCTGAAGGCGAGAAAAAGAAAATCGCGGTTCCTGCAGCGCAAGCTTACGGTGATTTCCGTCAAGATATGTTGATGGATGTACCTAAAGAAGAATTAGCTCACTTACAAGGTCTAGAAATTGGATCACACTTACAATTGCAATTAGGCGAAGGTGTGAAAATCGTTAAGGTTTCTAAAATCAGCGATACCCACGTTACGTTAGATGGTAACCACCCATTAGCGGGAACTGATTTAGTTTTTGATATCGAAGTTGCGTTAGTTCGCGAAGCAACTGCTGAAGAGATTGCCCACGGCCACGTTCATGGCTTACACGGGCATGCTCATCACTAAAAAACTGTTAAGATTTATCGGCGGGTTGTCATAAGGCTAGCTCTTATAATTTTCCTGTTGAAAAAGTTAATGGTCATAATTTAGGCTTAGTAATAAGAATTTTGTTTACTGGTAAATCTGGTAAACAGAAAAAAGATCCAAGGTTATCGAGAGTTCGAAGTGTCCGAAAGAGTTTTTCTCCGGCATCAGGTTCAAGGTTCGAGGGTCCGTTTTAAAAAATTGCCCGGAGGAAAAATGGCAAAGAAAATTTACGTAGGGAACTTATCGTTCTCAATCACAGATGACGAATTACAACAAGCATTTGCATCATTCGGAACTGTTACTTCAGCACGTGTTGTAATGGATAAAATGTCTGGTCGTAGCAAAGGTTTTGGATTCGTAGAAATCGAAGACGATGCCGGTGCAGATACAGCTATCGAAAAAATGAATGGTCAAACTATCGGTGGACGCCCAGTACGCGTTTCTGAAGCTAAACCTCAAGAGCCTCGCACTGGTGGCGGTGGCGGCGGCGGTCGTGGTTTCGGTGGTCCTCGTGGCGGTGGCGGCGGTGGCCGTGGTGGTTTCGGTGGTGGCGGACGCTCTGGTGGCGGTCGTGGTTTCGGCGGTGGTGACCGCGGCGGAAACTCTTACTAATTTTGTAAGAACCCAATCAAATATCTATTTGAACCCACAACGTAATCCGTTGTGGGTTTTTTTATTCCCTATATACTACGTGCATGAAAAATATTTGCACGATTTTAACAATCATTTTGTTTTCATTTACGGCGATGGCCGCCGACACCTCTACGACAACAAACGCACCGAAAAAATTTGTTATTCTTGGTGATTCACTCACTGAAGGTTATGGCGTAGCCCAAAGCGCAGCTTTTCCCGCATTACTGCAAAAGAAAGTCGATACCGATAAATTAAATTGGAAAGTCATCAGCTCTGGTTCAAGTGGATCAACTTCGGCTTCAGGTCTTCAACGTATTAAGTGGATTGCGAAAGATAAACCTGACATCGTGCTGGTGTTACTAGGAAGTAACGACGGTCTTCGTGGTTTAAAAGTTGAAGATACAGAAAAAAATCTTAACGACACGATCGAATGGGCTAAGAAAAACAATATCACAGTGGCTTTAGGTCAGCTTCATGTGCCGCCGAATTACGGTAAAGACTATGAAAAGAAATTTTCTGCGGTTTACGCCAAAGTGGCAGCAAAAAATAAAATTCAGTTAGGGCCATTTTTACTTGATAAAGTGGCGGGTAATAAAGATTTAAATTTAGCTGATGGTATTCACCCGAATGAAAAAGGCCATCAGATCGTAGCCGATAACCTGTATCCATTTGTTAAAAAATTATTAGGTAAATAATATGATTACAATCAATCAACTTTCAAAGTCGTACCAGTTAACAACCGATTCCAGCGAAAAGATGACGATCTTGCATGATTTAAGTTTAACCGTGCAAACCGGTGAAGTGGTAGCTGTGGTAGGCTCTTCGGGTTCAGGTAAATCGACCTTGCTCGGGCTTGTTTCAGGCTTAGATCAACCTGATCACGGTGAGATTTTAATTCACGGTAAAAGTTTACAATCACTGCGTGGTAATGAATTAACAAACTTTCGCGCAAGCCATATCGGAGTTGTGTTTCAGCAGTATCACTTAGTCAGTCATTTAACAGCTTTTGAAAATGTGTCATTACCATTAGAAATTTTAAATAAGCCCGTTGTTAAATCAGACATCATCGAATTATTAAAACAAGTGGGCCTTGGCCACAGGCTTGATCATAAACCCACCCAATTAAGTGGTGGTGAATCACAGCGTTTAGCTTTGGCCCGTGCACTAGCGATTAAACCAAGTTTGTTATTAGCCGATGAACCATCAGGTAGTTTAGATAGTGAAACCGGTGAAAAAGTCATGAATCTATTTTTTGAACAGGTCAGATTACATAACACGACAACAATGCTTGTAACCCACGATATGGATTTAGCCCGTCGTTGTGACAAGATTTATAAACTTCACGGTGGAAAATTACAGGCGATGTAATGCAAAGTTTTTCAAAGCTACTTCATTTTGTCAGGAAAGATTTATTATCACAAAAAAAGTTAAATGCTTTTTTTGTTTTTAACTTAGTTTTAGGTTTCTTAGGTTTTTTATTGTTGCAGGTTTTTCAAGCAAGTCTTGATCAGCAAACAAAAGACAAAGCCCAAGAAATTCTGGGCGGGGATATTGTTATTTCAGCCCGTCGGGTGATTACAGACGACGAAGTTAAATCAATCGAAGAAAAAGTAAATTTAAAGTTTATTAAAAAAGCTAAATCCAGTGATTTTTTCGCCATGGTGAAGTTTGGTGAACAATCACGTTTAGTGTTAGTTCGTTCGGTTGGCGAAAATTATCCTGTCTATGGTGATTTAGAAATTAAAACCACTGAAGGAAAAAAAGATATTTTAAAAAATATCACACCTGGGGCTGTGTATGTGGACCCTGAATTGGTTGATCAATTGAAAATCACCGATCAATCGTCAGCAAAGTTAAAAGTTGGCGATATCGATCTGGCGCTTAAAGGCGTTCTAACTTCAGACCCTTCGCGCACCTTCAGATTAGGGGCGTTAGCGCCATTTATTCTGATTTCAGAAAAAGATTTAAGCGCCACAAATTTAGTTAAGCCAGGCAGTACGGTAACAACGAGTTATTTGTATCAGCTCAATGACCCGATGGCGGCTGATGCGGCTAAAGCTGATTTAGAAAAAAACTATTTAGATCCGTCACTTCGTTTTAACAGTGCTTTACAAGAAGATGATGGCGGTAACCGCGTTTTTAGATACTTGATTGATTATTTAGGTTTAGTGTCGTTAATTTCAATCGGGCTATGTTTTTTATGTTTAAGCTATATGCTAAATTGGTTTTTTCAGATTCAGAAAAAAACCATCGCTATTTATAAAATCTTAGGTCTTGATGAATCATCAATTTTAAAAGTTCAGGTGCTTAAAAATTTATTTTTATCTGTTGGTTCTTTCGTCATTGCTTTAGCGATCGTGATTTTAGCATTAGCTCCGGTACAAGCTCTATTAGATAACTATTTTAAAATTCCGATTAACTTAATCGTAAGTCCTAAGCAAATCTTAGTAAGCTTTTTTGTCGTGGTTTTAGGGCCGCAGTTAATTGCAATTCCTACATACTTAGCGGCAATGACCATGAACCCGCTGGTGCTACTTCGCCAAGAGTTAAGCCAAGCCCACCTTTCACGCCGCACACAAATTATCTGGGCCGTAGGAGTTGGTTTACTTTTCTGGGGCTTAGCCGTTTGGCAAAGTCATTCTTTGCAAACCGGTTCGATTTTTATGGTGGGCTTAATTGGCGCCACACTGACAGCTTGGATTTTTATTTCGGTACTTCGTCGTGCAACAGCTTTAGTCGTTGATAAATTTAACTTTGATCTTAAATATGCGTTTTTAAGTCTAATCAGAAAACCAGGGTCAACGGATCTGATTTTTATGACGATGACATTGTCAGTGGTGGTGTTAACGCTGCTTCCACATATTAAAAAATCAATTATCGAAGAAGTAAGGCCGGCTCATAGTTCTAAAATCCCATCGGTGTTTATGTTTGATATTCAGATGGATCAAAAAGATGAACTGGTTAAAATCGTCAAAGATAAAACCGGCCAGGATATTGAATTAACGCCGCTGGTGCGTTCTCGTATTTTAAAAATTAACGAGCAAAGTTACGAACGCGTTGAAGAACAAGGTTTCTTTAAAACCCGCGAATCAGAAAATGAAGCGCGTTTTAGAAATCGTGGTGTGAATTTAACTTATAAAGCGAAGCTGCAAGAGTCAGAAGATTTAGTTGATGGCCAGTGGTTTACGGGCCAAACCGGTGAGGTTTCAGAAATCAGTCTTGAAGAGAAATACGCCGAACGTGTCGGAGCTAAACTTGGCGATATCATGACTTTTGATGTGCAGGGGTTAGAAATTAAAGGCAAAGTCACTTCACTTCGCCGTGTGCGCTGGACAAGTTTTCAACCGAATTTCTTTATTACTTTTCAACCCGGGGTTTTAGAAGAAGCGCCGCAAGTTTATTTAAGTGCCGTGATGCAAATTAACCAAGATCAGGTGCGTGAATTACAAAATGCGGTGGTTGATCGTTTTGCCAATATCTCTATTATTAATGTTCAACAAAGTGTTGAAAAGTCATTGGTCTTCATCGATCAAATGGCCTTGGCGTTACAAATTATGGCAACACTGGCACTCGTGGTTGGCTTTTTTATTTTCATTATCCTGATCAATACTCAGGTAGGTGAGCGTATTAATGAAATGAATCTGCTACAAGTGCTAGGTTCTACACAAGATCAGCTTTATCGCATTATGATTACGCAATTTAGTCTGATTGCCTTCTTAAGTTTAATGGTCGGACTTGGCTTAGGGTCGTTAATTTCTTACGCGATCGTAAGTGCGATGTTCAAATTGGGGATTTATTTTGACTATGTTTCAATGTTATCTTTAATTGTAGTGCTAGTTTCAATCACGTTCGGAGTACTAAAAGTGTCGATGCAGCCTTTGAGATCATTACAACCCCTTACTTTGTTAAAGAACGAAGGTGGCTTAGTTGACAGCAAATAATGGTCCTTCAAACAATGATTTTGCACAGGCCGTGCACTTGCTTGAGCAAGGTAACGTGGTGGCTTTTCCCACTGAAACAGTTTATGGCCTTGGGGCACGTATTGACCGCCCTGAAGGTTTAAAAAAAATTTTTTCAACAAAAGAACGTCCGTTTTTTGATCCGCTCATTGTGCATGTCTCATCAATCGATCAGGCAAAGACTTGTTTTAAAGAATGGCACGCCATGGCCGATCACTTAGCGAAAGCTTTTTGGCCAGGGCCTTTAACTTTAGTGATGCCAAAATCAGATTTAATTTCTGATATGATCACTTCAGGCTTAGACAGTGTGGGTGTGCGTATGCCGAAACACCCGTTAGCCAAAAAGTTAATTGAGGCTGTCGGTGTTCCGGTGGCAGCACCCAGTGCAAACAAGTTCGGTAAAACATCTCCAACTAAAGCCGAACACGTTAAAAAAGAATTCGGTGATCAGGTTGTTGTGCTTGATCAGGGGCAAAGTGAAATTGGGATCGAATCAACGGTATTAATGGTTAAGGTTTCATTTCGCGGACCGCAACATAATACTTATGAGTTAGCGATTTTACGTAAAGGTGCTGTTTTAAAATCTGATTTACTGACTTCGCTTTTAAAAACCGATCTTAAATTTTCTTGGTTAGAAGCAGTTGATAAAAAAGAATCTCCGGGGCACATGAAGCATCACTACATGCCCGAAGTTCCTTTCGTGATCTGTAAAAATCCGGCGATGAAACTCAGTGAAATCACCGGTATCATCAATACGAAGTTAAAAGAACTTCCGGATGAAGTTGAACACGTCAAGATTGTTAAACCAAAACACGAAATCAAAAATATCGTATTTCTGACTTTATCTAAAGATCCGGGGCAGGCGGCCCGAGAATTGTATTCGCAGCTACGTGCGATGAGTGAGCGTAAGCCTGACGTTCTTTGTTTTATTCAAATGCCTTACCACAATTCAGAAATGTGGGAGAGCGTGTTTGATAGAATGTACAAGGCGGCAAGCCTGATTATTGAGTAATGCGATTATTTAAAATTGACCGGATAACTGAACGGAACGATTTGGCCTTTGGCAGCTTTTGGAAACTTAAATGTTTTCATCGTCAGAACTACACATTGTTGTACGTTTAGATCTGTAAGCGTTGATTGCTCATCGTTAATTTTAATTCTTTGAATTGAAGCGTTGTCGTTAATTTCTAAATCCACAACAACTGTTCCTGATACAGCTGTTGCCGATTTTTCACTGCAGCTTTGCAGTTTGGCTAAATTCTTTTTTATTGGTTTTTGAAAACTTTCAGTGTTTTGCGATTTTGCGAATGAAAAAAGTGATACAAAAGTGATTGCTAAAGAAATTAAAAATTTGTTTTTCATTGTGAAATTCCTGTTAAAATTTTTGTTCTCAACGTCTCAGCGTTATGACTCTAGTTATAACACATTGATACGTAAGTTGAACCATTTCCGGACGTTTGTCGGCGTTAAAAAAAATTGGTTATGAATTCCTGTCATTGTTCAGCAAACTAATTTGGTCTTCATTAGAACACACGGAGGGAAGATGAAGTTTTCTTTATGGAACGTATGTAGGGTAGGATTGGTCTCGTCAGTTTTAACATTAATGGCTTGTACAGGTGGAGGTGGCCGCGGAGTTGGCGGCACTGGGTTAGTGATCAGTGGTCAACTTGGTGGCTCGTCGTCAATGGCCTTAAGTAAGATGTCTTTAAAGTCATCTGATATGAGTGCTTTCGCAGATGGTTTTGATGATTTAGAAATCGTAGCAACGGCTGCGACTGAACCTCCGACAACAGCGACAGGTTCTGTCGATGCTCAAGGTAACTTTTCAGTAGATCTTGGCAGTGGTGCTGCGGGTACCGCAATCACTGTTACCTTTGTTGATGAAAATACAGAGGCTGTTGTTGCTGAAGTGAAATTCACTGATTCTTCAAAAACAGATTTAAATGGTAATCCGAAATCTGATTCTGCGGTGGTAGCCACAGGTAGTATGGATTTAGGCAGTATCGTTTTAGCAGAAGATGGAACTGTAGAAGTTCCGAAAGGTTCTGTAGCAGCTATTCAGCAAGATACTCCGGTTGCTGCTGCTTCAGCATTTAATCCAACAGGTGAATGGACTATGGATGCTTATGAAAAAGTAGGCGCTTCATTTACTGTGGGTGCACAAGATCCTGATGATCCAGGTATGCCTCACATTGGTTTTAAACTTTCTTTAGCTCGTTTTGACGGTAAAGAATTTACACCTAACAGTGGCTCTTGCGTGAAAGATGCAAGTGGCACGATGACTTCTTGTCCGGTAACAAGTGGTACCGTGGGAACTGCTGATCGTTATGCCCTTTCAATTTGGGGTGGCGATTATGCAAATTCAATTGGGGCTTGTGGCGGAAACACAGGTTTTTCTGCTGACGAAGCTCGCGGACATGGCCGCATTCACATCACAACTTTACCAACTGTAAGAGCTGCTTCGGGAGCGATGAATTTTGGACCTTACGTTTGGTCAACAACATCTGATTGGGGTGGCATGGGCGCAGCTCCGTACGACCAACCTTGGATGACAACATCTGGTACTTTGGCAAAAGCACAACACGAAGAAGCTGATTGCCGTCCGATGTTAGTTTCAGGAACAACAAAAATATACAACGCGTGGGCTTGTAAATCGAAAGTTTACACAGGCGCATGGCCGGGATCTCCAGTGTCGGCAGGAACTATTGCATGGCATGTGGGTATTCAAGGTGGCGGTTGTTTTAACGATGCGACACAAAAACCAGTGAATGTAACTAACTGGAATACTATAGGTAACGCTGCTCAATGTGATGATAATGTGGCTACTCAATACGGCACAGGCTTTCGTGAAAATGAATGTCATTACACAAATGTGGATCCTGATGGTTCAGGTCCAATGGGTAACATCAATATGACATGTAAACATATTGGCGGACAATTTACTGATGCCGGCGGAAATCCATCATCAACACAGTACACGCCAGGAAGCGGCGAATACTTAGGTCGACCAGAAACAATCTTAGCGCAAGATGCAGCTTGTAGTTCAGCAGGCAGTGGATCAAATGCTGCGATCTTAGCTGGTTACCGTTGTTATGCGAATGCTTACTGGAGAGCGCGCGACCAAGCTTCAGGTGGTGGTTGTGAACGTGAATATAGATTTAACTGGCAAGCGGTTAACCCTTGGGAATTCGTAAGCCGTGATGACTTTAAAGGTCGTCCAAAAAACGCTTTCATTACAAACATCTTAAATTATGCAGCCGATGGAAAATCAGCAACACTTGAAGATGAAGAAACAGAAAGTATGACGGTACCAACTTCGGCAAATGGTTCAACGTTCTGCCGTGTGGTTCGCAAAACACTTCTTTCTTTCAAATCAATTACTGCGACAAAAATGTTAGTCGAGCTTAAAGAAAGTGGTCGTATGGCAAGCACTGATGCGGCTTGTGTGGCTGCGGCCAATGCTGCTTTGACTTCAAGTCAAGAAACAGAGCTTAAGTACACATTAACGCCAATGACTCTGTATTTCTACTTAAACAAACTCTAAAATTAAGTCAGAAATAACGTTTCTTATAAAAAAGCCGGCTGTAAAGCTGGCTTTTTTATTGGGTTTAAGTAATGATCGTACTTAAATGTATCGTAATGTCCGCGCTTTTTTTCGTTTATTGTTATTCGTTTTCGTTATTTCTAAATACGTTATCGAAGGTTTGTTCTTTTATTTTACGACTCGCGATCCAGATCGCCGTCGTGGAAAATTAACGGTGCACGCGCACCGTACTGGAATTAAGTTAGCTAAAATTTTTGGTGTTGAAGTGATTTGTAAAAATCCGATTCCGCATCATGAAAAATCATTATTAATCGGCAATCACGTAGGCTTTATCGATATTCTTTGTCTTGAAACTATTGTGCCTGCGGTTTTTATCACTTCGCGTGAAATGCGCAACACACCAGGCCTGGGATTAATTTGTGAAGTGGCCGGATGCACTTATGTTGACCGCGTCAACCGTATGAAAATTCATGACGAGCTTAAAGATTTAATCACCGTTTTAAAAAAAGGTTTTCGTGTTGTACTTTACGCTGAGTCGACAGCTTCAAATGGCGAAAAAGTTTTGCCGTTTAAAAAAACTTTGATGATGGCTGCGGGCTTAGCTGACGTGCCGATTCGCCCCTTTGTATTTAACTTTCGTTCTGTGGACGGTGGGCCGGTGAAGTTTAAACACCGCGATTCACTCTGCTGGTACGGCGATATCGGGTTTCTGACTTCAATTTGGAGATCGTTACAACTTGAAACACTTGTCTGTGAACTAGAGTTTTTACCCTTGGTTTATACTAAACCTGAAGACGACCGCTCGGAAATCGCAGCGAAACTTCACGCGATGGTTTCAGAAAAATACGTTCCATTTAAAGAATCCATGTAGGCTAACACAGAAATATCTAAATAAACTTAGTTTTAGATTTGTTTTTACCGATAAAAGTCTTGGCAATCAGCCTTAACTTTTTCGGAAGAGTCGTGTCGCTGACACGCAGAAGGAACAAATGACTAAATCAAAAAATTATAAGCTTGGCAAAAATTTGTTTAAAACTTACTTCAAACCTGTTGGTAAAGGTTATGAAATTGGTTTTACGTATAAAGGCAGAAACTTTTTTACGTCAAATTTTGTAAATAAGCCAGAAGCTGTAAAGTGGTGGGCGTACTTCAATAAAGAAATCACAAGCTTTTCTAAAAAACACTGGGTTTCTAACAAAATGCCATTCATGTGGTATTGCAACTTTATGAACAATCACATGTATAAGACTTATTATTCTTGGTTAGATAAAGTATTTGATAAGCACGAAGTGGCTTACCATTCAGCTTTCAAAAAGGATTACAAACAGTTTATGAAATTTAAACAAAATCCTTCGCACGAAAGGCCAACTCAAAAATCTCCGTACTTCAGAAAAGTAGGCTAGCTTTCTTTAAACCACGAACTGAATTAGCGACGTAAAGTTCGACTGATTCAAGTTCGCTGGTTGGTAAAGATCTTTCAGATAATTTAAAGGTTCTGTCATCTAAGGTGATAGAACCTTTTTTTATGTGATGCGCACGATACACGCTGTACATGCCGCCATCACTGATCGGCGGGGTAAAGAATTCGCCATCCTTTTTATAAAAGACGCTGTAAATCGAAGCTTCTACTACACGGCCTTGCTGATTCACCACTAAAACATCGTCAGCTTCTGCGCTTTTGTTTTTAAGAATATTATCCCAAGTGCTGCGTTCGGTGGTTTTAAACTGCGGTAAGAACTTATCGAAGGCTATGAGCTGTAAAGCCACTTCATCGTTCTTCTTTTCAAGCAGAGTGATCTCAAGACGGTAAGTAAGGTTTTTATTAAAAATAGCGCGTACTTTATAAGTATCTGCGGTTTTAATTTTTTCACGCAGCTCTTGCTCAATTTTTTGATAAAGGTTCTGCACTTGGTACTTATCAATTTGCACCATTTGGTCACGAAACGCTAAGAAGGTTCGTTCGATATGTTCTGGTAAGTAACTAATGCCATCACTAAAAGCCAAAGTATCAACAATAGGGGTGTATTCGATAAATAGATTTAAGAAACTGCATTTCGTTAAGAACTCATGCCATTCACGGCGCGGTTCTGAATCAAACACAATCCCGCAACCAGTAAAATAATACAGCTGACGCTTTTTCTGGTAGCTGCTGCGAATGGCGATATTTAAACAGAAATCATCACCTTTCCACCAGCCAATAGATCCGGTGTAAAAATCGCGGTGATAATTTTCAATTTCAGCAATTTTTTTAAGGCTTTCTTTTTTAGGGCATCCTGAAATCGAACCACCGGGAAAAGTTCTAGCGACAATTTCACTGAATTTTTTTGAGGTGTTAATTTCAACTTCAGAATAAGTGTGCGCTGTGTATTTCAGATCCATGATCTGACGGTGAAAGTTCACACGCGAACTGTCGTTATACTTATCACAAGATAAAGTGTTTAAATCGTTACGCAGAAGATCTACGATCATTGAAAGCTCAGCATTTTCTTTACGGCTATTCTGCAATTCAGGCAATGCACGGCCTGAAAGTAAAGTGCCCTTGATGGGTTGAGTGATTACTTTTGGGCCCAATTTTTTTAAAAATAATTCTGGCGATAAACAGTGAATGGCTTCTTCATGTCCTAGTGGTAAATAAGCACGGTAATCGCCGCCTACATCTGAGACATGCACAAAGCTACTTAAAAGACTGTGGCGTTCTGGGGCTTCGGCCTCAAGGGCTGCAGTATAATTCATCTGATAAAAGCGACCGCGGCAAATATCTTCTTTGATCGACTGAACATTTTCTAAAAAAACGTTTTCACGTACCGTTGGGTAATACGCCGGGCGAGATGTCATTTTTTCAGGATACAGATTTTCTAAATCTTTTTGCGTCACAAGTTCATAACTGTTTAAAACAAAAACTTGCGCCTTTGGGGTTTTAACATAAGTCTTGCACGTATCATTTGAAAACGGCGTTTCTAAAGCGGCAAAATTAATTTTTACCACTTTCATTTGGTCAGCGTAGTCTTTTTCAATCTGCTCTAAAAAGAAAAGCGCATCATGTTCATCACTGCATGAAATTAACTGGTAATCAGTGCTGTGAATAAATTTTTTATTTTCATAAAAACAAATTACCGGCTGCATAGGTCTACCGCCGCTTGTAAAAATGTTTCTGGCTTTTCAGTTAAAAACGATTCGGGATGAAATTGCAGGCCTAACCATTTTTTATTTTTATGGCGCACAATCATCGGAATATTTTCGCTCATCGCAAGAACTTCAAATTGATCGGCCATATCACATTTTAAAGAATGATAACGAGCCACCTGAACGTGATTGTAATTTATATTCTCAGATGTCAGTGCGCTGGTTTTACCATGCACAGGCGGGTAGTAAGCTTGCACCTGTCCATTTTCGATTTCGTTCATCATCTGCATGCCTAAGCAAATTCCGAGAACAGGTTTGTTAGAAGGCAGATTTTTTAAAAACGTTTTGCTTTGTGGGTAATCGCCCGGTGTCTTAGGACCAGGTGAAATAATCACTAAATCGTAATCTTCAGGTTTAATTTGTGAAACTTCGCTGCAATCAACCACAGAAACAGCAAAGCGTGATTTAAGCCACGCTTTGATATTGTAAGTAAATGAATCGTGATGATCGATTAATACAGCTTTTAACACCCAGCTATACTATCTGAATTTTACTTCAAACTGTAGTCCATTGTTGGCAAAAATTTTGTAAGGGTCAGAATCAGCTAAAGCGCTATCTTGAAGGCTTACAAGGTATCTGCCTTCCATAGTACGGTCGACAGTATAGTCAGAAGCTTTGGCTTTAATGCCGTTTAACCAAACTTCAACCGATCTTGGGTCAACCTGACCTAATAGAATGGGCTTTAAGATAATCGAATCTTGCAGCTTCTCATAGATATACGATACCTTAATGACTGAAGCCTTACCCGGAGCTTTGTCAAATTTAAGTTTACCCTCATTCGTTAATTGAAAGCCTTTAGTCACAGCAACGCCATCGACTAAAATTTTTAAAGAATTTTTCTTAATTTTTTTATTTAAAGATAAAGCGAATTCTTTTTTATACTCTGCACGACCGTAAGGTAAGCTTGAATTAAACTGTAAATTTTGAATAGTCCCTAAAGAAGGATTTAATAATTGCACCTGAAAGCTACGTAAAGCTAATTCCAGTGATGGATTTAAACCTGGGATTTGATCAGCCACATAAGTGATAGTGAATGTCGTATTCACGTTCGTTAAGATACGATTTAAGATTGTATCTAAAGTGATTTTTCCAGACATTAAATCAGCAAAGTTAAACCATTCACCTTGGCTTAAGGCCACGATGCCTTTTTCAGAACCGAAGTTTTTATCATAACCCGCTAAAGACGGAGTCGCCGCGAACACTTTAACTTTAGAGGCGGCTAGTGCTGATTTAACTTCAGCGTATTGCGGAGCTAAAGCACCCACAGCGCCGCTATTACCCGGTGAATATAAGAAACCATCATCCGTAATCAAAATGGCAAAACGTTGGTTATTTGTAGCCCATGGTGCTGAGGCTGTATCAATTAGTGCACGCATTGGGTTCTCATTTAAATCTTTACCGCCTGGATCTTGCGAACCTTTTAAAGCTTTAAGTTTAGTGATCTCAGAAATTAATTCGTCAACTTGCGCCACCGTTGAAGGATCAGACGGGTTGTTATCATAAAACTTATCACAACGGCGAATTGTATAGTCACCAAAAGTCACTAAGCACATACGTGTGTGATAACCAGCTTCGCGCGATTTTTTAACGAAGTTAGTTAAACGCACTTTCGCTGATTCAATAGTGGCTGACATTGAACCTGTGACATCCACGATAAAGGCGATATCAACAACTTCTTTTGTTTCTAAAGTGTTTTTAGATAAGTTAAACGCGTTGACCGGAATGATATCTTCTAAAACAAAGAGATCGTTCTTATTTAATGAATCTAAAAGTGATCCATCTGGTTTTTTAACCTGAAATGAAATCGCCGTAACGTTTTCATCTAACGAATCTTGCGTCAGAGTTTGTTGTGATTCAGAGAGTTTAAAGAACTCATTAACCTCTCCTGTTAAATCTTGTGCTGTATTGTCGATAGATGGTGCTGGCGTGAAACTCATTTTCGATTTACATGCAGTTAGAGTTAACATTGCCATCGCTGCCACGAAGAATGTGATTAGATGACGTGTGCTTTTCATTGGTCCCTCCCCAGGGTCTTAGAATAGAAGCACTAAACTTTCGGCGGGCCGTTAGCTGGACTAAAGATGTGTGGAACACTATTTTTGCACTGCATTTTTTCAAATATGTCGAAGTTATTAGCGAAAAAAATCAGTTTTAGAAGATTATGTTTAAAAGTGTCTAGTCAAAGAGCCAGATCTTAAACTTTCAAAAAATGGGGGTAGACAAAGTGATAATTTACACGTTATTTATATATGTAAGTAATATGTAAATAAGAGGAGGAATTCGCATGGGTTATAGACACAAAACATTAACATTTACACACAGACTAAACATAGCCATTTGGTTCGCTCAACTGATGTTAAGTGTGGTGTTCCTCCTAAATTAAAGGTCTTAAAAAACGAGAACTTGCTCCTTAAGTTTGTCATCAAAGCCTGATTTTTTGATCACAAGCTGCAAACGTTGTGACTCTGGTACTCTCTGTAACGTTTGCTCTGACACAGCGGTTTCAAAACCATCCGCCCATCCCTGTAATTTGGCCGCTGTGTTTACGGTTTGCCCGAAATAATCTAAGCCCACGTTCATATTCACACATAAAACCTGACCTATATGAAATGATGTGCGCAAAACTAAAGAGTCTTTATTATTTTTAAACGCAGAATGAATGTCTTGATTCGCTTTAAACGCTAAACTGGCATCCGTAAATGCGGCCATCACCGCATCACCGATAAATTTAACCACGACGCCATTATGTGCCTTAATGATATTTTCAATTTCAACATAGTGATCTTGAACAGCGATGAAAGCTTTGTTGTCGCCTAAGCGTGTATACATCGGCGTTGATCCGACAATGTCAGTAAATAAAATGATTTGTTCACCGATATCTAGCTTTACACCGCTTTTTAATAAATCATCATTCACTAAAGTGCGAATGTGGGTGTTACTTAAAGCTTCACCGGCTAAATATCTTTCATTACTCCAGGCTAGGCTTTCAAAAACGAAAAAATCTTTTTCTGAGCCAGAGTAAGAAATTTCAGTTTCACCAGAGGCTAAGGTCATTTGCGGCTGTTTAAAATCTAAATTTACTTTTTGTGTTGAAGATGTTTTATCTTCAACTTTAATTTCACATTCTTTTTTGCCGTGTAATGTGCGGGCCCGGTAAGTTCCTGGTTTTAAATCAATCTTTGCCGACTGCATTTCGCTAAGTGGCCAGTTCATTAAGATATGCGATTTTTTCGCAGGCTCTGCCGCACAGTAAGTTACACTTCCGATTTCGCGAAACTTGGATTGTGGCTTGAACGTCACTTCAATAGATTGATCAGATTGTGTTGAAAATTCCAAATCACAAGAGTGACACGTAGTGCTTTCGGCCACAAAACGAAGTTTCGAAGCTTCAAGTTGTGGTCCACGGCAATGAGGGCAAATCACATCCCACGTTAAAGCTAAGTATCCACTTTGCGTGAGTTTAGTTAATTGTTCGATCACTTCATGTGTTTTAAGCCCAGTCTCTTTGGCCGTTTTTTTCGGATTAATTTTATGAATATCTAAGGTATCAGAAGCGATCAGGTAGCGTAGAAGTGTTTTTAAAATTTCAGGCTTTGAACTTTGTGCTTCTTTGACAATTGCTTCGATAAAATCTTTATCTTGCGCAGTTAATTCTCGTAACGGTGTTAAAGCTAAGTTCTTAGCTTGTGCATTGGCGAAATAGATTCGTTCTTGGCTGTGCACGTACTCAGTCATCGCTTTTTTTAAAAACTTAGCTGACATTGGCCCAATCACAAAACGAAGCAAAGCTCCACCGTACCAAGTAAAAGAAACTTCAACCTGATTTAAGCCATCCGAAGTTTTTTCTGAAAGAATGCGAAACTTACCGGTTTGTTTTTGCATCAAACCTTTTTTGTAGATGCGCTCTTGATTGATTTCTTGATTCACAATCCAAGTCCAAGGCGATTCAACCCATTCTTGCTCTTGGCCTAAAACATGAGTGCGTACAACGCGTGAACCGTTTAGTTCAGCTTCTTCCCAAGCGGGAAGACCCATGGTTTTATTCATGCGTGAAGTATCAGACATGACCGCCCAGAGGCGGTCGATTGGAAGTTTAGTCGTAATGATAAATTTATTTTGGTAAATCACGGTGGTTCCGCTTTACCATTTAGGCGTTGCCAATTTCCAGCTCAGAAGTTTCTGCGCCAGATTTAAGACCTTTTTTCTTCATCTTTTCAACAAGAGTCGTGCGGTTTAATCTGAGTAACATCGCCGCTTGGTTTTTATTCCAGCCCGTTTTTTCTAAGGCTTTAATAATTAAAGCATTTTCAAACTGGTCGACAGCATTATTAAAATCTAAACCTTCTTCAGGAATATCAATTGAACCGGTTTCAGCATAACAAGCCGCTGCTGATTTGTATTTAGCCGGTAAATCTTGCGGTGCCACTTCGCCAAAGCCTTTAAGAATAGATAAACGTTCAACTAAGTTTTCTAATTCACGAATATTTCCTGGCCAAGCGTAGTTAATTAAACAATTCATCGCTTCAGGAGAAAACCCTGAGATGGTTTTTGTTTTATTTTTATTAAAGTTATTTAAAAAGTGATTCAGTAAAAGAGGAATATCTGTTTTACGCTCACGTAATGCTGGAATTTGAATCGGAATAACATTTAAACGGTAATAAAGATCTTCTCTGAATTTACCTTCTTCTACGGCTCTTTCTAAATCTACGTTAGTCGCTGTGATAACACGTACGTTAACTGACACAGTTTTAGTTGAACCAACAGGTTCGAATTTCTTTTCTTGCAAAGCGCGTAATAGTTTTACTTGTAAGCTCGGTTCTAAATCGCCGATTTCATCTAAGAATAATGTGCCTTCATCAGCTAATTCAAAACGGCCGGCACGGTTAGCGATTGCGCCTGTGAAAGCGCCTTTAACGTGACCGAATAATTCAGATTCCAATAATTCAGAAGGAATCGCACCGCAGTTAATGGCGATAAAAGGGCCTTTAGCGCGCGGAGAATTATAGTGAATAGCTCTGGCGATTAATTCTTTACCAGTTCCTGATTCACCTTGAACTAACACGGTTGAATCAGAATCAGCCACACGTTCAACTAATGAAAGACACTCTTTAATAGATTGGCTTTCGCCGATGATTTGCGTGAATTTGTATTTAGAAGTGATTTCTTGGCGTAACTGGATATTTTCTTGCTGTAAAGATTTGTGATCTAACGCTTTATCCACAAGGCTAATAAGTTCTTCTACATTAAAAGGCTTAGTTAAGAAGTGGTAAGCGCCTTGCTGAGTCGCTTTAATAGCTAAATCAATAGAACCAGAACCCGTTAAGATGATGACTTGAATTTCTGGATACAATTGTTTTAAGAAAGTCATGAACTCCATGCCATCGCCATCTGGTAAATTCAGATCAACAATAGCTAAATCAAATTTTTTATCAGGAGCACAGAAGTTTTTCGCTTCATCAATTTTTTGAGCTGTAACGACATTATGACCTTTGCGATCAAGTAAGCGAAATAGAGCGGTTCTTAGTGTTGATTCATCATCTAAAATCAAAACTCGGCTGGTCTTCATGTACTTCCTTCCGTGGAGGTCGCGTGGTCAAAGATCATCATGATCTACTTGATTATCCTAATCTAATTTTTGACGGAGGTGTCAAAAAAACTTAAGCCAGGACTGCATTTCAGGACTTTGGAAGGCCGAGTCGTGCTGCTAATTTTTATGCATTTTTCTTAACAAATTAACTGCGACTAGCCTTCGGTAAAGTCATACGCATTGCGACCCACGAGGCATTCGGTTCGGTTAATTCTACTTGAAACCCTTGATCTATTAAGGACTTATGAATCACCAGAAAGTATATATTCTTGTTCTTTTGTTCATCGTTCAGCGGTCCGATGTTGGACTGTAAGTCTAAATGAAAGTTGATTTGGTCCTGGGAAAATTTTACCTCTATCAATCCGGTCTGCGTATTTTTCTGCAAGCGCACGCGTCTTAGGCCTTCAATAAAAAAGTTAAAAATAAGGTTTAATGAATCGCGAAAGTTTGAGCGTGAAACCGTGATGGAATCAGTGATTTGATCTAAATTCTGCACCACCTTGATGTTTTCAATCTTAAACGCCAACTCATTCATTTTTAACGATTCTAAAAGTAAATCTTTAAAAAGAATGTTTTCTTTTTCTTGCGTATACGGACGGCGCGAGAAGATCAGAAGATTTTCAATAATCTGCTTCATACGCTGGGCGGCCATATTCATATCTTTTAATTCACCTTGCAGAGGATGTTCTTTATTTAACTCCATCTGAAGAATTTGAATGTAAGAAATGATTCCACCCAGTGGATTGTTTAATTCATGCGCAATTGATGAAGAAATAAGGCCTAGCTCTTTCATCTTCGCTGTTTGGCTAAGACGTTGTTCGAGCATTTTTTCTTCAGTGATATCTACGTAAAAATGCACCCAGTGGCTGTTGCGGTCTTCATGGCCCGCTAAACGCTGTGATTGCACATTGTGAAATGTCGTTGTTGTTTCAGTCTGCGTTTGCACTTGAAAGTTTGTGCCGAATTTACAGCCCACGCACGGTGATTCGCGGTTAAACATCACTTCATAACATTTAGGATTTTCACTTTTAACCGGGTAACGGTGAAAAGCTTTGTTGGATTCTAAAATACGGTAGTCTTTGTTAACCACCAGAAGCGGGTAGGCCGTTGAGTTAAACGCGGTCGAGACAATTTTTTCTAAGTGCTGTTGTTCACTTAGCGATTCAGCCTTAGCTAAATTAAAATGAAGGGCATCAGACACTTTCTGAAACATTTCGTTATCAGAGCTTCTGAAGGGGCGGTTATTGCCTTTCATAAAATAAATATAATACTTCGAGCACTGCTTCTTTACAAAAAAGCTAGGCAGTTGCGTCTGTAAGTCTTTTTCAAAGTTTTCAGCTAAGTAATCAGGAATAATTTTAATCCACGTGGCCGCTGTGGCTTGAGGTAATAACTCGTTCAGTAAAGTTTCGATGCGGGTCACATCGTTTTCTTCAGAAAGACTGAATAAAATCTTACGCAAAGATTCGATACGGTTATTGACCTCTAAGATTTTTTGTCTGCGGTCGATCAGCTCTTGCTGGTCTTGAAAAATCTGTTGGCGTAACGAAGCTTTGATCTGTTGGTCTTGATCGATCAATTCAGATGTTAAACGTCTTTTAGCTTCGTTTTGTCTTTGTAAGTCTAAATTTTCAAGCTGGGTAAAAACTAATTTTTCAGTCAGTTCATTTTTATTTAAAACCTGATCGGGCTTAAATTGATTATATAAATCAGCGCTCACTTGCGCTTGTTCATTTTCAAACACCAGATAGCAGTAATTAAAATTAATCTGCGAGCGAACCTTAGCTAGATCTGGTAATTGTTTTTCACCGACGATTAAAATATCGGTACTGACTTTGTGATCGACTGATTTCAGGTAAGGGGATTCAAGTAAAGAGTAAGCAAAACCATTTTGGATTAATCCATCAAGTGTGTGATTCGGCGAGGCAACGGCGACACGACACTCTAAAGTTGGCATGCGGCAATTAACTCCTGATGGGTTTTGATATGAAAGTGTGGTTGAAATTCAGGCTCTTTAGGAACTGAACCGCGGTCTTCACCAAATTCAAAATAACAAGCCCAAGCACCGATTTGGCGGGCGTCTTTAATTTCTGATGATAATGAATTGCCAATGCAAAGTAATTCATCGGGCTTGATGCTATCGCCTTCTAAAATCATTTTAAAAGCGGTGAATTTTTTTTCAGAATTTAAGCTGTTTACGACAAATACTTTTTTAAAATAATCAGCAATACCTAAGCTTTTAATTTTTGCGGCTTGGGCATCTTGAAAACCGGCCGTCACTAAGTACAAGTTATACTTTTTTTGCAGCAGATTTAGATTGTCTAAAGCGCCCGGTAAAAGGTCTAACTTTTCAGGTAAGCGGGGGTGATAAAAAGCCTTGTTTGCTAGCTCGACAGCGGCTTGTGTAGCTGCAGTGCCGTATTCATGAGCTAATTTCTTAAATACGTCTTTGTGGGAAATAGTACGGATTAAACTTAGACGGTGCTCTTCGCAGGTTTTTAAATCTAAACGAAGACCAGCCTCGATCAGGATCTGAAAAGCATCCTGCGAGGCTTGAGGCACCAGAAGCCCAGTGGTGTCTAGTAAAGTGTCGTCTAAATCAAAAGCTATCGAGCGAATTCCCATTTAATATTCCACAATCCTTTAACAATAACTGTGCCTGCAAAGTCACAATTTGCCTAGTTCTAAAAAAGAATTTGGCTGACGAAACGCAACGAAATAAATATGATCTTATGTCGAAGACATAGGTATTATTGTTTTGAGGAGTCTATGACTAAAACTACTGCAATTATTTTAGCTGGCGGCCAAGGCACACGCATGAAAAGCCCTCTACCAAAGGTGTTACACCCGGTTTCTGGGCAGCCGATGATCGTTCGTATTTTAAGCCAATGTTTAAAAGCTGAGATCGAAGAAATTCGTCTGGTGGTTGGTCACGGCAATAACTTAGTAAAATCTGTAGTAGAGCCTTTAGGTGTTGCGACGTATGTGCAAGAAAAACAACTAGGCACAGGCGACGCTGTTAAATCGGCGCAAGTAGATTCCATCGAAGGTGACGTTATTATTTTAAATGGCGACCACCCTTTAATCACCGCTGAAGATATCAAAGGTTTTTTAACTGACTTCCGCGAACGCAAATTAGATTTAGCGGTTGTGTCGGTTGAATTAGATAATGCCAAAGAATTCGGTCGTATCGTTCGTCAAGGTAATCAGCTTAAAGCGATCGTTGAAGCCAAAGACGCTTCAGCTGAAACTTTAAAAATCAAAGAAGTAAACACTGGTATGTACGTTGTGAAAGCGGCGTTACTTAAAAAGTTTTTACCACAAATTAAAAATAACAACTCTAAAGGCGAATTTTATTTAACAGATTTAATTTCAATCGCGTTAGATAACAAATGTGCCGTTGATGCCATCGTGACTAAAAACAAACACGTTTCTCACGGTGTAAATAACCAAGTTGAGTTAGCAGAAGCCACAAAGTATGTGTATATGCAAAAATGCCAACAGCTTATGGCTGAAGGTGTGATTATCTTAGATCCGAATTCAACATACATCGAAGAAACAGTTGTTGTTGGTGCTGGCAGCGTGATTTACCCGAATGTTTTTATTCGCGGTAAAACAGCGGTGGGCCCTTTCTGTGTGATTGAACCAAACGCGTTTATTTCTGAAGCTATTTTACAAGATGGCGTTCAAATTAAAGCGGGAACTTATATCGAATCGGCGGTGATAAAATCACAGGCCAAATTGGGACCTTATGCCCGAATTCGCCCCGACACAACAATCGGTGAACAAGCGCAAATCGGAAATTTCGTTGAACTTAAGAAAGTTAACTTCGGCAAAAAATCAAAAGCCGGGCATTTAACGTACTTAGGTGATGCTGAAATTGGTGAAGATGTAAACATCGGCTGCGGTACAATCACGTGTAACTATGCGGCTGATCGTAAAAAATATAAAACGGTAATTAAAGACCGTGTATTCGTAGGCAGTGACAGCCAATTAGTAGCTCCGGTTGAAGTTGGCCATGATGCGATTATTGCATCGGGCACGACAGTTACGAAAAACGTACCTGATGGAGCATTAGCTATTGGTCGCGCGAAGCAAGAAAATAAAGAAGGCTACGCGAAAAAATTTACGCCCGCAAAAAAGGATTAGTATATGTGTGGAATCGTTGGCTACTTAGGCCCTCAAGAACCTAAAAATATTATTATCGATGGTTTAAAAAAACTTGAATACCGTGGTTACGACAGTGCGGGTATTGCTGTTATTCATGACGGCAAAACAAAACGCGTGCGTGCCGAAGGTAAATTAAAAAACCTAGAAGACAAAATCGTTTCTGAACACTTTAACGGTCACTTAGGTATCGGCCACACTCGTTGGGCCACTCACGGTGCTCCGGTTGAACGTAATGCCCATCCTCACCAAGTTGGCGAAATCAGCATTGTTCACAACGGTATTATCGAGAATTATTTAGAAATCAAAGAAGAGTTATTAAAAAAAGGTGCTGAAATTAAATCTGATACAGATTCAGAATTAGTGGCGCACTTAATCTGGGAAGATATCCAGAAAACTCACAACTTACTTCAATCAGTAAAAAACACTTTAAATAAAATCGTAGGTGCTTTCTCAATTTTAGTAATGTGGGAAAAATCTCCGAACGAATTAATCGCTTTCAAAGATGGTCCACCATTAATCGTGGGTATCGGCGAAAAAGAATTTTTCGTGGTTTCTGACGTACAAGCAGCAATCAAGCACACGAAAAAATTCGTTTATTTAAACGACCGCGAAATCGTTCATATTAATAACGGTTCAGTTCAGTTCTTAAGTCAAAAAGGCGATGTTCTTAAAAAAGAAATCGTAACAGTTGATTGGTCTGCCGATCAGGTTGAAAAAATGGGTTACAAGCATTTCATGCTTAAAGAAATCTATGAACAACCAAGAGCGGTAGCCCAAGCGATTGCTCCGTATATTGATACAGATACACATTCTGTGCTGATGAAAAACATCGGTTACGATACAGCTGAAATGTATAAAAAAATCGACCGCGTATTTTTCATTGCCTGCGGTACAAGTTATTACGCAGCGATGGTGGGCAAATACCTGATCGAACAGATTGCGAAAATTCCCGTTGAAACAGATATCGCTTCTGAATTTCGCTACCGTAAACCGATTTTACCAGAAAACACATTAGTGATTACTATTTCACAATCAGGTGAAACAGCAGATACATTAGCGGCGATTCGTTTAGCTAAAGAACATGGCGCTAAAACGCTTTCAATCACGAATGTAGCGCATTCAACAATTGACCGCGAAGCTATGGGTCACATGTACATGAATACAGGCGTAGAAGTCGGTGTAGCAAGTACGAAAGCTTTCACAAGCACATTGTCGTTATTAAATATCTTAGCGGTACAAATCGCTAAAGCGCGCGGTGGAATTTCTCCGGTATCAGAGAAAGAAATCGTAAAAGCTTTATTAGCAGTGCCAAGCCAAATGGAAACAGTTTTATCTTACGATAAATACTTTAACGAAGCGGCTTCAAAACTTGGCGAATTCAAAGGTTTCTTATACCTAGGCCGTGGTGTTAGCTTTCCGATCGCTTTAGAAGGCGCTTTAAAACTTAAAGAATTAGCTTATATGCACGCCGAAGGTTATGCCGCTGGCGAAATGAAGCACGGGCCTTTAGCGTTAATCGACGAGAAAATGGCGATCGTGGTTGTGGCTCCAAGTGATGATTTGATCGATAAAACGATCTCTAATTTACAAGAAGCTAAAGCGCGCGGTGGAAAAATTATTTCTATCGGTACGGGTGAAAATGCAGCCTTAAAATCAATGTCTGAATTTTATTTATCGCTTCCAGCAGCTCTATGGACAACAAATCCATTAGTAGCCGTTGTGCCATTACAATTGATGTCTTACCACTTAGCAGATCATTTGGGTTACGATGTGGATCAACCTAGAAATCTCGCGAAGTCGGTAACGGTTGAGTAAAAAGATGTGTTAAAGCCTCGTGGTACATAAGAACGTTGTCGATAAAGTCGACCGTTTCTTCGCCACGGGCTAAACCATAAATAAAAATATCTAAATTTTCGTCGTTCTCTTTTTCAGGCAACAAGACTTTTAAATTCTTCCAACGATACGGGTCCATTGAGCGAGCTTGCGCTAATCTGTGAATATCGCGTAAGTGTGCGTAGCCGATGTTATAAGACGCTAAGGCTTGAATCCAGCGCTCGAAGTGCGTGATCTTTGTTGGCATCTTGTCATACAGGTATTGCAGGTAATACGAGCCACCTTGAATACTTTGAATCGGGTCTTCGCGGTCTGCAATACCTAAATGCTGGGCTGTTTGTGATGTTAACTGCATAAAGCCTTTAACGCCGGTATAACTTGTCGCTTCTGATTCCCAACGTGATTCTTGGTAGGCGACGGCTGCGATTAATAACCAAGGCACTTGGTATTTTTCAGAGTACTTAACGAAAACTTTCTTCCATTGCGGAAGTTTGGTTTTTACGTCGTTTTTAAAGTGTTTGTACTCTAACAACGACATCTTAAAGAAAGGCGCATCGTACTGGTCTTTAAAGCGCACCATTCTATTTTCGCGGATTAACTTTTGAAACCAGATTTGTACAAGTTTATTTAAGTCATTGGCGTCTTTATTGATGAGCCAAGCCAGCGGATAGATGTTTTCGCTTGTCCAGGCTTTCGCATATTTTTTATTTTCAACTTGGCTTGTTTTACTGAATTTACTTTCAGCCATAAAACAAGAGTTTTTAATTTGGTACGACTTTTCAGCGATAGATTCAAAAGAACCATCAACCACTGTGATACGGTCTTGTAAATCAGGCGCTGCTATTAAGAATTCTTTTTGTGCGAAGGCTAATTTAGCCGGAATAAAAACCTGCGAGATATTTTCACTGTTTTTGCAGAATAAAGAAATTTGCAAATCATCGTAAGCCGGGCTTTGTAATGAAAATGAACGGGTATGGCGAGACGATGTGCGTGTAATGGCCATTTCAATTTTGTTATTTTCAAAGTCAGAATTTAATTCTTCAAAAGAGGCGTAATTATGAATTTCAGCTTTTAAACCGTAATCTTTGATAAATGATTTTACTAAAGCTTCATCTAACGATTTGCCCGCGCGGTCGCGGTGAAGACCAATGTGAACGGTCGTCTGAGCCACACCAGAAGCGGCTTTGGATTCGTCTAAATAGACCCCGTGACAGCCATTGGTGATAAAAATCACTAATGTCGAAAAGAACAGCACTAGGGTAAAAGCTAAAGATTTAATCTTCATTTATCAGGCGTTTTTAGTGCATTTTTCACTCTCAAGGCACCCAAAAAAATTACAAAATGCACGTGTCGCTTATATTGGCACTGAGAGCTGCTATAGGGCTTTTCACCGATTTTCAGACACGTCGTGCAAAAATTTCCTTCTGGAAACTTCGAAAATTACCTGTGAGAATTTGGATGTTTCAAGAGGGGAAATGTCTATGCAATTAGGGTGGATTGAAGTTGTCGCGGGGTCTATGTACAGCGGAAAAACTGAGGAACTTATCAAACGTGTTCGCCGAGCCCAGTTCGCAAAGCAAAAAACTCAGATGTTCAAGCCGGCCTTAGATAACCGTTATCATGAAACAAATGTTTCTTCTCATGATCAAACAATGATGCAAGCGATTCCGCTTAAATCAATTCACGATGTTTGGAATCATTTAAAACCTGACACGCAAGTTGTAGGTTTTGATGAAGGCCAATTTTTAACTCAAGATTTCGTACAAATTGCTAAAGACCTTGCAGCTCGCGGCCTTCGCGTGATCATTGCAGGCTTAGATATGGATTGGAAAGGTCAACCGTTCGAACCAATTCCTACTCTGATGGCAATTGCTGAAGAAGTTACTAAACCACGTGCAATTTGTACGGTTTGCGGAAGCTTAGCAAGCTATACGCAAAAGTTACGTGGCAGTTCTTCGCAAGTTGAAATTGGATCGCAAGATAACTACGAAGCTCGTTGTCGTCTGCACTTTAGTCCAGTGATTTTGAACACTACAGTTAACGTTGTTATACCTAAGTCGAGTTTAGACACAGATATTGGTATTGTTTAACAATAATCATCTTTAAACATTCAAACATTGTTCTAGAATAAAAAAGTCTGCTTATTTTTATAAGACAAGGGGATTTTTATTATGAACAAAAAGTTTTTAGTGCTAGCAAGTTTATCGCTAGCTCTATCAGTGGGTGTTGTATCTTGTATATCAGCACAAAAAGGACCTGATCGTGAAATCGCTGCAGATTTCTGGAGTGATATTGCTGACCTATTCAGAACTAAAACTGAAGATTTCAGCGGAAACACACGTGCCCGTGAATTAGATACAGAAGATATCTTAAAGCGTGCAACTTCTGGAAAATTAGCTTTAACAGAAGGTGAAGTTCTTATCGATAACGATGCGGCGTTTGATTCTAAAGTAAACATGATCAGATCAGCGACGCGTTCAATCCGTATGTCATACTTTATTTATGCGGATGACGATTCTTCTTCTGTGATCACTTCTGAGTTAATCAAAAAAGCTCAGTCAGGTGTGAAAGTTAGCTTATTAGTAGACTTTATTACAAGCTATTCAAAATTAGATTTATTCCAAATGATGGTTCAAGAAGGCCGTGGAAACATCGATGTTCGTTTCTACAACTTCCCATCAATCCGTATTCAGTCTGATGCGGTTTACATGACATTACCATGTCCTGAAGTTGCAAATCCAAAATCTGACACTTGCAAAAAATCTAAAGACGCTGCTATGGCGAAAATGAACTTAGCTCAGCCTACGTTCTTCTCTAGCTTATTCTTAGCAGGTCTTTACAGCAAAAATGCTGTTCCGATGAAAGTGGCTTTAGGTTTAGGCGCTCAAATCGATCCGGCTAAATTAAAATCAAGCGGTGCTGAAACTTCTGAAGAAGATATGGCTCGCATGATGGAATTCTTAAAACTTTACTTCGATGCTAAAGTTAAAGGTAATATCGGTGCGATGATTAAATTAACGATCGCTATGTTCATGTACGGTGAAGAGTTAAATCCAATCGTAAATGAATTATCTGGCCGTATTCCTCTAGCTTCTGAAAGAGAAACATTACCAGGTAAGAAAACAACTCACGCGCAAGAGTGGGATCACTTAACAGATTACACGCATCATAAGTTAGTAGCGGTTGATGGTCGTGAGTTCCAATTAGGTGGCCGTAATATCGAAGATTCATACCACATGAAATCTCGTATCCCGGTTAAAGCAGGCGCAAAACCAAAAGGTAAATATATCTTCATGGATACTGACTTCCGCGCTGAAACAGCTCCGGGTGGTACAGCTTCTGTTGAAAAATCTTTTGATAGAACGTTTAACTTCCGTGAAATGGTTGCTCCATTATCTGAAGTTCAACGTGTAATGCCTTTAGATTTATCGGCTAATAACGAAGCTTTAGGTGAAGCGGCTGCTGGTTGTATGGCGCAAGCTCAATCGGGCAAGTTAACTCAAAGCATGGAATCTTGTGTTAAAGCGGGTATGAAAGCTTCTGCTAAATACATCTCTTTACAACAACGTGTTGCAGCTCAAAAAGCTTCTATGATCGAAGCAGCTCAAAACTACAATAATAACTACGCTCGTAACGGTAAAAAAACGTTACGTGATAATGTAAAAGGTGCTTCTTGGTCTGCTGATGTTAACAAATTATCAGCTAACGATTTACGTACTTCTGAAGTTTACTACGTAGAAAATACTTCATTTAACGTAAAAGCTAAAAAAGACGAAGATATCGTTCGTCGTGCCGGTTCAACAATCGGTGGCGAAAGATTTTACAACAAGCATATCCACGGTTTATGGTACCGCGGTTTAGAGAACGCTTGTTACGTTTCTAAAAAACAAAACAAAGATGTTCGTGTTGTAATGCATACAGCTTACTTATTCATGCCATCTGGTTTAATCCACAAATTAGCTAAAATGTTAAATGGTGACTACGGTGATTGTTCACGCGTACGTGTAACTTTATTAACAAACTCATTTGCTACAACAGACTTAAATGTGATCAACATTTTCGCCCGTTACCAAATGAACCAATTATTTAGCCGTTACCAAGGTCTTCAACAGTACGCTAAGAAAAACAATGAACGTCGTTTCTTCCCGACTTTAGAATACTATGAGTACAACGCTGAAGGTGCGGGTTTAGGTGTATCTTTACATACTAAATTATCATTATTAGGTGATGACATGATTATCGGTTCTGCGAATGCGGATGCTCGTTCGTACGCAATGGATACAAACAATGCTGTATTCATCAGAAACGCTCATGATCTTAACCGTGAGTACACAGCATTCATCGATCGTATCATCGGTGATAGCCGTAAAACTAAAAACTTAACGAATGAATACTCGTTCATGCAAGCGGCTCAGTTAAAAGCTGAAAACAACATGATCTTAGGTGCAATGATCTGCCGTTGGGATAAAAAATCTAGCTGCCATAATGCGGCTGATCCTAACAAATCAGGTGTGATGAATGCGACTGATATCCGTCAATCACGTTTCTCTCCAGAACGTATCCAGGAAATGTTAAAAACAATCGACGATATCGGCCAACGTATCTCTGTTGATACTTACCGTATCTTGAACTTCCGTAAAGAATTCAAGCAAGTTGAAGCTTATGATAATGGCCCTAAAGGTGCTAATAATCATGAAGAGCAATGGTTAGAAAACGAAATGAATGATCTATCGAATTCATTCGATGATTTATTCAAAGTTTTATAATTTGAGATTTTGACATAAAAATCATAAAACCCAGGCGGTGAAAACTTCCTGGTTTTTTTTATTTTTTGGCCGCTGCGCTGGTTGCCCTTCCTGGACGGCCTTTCTGACGGCATCGTGCCGTCAGAGTTGAATTAGATAGATTGGGCCCAGGCTGATAACGCGTCTTGGGCTTTTTTTATTTGTAGGGTCTTTTTTAATTTTTTATCGCGCTTTAATTGTTTTTTTGTATCTTCGTCTAAAGACGCTGCATCTAACGGCGGTAAAAGCCCGAAGTTGATATTTGTTGGTTGAAAGTTATCAATTCTATATTCATCTGTGATCGCTTCAAGTAACGAACCTAAAGCCGATTCACGCGGAGGTGGTGTGAATGGTTTATCTGATAATTTTTGATGTAAAAATTTAGCCACTAATAAGCCGATGCATGTTGATTCAAAGTAACCTTCAACACCCGTAATCTGACCTGCGAAAAATAACAAAGGGTCGTTTTTGCTGGAAAGGTCTTTATTTAAACGCTTCGGTGAATTGATGAACATGTTTCTGTGAATGCTTCCCAGTTTTAAAAACTCGGCGTTTTCTAAGCCTGGAATCATACGAAATACTTTTGTTTGTTCGCCGTAAGCCATGCGGGTTTGAAAACCCACGATATTGTACGCCGTACCTTCTTTGTTATCTTGGCGAAGCTGAACAACCGCATAAGGGTATCTTCCGGTTTTTGGATTATCTAAGCCCACCGGCTTCATCGGGCCAAAACGTAAAGTTTGTGGGCCACGTTCAACCATCACTTCAATCGGCATACAGCCTTCGAAAAATTCTGTGGTTTCAAAATGTTTAGGTTCGATTTTTCTGGCGTCAGTGATCGCTTGGATAAAAGCGTTGTACTGGTCTTTATCCATCGGGCAGTTGTAATAATCACCGCGAGAGGCATCGACACTTTCAGCGACTTTATCGTAGCGGTTGGCTTTCCACGCGATGTCGGTATTGATACTATCAGCGTCGATAATCGGGGCGATCGCATCGAAGAAATATAAAAACTCATCACCGAAATGTTTTTGTAAACTTTCAGCTAAGCCTTCGTCAGTTAACGGACCTGTGGCAATAACTGCGGGGCGGGGAATCTGATCCAGTGAAGTGACCACTTCGCGTTTAATAGTGATATTTGGGTGTTTTGCAACTTCG
Organism: Pseudobdellovibrio sp. HCB154; assembly: GCF_046267985.1. Classification (GTDB taxonomy): domain Bacteria; phylum Bdellovibrionota; class Bdellovibrionia; order Bdellovibrionales; family Bdellovibrionaceae; genus Pseudobdellovibrio. Next base: position 2,960,817 of record NZ_CP176530.1, on the reverse strand, counting down.
TCAGTGACAGCTTGGGCAAAGCGTTCACGGTCGATTCCTAAGGCTTGGCCCGCAGGAACAAAAGCTTCTTTGGCTTGTTTTAAAATATGTGAATTTAATTTTTGTGCTTCCCATTTTAATTGGCCGGGGGCTGAAACTTCGCCCATGCTGCCAAAAGAATTCGAGCACACAAGTTCTGCAAAATTTTCTGTTTTATGAGCGGGTGTTTGTTTAACGCCTCTCATCTCGATTAAATCGACTTTGTATCCCAAATCGGCCAGTTGTAGAGCACACTCGCTGCCCGCTAAGCCAGCACCGACGACGGTAATGTTTTGCTGAAGGCGAATGCCATTATAATCTTTTTGCATAGATGCGAAAACTAAGCTTTCCCTTCGCAAAAAGCAAGCGGATAGGATAGGGTTTTACTGTGAGAGAAAACGATCGTAAGCCTAAATTTAAAACCAGCGCAGAAGTGCTTCAGAGCCTGCTTTCAGGCCGTAATGAGAAGTCTGTGGGCGGTAAAAAACAGGATTCAGGCATTGATCATATGGCCGATCAGTTTTCACGTTGGAAGCTGTGGATGAACTGGAGCGAAGTGGTAGGTCCTACAACAGCGCAATGCTGTGAGCCGGTATCGTTTCATCAGGGTGTTCTGACTTTATGGGTAAAAAACTCGACTTGGCTAACACAGATTAGTTTTATGTCTGAGACTATAAAAAACACCATTAATCAAAAGTATGCTTCGAACATGGTTAAAGAGATTCGTGTGACTATGGATCGTAAAAATGTTCCGCAATCAAACAACCAAGATTTCAAAAACAACTTACAAAAATTTATTAAAAAATAGCTAAGTCGTCTGTGTCATCGTACCGACCATAGTCGTGACACTCTCGCCGTGAGCACCTGTGCGGCTTTCTGGACTTTTTATCCAAACACAAACGCATATACTGAATAAGACGCGCATTTTTATGCGCTAAAAGTTTTATTAAAACATTTCATGGAGAAACTATGAAGCTATTGCTATCGCTTGTGCTGGTTGCATTCATCTCGTCGTGTTCATATTTGGGGTTACGTTCACCAAGTTCTACGACAAAAAAACATTACATCATCACAATGCACGGGGTGCGTGGTAATGCTGAATCGTACGGTGAGTTTCACCAGTTCGTCGGTGATACGCTAAAACAAATCGATCCGGCGTATGAATATGTTCTTTTTAATTGGACTTACCCAGTAGGTGCGGCGGTTAACGATAAAGAAAAAGGTATCGATTGGGAGCCGCACTTAATCGCTGATAAATTTAATAAAGACTTTATCTTAGGTAATGATGGCAAAGACGCTTTAATTCCTGAATTAGGACCAGAGGATAAAATCTCGATCTTGGCTTACTCAATGGGTGGTCAGATGGCGATGACTTGGTATTACGATTCAATGTTTAACTTTAAATTTCACCCATCAATGGCGTACAACGCCGAAGATGCAGCCAAAGTTCAAAGCTACGTAGCTCGTGTTGAAAACGTAGTTGGTCTTGGCCCGGTTTACTGGGGTTCGGTGGATGCAGAACTTGGTTGGTCATTTTTAGAGAACGGAAGCTTAGCTGAAATTCACAAAGTATTACCTAAAGCGAAAGCGTTCTGTGACGATCAAGCTATTCATGGCATCACACAAGGTAAAGGTTTCTGGTCAAACTTATACGAAGGCGCTAAAGAAAAAGTTTGGGGCGACGATAAAAAAGTTTACACGCAAAAAGAAATGAATGACCGTGCCGTAAGAAATGCGTTAATCGCAACTTGTGCTTCGGTAAACAGTGTAGCGAACAACATCATCGTTAAAAACGTCCAAAGCGTTCCTTCAATGGTTGTATCGGGTTTAACTAAAGTGATGAAATCTGTGGGTAATGTAAATCCAAGTGAAATGAATCACATGCGTTTAACTTCAGATGTGATCAATGAACTTCGTGTAAACCGTATTTCTCACTTAATGTTAGATCAATACCGCACAAAATACCGTGCGCGTTGGACATCCATCGTGGGTGTATTCCCATGCTTAGGTAAATCAGATGCAGGTCTTACTTGTAATGGTTTCCAATCTGAAGAGTACAGAAAAGTAAATGAACAGCTTGTGACTATTTTCTCTGGTAATAAACGCCGTGAAACAGATGGTCCGGTGTTCAGCCCAGGTGCTACGGCAGATTTCTTATACTACGTAGAAACTCCGGGTAATGAAGCTAAACCAGTTGCCGAATCAAGCTATGTGAATACAGCTGATTTACAACGTAGTATCAATATTCCGTCTCGTGAAATCTTTGTTGAAAACATGCACGCGACAGTTTTACCTGCGATTGATGGTTTATCAGGTATCTTAGCTCCGGTAGGCGATGCTTTAGCTGGAGGTTTAAGTAAGTTTGATAAATCGTTAGGCGTAGACGTTGTGATCATGAATAAAGAGTGTATTAAGCCAGAAACTTGTAAGCACCCGAACTTCAAACACGTGATCGAAACCTTAACGAACTGTGAAGCCGGTCGTATCGCTTGTAACCAACGTTTAGTGAACAAATACTTCGGTGTTGAATTAGATTCTGACCGCTACAACGAGAATGAAAAACTTCGCTCTGAAATGGGTTCATACGTATTAGTGATGAACATCCGTTTACCTAAATCTTATAAAGGTGACTTATCGTCTCCCGAAAAGATCTTAAAAAATATCACTTTTGGATATAACACAGGTAAACACCAAGGTTCTGATAAGGCTCGTTTAGAAAATCGCCTAGATAATCCAGGCGACCTTTACGCCAACCAAATCGCTCGTTCAAAAGAGATTATGAACTCATACGCGATCGTTAAAGAGTACAACGATTCACGCGTAGTAAGATTATTCTTCTTAGGACGTGCTTGGCCAAAAGATTCTAACAGCGCTCAAGCCCGTGCGCAGTTAAATGACGGTGTACCGGTAAGAATGGCGATCAAGTTTCCTGGTTTAACACCAAGAAATGTAACAGCGAAAGTTCGCCCATCGTATTCAACATACACAGATATCTACATCAAGTAACCTTAACTACCTTTCCCTCGTCGGATGGGTATCGGTCACTTCAAAAGCCTACGTTTAAAAACGTGGGCTTTTTTATTGGTTTTTGAAATATCCGGGTTTGTTTGGCGAGATCCGAACTCGGCAGCACTCATACTCAAGTACTTGCGAGTTAAATAGTCCCACGCTTTTGCAACTCAGCGGGGGTATGGGTCACATAAATCATCAACTTATAAAATATAACTTAAACCACAGTCACGGCGGAAGCCTTCGTCAGTTACGAAAAGGCCGTCAGTATCGCCCGTTGTCTACACGAAAACCGCATCATGTGGTTTTTAAAGCCGACAAAACGGCATTGAAACTAAACTTAAGATCCCCGCGAACTTATAAGTTGGTTAAAAGAATTATTGATCGTTACGCGAAAAGATTTTTTATTAAAGTAGAACAGTGTTCGGTTAACTTTGATCACATTCATTTAAATATTCGTGTTCCTCGCCGGGCGATGTCTCATCACTTTCTAAGGGTTGTTGCCGGACAGATAGCGCAAGAATATCAGAAGGCGAACTTAGTTCGTGAAGTGACCGATACCCCCAGCAAGAAGAAATTTATGAAAGTTTGGAAATTTCGCCCGTTTACGCGGGTTGTGCATGGGTGGAAAGCTTACTTAACAGTTAGAAACTATATTCAACTGAATGAAAAAGAAGTGACCGGTGTGATTCCCTACCAAAAAGAGCGGTTACGAGGGCTTTCAGTGTATCATTGGCAGCAATTATGGAGTTCGTGACCGATACCCCACAGAGTGGTTATTCTTCAACTGAAGATTTGATGATGGATTTGACTTGTTGCTGTTTTTGTCCGGCGCCAAGGATTGATTTTAATCTGTCGTGAATTGAGCGGTCGTTTATTAAGGCTCCTAAAGTGCCTTGGCCGTTGTCGATTTTCTCTAGGATATTATCCATTTTAACCATCGATTTTTCGAGACGGTTACCAGCGAACGCTTGTTTTATTTTAACAGATGATTCGTTTAAGTTACCGGCGGCCTGATCTAATTTGTTGATCAGGCTGGGTAATTTGTTTTGTTCAGCTAAGCCTTTAACGATCGAATTTAAGTTATTTATCGTATCAAATAGCTTTTCACTTTCATTACCACGCTTGCTTAATACCGCTAAGATGTCGTTTCCGTATTCGGCTTTTAGTTCGCCGCGGTTTTGTACCGGTTCGCCCGCTGTGCCCGGAGTAATGTATAAGAACTTATCTCCTAAAGCTCCTTGGGTTCTGATTTCTACGATCGAGTCTGTTTTAATTTTTTTAGCGTAAGTTGAATCCATTAAGAACACCACTTGAACTAAGTTTTTATCTTGATCGTACTCAATAGATTCAACGTTACCGATTTTTACACCGGCTAATGAAACTACGGCGCCATTATTTAAACCCTGAACGGAATCAAAGTAAGTGCTGATGCTGTAAGAGTTTTGAAAAATAGATTTATTAGACCCTAACATGAAAACTGAAACTACTAGAACTAAGATGCCTAACGCTAAGAATGCACCGACTTTGATTTTTGTCATAAGATGTTACCCTCAATAAATTGTTGAATCAGGCTGTTGTCGCGGCTTTTTAATTGGTCAATCGTGCCCTGTTCTGCAATGACTTTATCTTTTAAAAACGCGAATTTATCACAAACCGCCATCGCTGTCGGAATGTCATGAGTTACCAGAATAGCCGTTACGCCCGTAGCTTTAAGACGCAGAATCAGTTCTTGAATTTTTTTAGTATTGTGCGGATCAAGACCTGCTGTTGGTTCGTCATAAAGAATAATATCTGGTTGCATAATCACGGCACGGGCTAAACCGATGCGCTTTTGCATACCACCAGATAATTCTCCAGGATAAAGATTAATTGATTTTTCTAAACCGAATTCAGCTAATTGATGATGAATTTTATCAGCAATAGCCGGTTCAGCTAGATCAGTGTGCGCGCGTAGCGGGTAGGCTAAATTTTCATAAACAGTCATCGAGTCAAAAAGAGCGCCACCTTGAAAGGCATAAGCCACTTTTTTACGAATGGGAATTAACTCTTTTTCGTTAAACGGAGTAATGTCTACGCCATCAATCAGAATTTGTCCTGAGTCAGGTTTTTCTAAACCGATAAGACTTCTTAGAATAACCGATTTACCGGCTCCAGAACCGCCGACTAACCCCAGGCATTCACCTTTTCTTACGTAGAAGCTTACGTCTTGGTGAATCACTTTGGGGCCGAAAGATTTTCTAAAGTTAATCACATCGATTAAAGCCATTGTTCAATCACCCAGAATAATTTTGATAAGAAGAAATCGCCGACAAGAATTAATAATGAAGCTGTTACAACGGCTTTAGTTGTTGCGATACCAACTTCTTTGGTTCCGTTTTTGACATTTAGGCCGAAATAGCAAGATGGCATCGCGATAAAGATCGCAAAGAAAAATGTTTTACCAAAGCCTGCTAAGTAATCTTTTAAATTTGAAGTTTCTAAAACACGACGGTAATAAAACTGCGCATCTAAGCTTAATTCAGCAGATCCAACAACTAAACCACCTAAGTTACCCACTAAGTTGGCGATACTCACCAGTAATGGCAGAACAATTAAACAAGCTAAGACTCGTGGAATAACAATCTTTTTAATCGGAGAAGTTCCGAGTGCGCGAATCGCATCAATCTGCTGGGTTACAACCATAGAGCCGATTTCGCTGGCCATTCCGGCGCCCACACGAGCCGCTAACATTAACGAGGTAAATACCGGGCCCATTTCACGAAGAATCGTTGAAGCCACTAAACGGGGAACGTAGGGTTTTCCGCCGAATTTTTCTAAACCTAAACCGTATTGCAGCGACATCACCATACCTGTTGAAAGCGCTGTGATTAAGATTAACGGTAAAGACTTAACGCCCACTAAATAAATCTGATCAATTAACAATGAGCCATAAAAAGGACGCGTGCGCATTTCATTAAACGTGTCTTTTGCTAAAATAGCGACGCCGCCCAGAAACTCTAATGGTTCCTGGAAACGCTTAGCTATAGCTTGAGACAGGTCTAATTGTTCACTCATTTTTTAAAATCAATCTTTTGTAGAAAATTTTTAAAGTGTTCTTGATTTAACTTAATCTTCTCTGGGTTTCCCGCCAAAGAAGTGACGTAAGTGCATTTGTTATGCTGCAAAGAGTACGACTGAATTTCAATCGCTTTACCTTCAATTTCACCGCGAACCACTTTGTAATAAGACTTGCGGCCGTTTAAAGTTGTTGGTTTTTCTTCAAGAACTTTAACCAGATCTAATGAGTCACTCATTAAGCTGTGAATAGATTTTAAAGAAAAATTTCCTTCGTTACAGTCAGAAACCATTGAAATCACATTACCTGTGCTTTTGTTTTTCCACGCCGGGTAAACGTTATCGTTTAATTGATTAAAATCAGAATTAAATTCAGGAAGCAAAACTTCGTTTGAAAAGGTTGGTTTTGGTTCCTTGAAAATATTGGAAATACATCCCGGAATTAAAAGCAAAATCGCAAATGATAATAACAATTTAGAAAAGAGGTTCATTCACAAAATTATAGAGAGCAAAACACCTAGAGTCTACCTTTAGGTCTAGTCTGGCTAGACCGCAGAAATTGTCGCGCGTTAAACACCCGAACTAAACAGGTCTAGTGATGTCATCACTGACGCCACCGACAACAAGTTGACGGTGTTCAAGGATTTTTTTGCCTAGCCTGAAATAAAACCGCTAACCACGAAAGTGGCATCATGGCACTTGAAATGCTTTGTTCAATATTTGATGAAAAAGCATTTTCTAAATCTATTTACTGCAACGGTTGTCATCTGGGGAATTTTATTACCTAAGTCTTGGTCTGCGAATATGCAAACCGGCTTAAAAATTCAAGGCGACACGTTAAACTTTGAAGTGACCGGGCAGAAAAATTGGGACTACGATTTAAAGCGTATTCAAGACGGTAAAAACGTTAAGATTCAGCTTCAGGTCAAAGGTCTGGATGAAAACTCTACGCGTAATTTAAAAGCGATTCAAAACCCGTTTGTTAAAGATGTCAAAGTTGTTCCTAAAGGCTTAGATGGCTTTACGGTGATCGAATTCGTTTTAATGAACGATACGATCGATGCTTTTGACTATTTAACAGATCAGCCTTCAAAGCTTGTTGTCGATTTCTATAAAAACGATGAGCGTATTAAAGCTCCAGATACTAAAGGTGGCGCTTACGCTGAAGAAGCCACTTTAGATAAAGACGGAAGACCGATTAAAAAAGACAGCAAAGCTAAAAAAGCTGGAAGCAATCCAGGCAAAGTGGCCGCAAATTCGGCTAAACATCAAAGCCCTTCACGTTTTCCAGCGGCGGATACTTTAAAAATTCAGGATGATAACGGCATTTTAACTTTTGTTGAGCAAGATATCGATCTTAAATCAGGTTTATTTGATGGTGGTGATGAAAAGTTTCACCGTTTTAAAATCAAAGAAATCGAAATTAAAAAAAATGCGATCATCAAGGGTTTAGCTAACTACTATTTACGTTTTCCGATGTTAAGCCATGAAATGAACTTCTGGACAGCGATGAAAGCTAATCCGGCACAATATGAAATTCAAGAAGCTAATTTTGACGAAAATAAACAAGCCCGACTTTTAAAAGTTCTTTTTGACCGTAAAAGAACGATGGTTTTAAAGAAAACCACGGAATGGTTTGAAAAGAAATTTCCTAAATCGGTTTATCTGGAACAAATTCTTTTTATGAATGGCGATTCGCACATTCAATTATGGCGCGAAACGGGCGATGCTAAATACTTCGAAGAAGGTATTCAGTTTTACTCAAAAGCCATGTCAGAATACCCACAGTCTAAATTAAATGAACGTACTTCATTATTATTGGGCTTTTTAAACTTAGATAAAAAAGATTACTTAGCTGCGGTTAGAAGATTAAATGCGCATATTGAAAACCCGGCTTACAAGGGCCGCCCATCGCAAGAATATGCTAAACTTGGCTTAGCTCTGGCGATGTTAAATGCGAATAAGTTAGATGATGGCTTAAAACTTTTAGACGACGTTGAAAAAACAACGAAAAACGACATGACTCGTGCTGAAGCAGCTTACCGTCGTGGCGATTTTTATTTTCATCAAGGTAAATACACAGAAGCGGTTGATGCTTTTGATATAGCTTTCAAAAAATATCCAAAATTTTCGCAGTTGTTCCCAAATTCTCACTTTAATAGAATGGAAGCTTTATTCCGTTTAAAAAAGCCAGAGCTTTCACACAAAGAAGCTTTAGAATTCGTGCAACGTTATCCAGCTCATGATTATGCACCTTACGCTTTAACTCGCGTAGGTGAATTGTTAGAAATCTTAGGTGCTGACCAATCTAAATCAGTGGGTGCTTTTTTAGAAACACACTTTCGTTACGGTGATAACCCTAAAACAGTGGTGGCCCGTCTTCATATGTTAAGTACGCGTATGAAAGCGATGAAAGAGCAAGAGGTTAAAGAGACCATTGCTAAGATGAACGAGTTAGCAGAGAAATCTAACTTAGATGACATTCAGCAATTTAAAACAACAATGTTAGCTGATGGTTATGCTCGCCGCAAAGAATTCGGTAAAGCGATAGATATCTTAACTCAGTTCTATCAGCAAGAGCCGAATAAACCGGATTCATACCAAGTGACATTACGTATTTTACGTAACATCAACGATCAAATGAAAGAGTACTCTTCAAAAGATGATTTTGAAAAAGTTCTTAAAACTTACAAAAAATACGCTGACACTTGGTTAAAGACACAGCCGCGTATTGATACAAATTTTTACGTAGCCAAAGCTTACCAAGCTGCAGGTTCGTACAACACAGCTTTAAAACAATACGATAAAGTTCGTAAGCAAATTAGTTTATTAGGTGACGATGCAATTTCTAATGCGATTCGCACTAACCAGGATATACCGACTGAAGATGTGATCCGCTTAATGCAAGCACAATGTTTGTATGAAGATGGCCGTTTTCAAGAATCGTACGAAAAAATGCAAAGCATTCAAAATCCAGATGCTTTATCAGCGCAAGATCAGATTAACCGCGTACACTATGCAGCCTTATTATACGAGAAAAAAGGCGAATTAAATGCAGCTGTTCGTTATTTATCTGAGCTAACTAAAATCTGGAAAGATAAGTCTGAATTATTAGCGCCAAGCATGATTCACTTAGCTGATTTAGAAATTAAGCGTAAACAACCTGAATTAGCGATCGAGCAATTATCTGATCTTATTAATAGTAAAGTGTCTGATAAATACAAATTAGAAGCTTACAAAAAGCTATCTGATGTGGCGATGAATGAAAAGAAAACTGATTTAGCGATTAAAACGATCTCTGATCTACTACAGAAGTTTGAAAGTAAAGAAGCATTAGCTTCTTACAGATACAAATTAGGCGAATTGTATTTCAACCAGGGTGAAATGAAAAAAGCCAAAGATATCTGGGAAGATATCAAAGGCAAAGAATCAAACTTTTGGAGCCAGTTAGCGCAGAACAAAATGCGTGATTCTACTTGGAATGAAGAAAATAAAAAATATTTAAAACGTATTCCAGCAATGTCGAAGTCTGAAAACGCGGAGGATGCAAAATGAGTTTTGCTGAATTTAATTCAGTGAACTGCAGTTCACAAACGATGATCAACTTAATGGTACAACTTGGTAACCCGGCAATCGGTCAATATAAGACCGTAGTTATTTCTGGTGCTGCGGGCTCAGGTCGTAAAACGTTAGCGTTACACTTAAAGAAGATGTATGGCGCCTTAGCTTCTTACGAAATCGTTGAATCGGCTGAATTATCAATTATTGAAGATCAGAAAATTTATATTTGCCAAGACATGGTTGATGTAAAAACTGATAAAGATATTTTAGTAATTCAAATGCCGTCTTTATCTGAAAGAAAAGAAGATTTAATCGCCTTAGCTGAATTTCATATTCAAGTTCACGCTTTAATGAATGGCAAAGGCCGCATTATGATTTCTGAAAAAGCTAAAGAAAAAATCTTAGCTTACGGCTGGCCAGGTGAATTTCCAGAGCTAGAGCGCGTGATGGAGCAAGCGGTAAATGCCTGCGAGAAAAACGTGATCGAACCTGAAGACTTAGCTTTAACAGAAGTTAACCGCGATTTACAATTTTCGGTGGGCTTAAAATTAGAAAACGTAGAGCGCCAGTACATTTTGCAAACGTTATTTTTTGCTCAGCAAAATAGAACTAAAGCAGCCGAGATTCTTGGAATTTCTATTCGTACTTTAAGAAATAAATTAAACCAATATCGCCAGGAGGGTTACCTATGAGTAGTAAGTTGTTCGATTCAACGACAGATGCTCTTGCAACTTCGATCCGCATGCGCCAAATCAGACACAATGTGACGGCAAGTAATATCGCCAATCACGAAACACCTGGTTACAAAGCGCAAAAAGTGGAATTTGAAGAAGCTTTAGCAAAATCTCTAGAGCTTGGCGGAACAGACGGTGGAGCTTTACCGGTAACGGCTGAAGTTTACGATAACCCAGAAGCCGCTGTGAGTAACGATGGCAACACGGTGGATATGGAAAAAGAGATGTCTGCCTTGGCAGAAAACTCGATTTTGTATAAATCGGCTTTGCAATTAATTAATAAAAAAATGGCGGCGCTGAAATACGCGATTGGCGGAGGTAACTAATGTCAGATTTTTTATCGGGCTTTAGAATTAGCGGAAGTGGTATGGCAGCGCAACGTACGCGCATGAATACGATTTCTTCTAACATTGCCAATATTAATACGACGAAAACTCCTGAAGGTGGCCCGTACCGCCGTAAGGACGTGGTTTTTGAGGCGATGCCGGACGGTAAGACGTTTGGAGACATCGTTGGGGTTAATGATCCGACAAAAGATTTTAGCCGGGTCCAGGTCACTGACGTAGTTTACGATAAACGCGGTCCTATCATGAAATATGAGCCAGGCCACGCTGATGCCAATGAAGAGGGTTTTGTAGCTTATCCGAATATCAACTTGATGGAAGAAATGACCAACATGATACAAGCTACACGGTCCTACGAGGCTAACGTACAGGCCGTACAAGCAACTAAAGATATGGCTTTAAGTGCACTGGAAATTGGTAGATAATTAAACTAATAACCCCGAGCAAATATTGCCGGGACCCTAAAAATTGGGAGTAACCATGGACGGTTTAAACATCTCAAATGCGAACAGATTTATCGAGGCTGGCGGCACGCGTGTCGGTTCAGCAGCCGATTTAAATCAAACAGCACAAACAAATGAAGCTGGAAAATCTTTTGCAGATACATTAACTGAAGCCATTGGCCAAGTGAATGAGTTGCAAAAAGAATCTGATGTTAAAGCGCAAGAACTTGCGACTGGAAAAACAGATGATGTTGCCGGTGTAATGTTAGCGGCTGAAAAAGCTGACATCGCATTACGTACAATGGTGCAAGTTAGAAATAAGATCATTGATGCTTACCAAGAAATTATGAGAATGCAGGTGTAATGTGGGGAAGTTGTTTGGTGGTTTAATTGCACAATTAAATGAGTTCTATAAATCGCTTGGTCCGACTAAGCGTATGGCGTTTGTTGCTTCGGGTTTAGCCGTAGTGATGGCGACAGGCTTAGTGTTTTTTATGGCTTCAGGTAAAGACTATGAAGTTTTATTCAAAAACGTGGCGGCTGACCAAGTTCCTGTGATCATCGGTAAGTTAAATGCAAAACAAATCCCTTACCGTGTATTAGAAGATGGTTCTACGATCACAGTACCAAAAGAATTCTTACATGCGACATTAATGCAATTATCTACTGAAGTTGGTTCAACTAACATGGGTAGCATTGGCTTAGAGATTTTCGAAAAAGAAAGTTTCGGAGTTAATTCATATTCGCAAAAAATTAATTACCAACGTGCCCTTCAAGGCGAGTTAATGCGTGCGATTAACACTTTGACAGCTGTAAAGCAGTCAAAAGTGATTTTAGCTCTTCCACAAAAGAAAACGATTATGGAAGAATCAACACCGCCATCAGCGTCGGTTGTTGTCGCGTTAAATTCAGGAAAACAATTATCTCCTGACCAAGTTCGCGGTATCAGATACTTAATAGCCAATGCTGTTGAAGGCATGGACCCAGAAAAAGTAACTGTCTTAGACGAACACGGTAGAATGCTATCTAAAAAAACTGACGGTGCTTTAGGAGCTTCAAATGAAATCATGGAGCTTAAATCACAAGTTGAAAAAGATTTAGAAGAAAGAATTGATTCTATTTTATCTAAAGTTGTGGGCGCTGGCCGTATCGTAACTAAAGTTGATGCGACGATTAACCACAAAGTGGTATCTTCAGTAGAAGAAATCATTGATCCAGATAAAACAGCTACGAAAAGTATGACAACGAATGAAGAATCGTTAGATGGCGCTCGTACAAATCCAACAGGTGTTCCAGGCTCTCGTGGCAATATTCCGGGTGCTGAAGACAACAATGGCCAAGTTGGTTTTAAACAAGATGTAAGAAAAGAATTAAAAACAGTTATGTATGAAGTTCCAAAAACTGTACGTAACGTGCGCGAAGCTGCTGGCGGCGTTGAAAAAATCAGCGTAGCTGTGCTAGTTGACGGTACAAATGTGACTGAAACTGGTGCTGACGGCAAAACCACAACGAAGTGGGTACCACGCTCTGCTGAAGAGATGGCTAAATATGAATCTTTAGTTAAATCAGCGGTAGGTTTCGTGGCTCAACGTGGAGATTCAGTAAAAATTGAATCAATCCAATTCAAAGTTGAAGATTTTTCTGAAAGTGAAATGTTACTGACTAGCTTAGAAAAGAAAAAACTTATCCAGTCTTTATTTAAATGGGGCTTGTTAGGTTTTGCTTTAATGCTTTTCTTCTTCTTAGTAGTACGTCCATTTATGCAATGGGTAACCGATTCTTTCACAGATTCTGTCGAAGATATGTTACCGCGTACAATTGAAGAGTTAGAAGAGTTACAAGCGGTTGATAACACATTACCTGGTTTAGGAAATGTCTTACCGATGCTGCAAGATTCAATGGATCCAGATAAAGCTGAATCTGAGTTATTAAAAGACCGTATTATGAACTTAGTGAATAAAGATGAAGAAAAAGCTTCAAGCGCTATTAATATGTGGGTTGCAAGAAAGGAATAATCTATGAAAGTGGCAAAGTATGAAAATTTAGATTATGACTCTCTACGTGGTATCGATAAAGCGGCCATCTTAGTGAATTATTTAGGCCAAGAGGCTATCGGCGTATTGTTTAAAAAAATGGATGACGCTGATATCAGAAGATTAATCCACTTAATGACTAAATTTAAAATCGTTCCGGTCAGTGTGACTAAACGTGTATTAGAAGAGTTCTATGAGACTTTAAGTGAGTCTGATGAGTTCATTTTCTCTGACCGCACTTCGAGTAAAGAATCAATCGTTGAAGCTTTAGGTGAAGAACGTGCGCGTGGAATTTTAGGTGGTTTAAATATCACTTCAGGTAGTTCTAGAACTTTAGAATCATTAGAGATGGTTGATGCGAAATCATTATCAACATTCTTAGTGAATGAACATCCGCAAACAGTGGCAGTTATCTTAGCCCATTTAGAGCCAGAGAAAAAAGGTGACGTGTTAAGACGTTTACCAGAAGGTTTACAAGCTGAAGTTGTGCTTCGTATGGCCCACTTAGATAACGTTGATCCAGAGTTAATCGCTGAAATCGACCGCGTATTGAAAAATCAATTAGCTGCGACTTCTACAGTTGAGCAATCTTCTCTTGGTGGTGTTCAGCCGGTGGCTGAAATGCTTAACGTTATGGATAAATCTTCTGAACAAACAATCATGTCACGCTTAGAAGAAAAAGATCCATTACTTGCTGAAGAGATTCGTAAGTTAATGTTCGTATTCGAAGATATCGCCAAAATCGACGACCGTGGTATTCAAATGCTTCTTAAAGAAGTTCCGAATGATCGTCTATTACTTGCTCTTAAAACAGCAAATGAAGATATCAAAGCTAAAGTATTTAAAAACATCTCAGCTCGTGCTGCAGAAATGTTACGTGAAGATCTTGCGAATATGGGACCTGCACGTCTATCAGACGTAGAGGGTGCACAGCAAGATATCGTCAACGTTGCGCGTAGATTAGAAGCTGAAGGTAAATTAATTATTGCAAGAGGAAGCTCGGAAGATGCGATGGTCTAATCTGATCAAATCTAAAGATGATAAGCCAGAGTCACAACACCAAACGGTGCTGGAATATCAACCGCGTGAATTTGTTCTGGGTACTCCAGAAGCGGCCTTAGATTACCTTGAACGCAAGAAAAAAGGCGCAGACTTCGTATTAAGTGATGTTCTGCGTGCCACGACAGGCGTTGAAGAGATTGAAAAGCAATCCGAAGAAAGCCGTATTGAACAAAAAGTTCTTGAGCGTATTGCGCTAGTGCAAAAGCAGGCCTATGAAGAAGGTCACCGTTTAGGAAAAGACGAAGGTTATGCCGCTGCTTTAGAAAAAAGAAACAGCGAAATTAATCACGGGCTTTTATCTTTACATGATACTTTGCAATCCATTGAGAGTTTAAAGCCGGATTTAATTTCAAATAATGAAGCTCACATTATGAATTTGATTTATCAAATCGCTGAAAAATTGGCGTATGATCATATCGAACAAAAACCAGAAGTGGTGATCGAAGTGATTCGTCGTGCGATTCATACAGCCCAGGCTGAAGAAGAAGTCACGGTGTTAGTGGCTCCAGAGCAGGTTGAATTTTTAGAAACTTATAAAAATTCTGAAAATGAAAAATATGAATTTTTAGAAAATGTTCGTATTCAAGCTTCAGATCAAATTCAACCAGGTGGTTGTATTGTTGAAACGAATTACGGTGCCATTGATGCACGTATTGAAGAGCGTTTCAAAAAAGTATGGACTGAATTATCAGCGGCCATTCCAAAAGTTAAAGACACAGTAGAATCATCAGACGATGACGGGACATAATCCGCGTGAAACTTAATTTTGAGAAATACGAAGAAATTATCAAGAACTGTCACTTAACCGAAGATAGCGGTAAGGTGACAGAAGTTACTGGCCTTTTAATTAAAGGTTATCTTCCGGGTGCTTCGGTCGGAAGTATCTGCAGTATTGAAACGCCTCATTCGACAAAGCCATTATTGGCCGAAGTTGTGGGTTTTAAAGACCGTCAGGTTTTAATGATGGCTTTAAATGAAATGCGTGGCGTTTCATTAGGTTGTAAAATTACTCTTTCTCGTTCGGTAGCCACTGTCAGAGTGAGCGACGAACTTTTAGGCCGTGTTGTTGACGGCATGGGCTTACCGATTGACGAAAAATCTTCGATTGAAAATTTTAAAGAATTTCCGTTATACGCTGATGTGGTAAATCCACTTCACCGTGAACCAATTCGCGAATCATTAGACGTAGGCGTGCGTGCAATTAACGGAACACTGACGGCAGGCCGCGGACAACGTGTGGCGATCATGGCAGGATCGGGTGTAGGTAAATCAGTGCTTATGGGCATGATGGCTAAAAACACTGAAGCTGATGTGAATGTGATTGCCTTAATCGGTGAGCGGGGCCGTGAGGTGCGCGAATTTATTGAGCACGAACTTGGCGAATCAGGAATGAAAAAAACCGTTGTGGTTTGTGTGACGTCGGATCAATCTCCGTTATTACGTATGCGTGGAGCTTATGTGGCAACGGCAATTGCTGAATACTTTGCAAAAAATAATAAAAATGTATTACTAGTTATGGATTCGGTCACTCGTTTTGCAATGGCGATGCGTGAAATCGGCTTATCAATCGGCGAGCCGCCAACAACACGCGGTTACACGCCTAGTGTATTTTCAACTTTACCTAAATTATTAGAGCGTGCCGGAAATTTTGACGGCTCTGGTTCAATCACTGGTTTCTACACAACATTAGTAGATGGTGATGATATGAATGACCCTATCGGAGATTGTGTGCGTTCAATTGTCGATGGGCATATTGTTTTATCCCGTCAGTTAGCACAAAAAGGTCATTACCCAGCCATTGATATCTTACAAAGTGCAAGTCGTGTAATGAAACAAGTTACAACGCCTGATCACGCAAAAATGGCGATCAAGATTCGTGAATTATTAGCAACATACAAAGAAGCCGAAGATTTAATTAATATCGGTGCTTATAAAACAGGAGCCAATCCTAAGATCGATAAAGCCGTAAGAGTGATCGATCAAATCAACGATTTCCTAAAACAAAGAACCGAAGATTCCGCAAACATGACCCAATGTCTGCGAATCATGCAACAGATAACTGCCGGCACTTAAAAAGAACCGCGTAGAAGCAACAAGGACGACCAAGAGGTCGGCCCTTTAGAATAAGGTTTGCTGGAAGCAAATCAAAACAAGCCAAAACGCTTTGTAGAAAGCAACTCAAAGCGAAACGAACAGGAAGTTTGTTACATGAAGTTCAAATTCGGAATGCAAAAAGTTTTGGATCATCGCCAGATTAAGATGGATTTGGCGCGTAAAGATTATCTTGAAGCTCAAGCATTCCTGGCTGATGAACAAAAAAAATTACAAGAGATGATTGATGTAAAAAATCGCTCTCTCACGCAAAGATCAAGCCTGGCGGGCCAGGCAACGGGATGGCAAGAACAGGTTAATCAAATTAATCATTTTCTAACTCTTCAAGACCTCCGCATAGCTCAGCAGAACGAACGTCTGTTAAAAATCGAAAAAGTAGTCGAGTCCAGACGCGAAATTTTGAAAGATGCCCTAACAGAGGTTAAGATAATGGAAAGGCTTAAAGAGAAAAAGAAGGCCGATTTCTTACAAGAAGTAAGAGAAAAAGAAGCTAAAGAGTTAGATGAAATTGCATCTACTCGTTTTGTTAGGACGACAAAAGCATGAAAAGAAACGGTTACGATCAGTTTTTTAAAGAAGCTAAGAAGAACGCTCAGGCGCAAGCACCTGTTAAATCTATTTCCGCAGCTAAGCTTCGTGAAAACATGCAGCAAAAAAAATCTAAAAAGTCTTCTCGAAAATTTCCAGCGATGCAATTTGTATTGTTTGTGGTTTGCGGTTTAGGTTTATTTTTAGCAATCGAAAACTTTGATAAAATTGAATCTACATTACAAAAAGTTGAAATTGGTTTAGGCGTAGCCGAAGCACAAACGTCACCAGCTCCGGCAACAACGGCTTCTGGTGAGGCGGCTCCTACAGTGGCAGCCGGTGCCGTTTCTGGTTCAACAACAACTTCAGGAACAGTTCGTGCTGAAGTAGAAGATGATTCTGACTACATTTACAAATTATCTGAGCGTAAAAAAGTTCTAGATGCTCGCGAAGAAGAATTAAATAAAAAAGCTGCAGAAATCGAAGCGCAAAAAGCAGTGATCGAAAAAAAATTAGTAGAACTTGAAGAGTACCGCACAAAAATTTCTACGATGCTTCAAGACCGTATTAAATCAGATGATTCAAAAGTCGAAACTCTTGTTCAGGTTTACACAAACATGAAACCGGGCCAAGCAGCTAAGATCTTTGAAACAATGGATGAAGATTTAGTGATTGATATCTTAAGCCGCATGAAAAAGAAAAGTGCAGCTGAGATTCTTAATTTAATTAAAACAGAAAAAGCTCAGGCTTTTGCAGAACGCTACGCAGGTTACAGAGTGCCAACAAGCATTCCTAAACCGGCAGATAAAGAAGCGGCTCCTGCAGAACCAGAGGCAACAAAACCTTAACGGTAAAGGAGAAGAGTGTTAAAAGACTTGGTTCGTGTCGGCCCCCCACAGGGTACGATAAAGGATCTTGATCTTGGTGTTCCTAAAGAGTTCGACAAAGATTTCCACAAGGATTTCGCAAAAGAACTTAAATTGGCTAAAGAAGAAAAAGCCGAAAAGCAGGAAAGACCAAATCGGGATTTAGAACAGGTTTCGAAAAAGTCATCTGGGGGAATTAAAAAGAAGATGGCTCGAGCAAAGGATGATGAATCCGATGCAGACAAACCTGAAAAGGATGCAAGGGCAGAAGCAAAAGTTCAGCCGCAAGCGATTGAAGAAAAGATTTCAAAGGTCATGGTCTCAGACGAGGGTGAAGTTGAAATCGCAGATTCCGATGAAAATCTGCAACAAATCGCAACTGAACAAGCCAACATCCAAAACATGCAAGCACAACTGTTAGCGGCTCAATTAGGAGTCGTGGATGAAGCTACGTCTACTGCTGAACAGCAGCAGGCTGCGGCTGCGCAAACGCAAGTGCAAATGCAAATGCCTATCACTGCTCAACCTGAAATTTCAGGTGAAGCTGTTCAACAACAATCGTTTCAGTATCTGACTAATACTGAAAAAGCGTTGTTAGCAGACATTGGCGGTGAACAAGCTTTAGCAACACCTGACATGGCGATGGCCAACGGTGAAGTGCCTGCAAATGCAGAGACAACTGAATTACAATTACAAAACGCTGCAACAGCTAAAGCTGCGAATACTCAAATGCCTGGACAGGATGTTCAAGCCAAAGAGGAAAAACAAGCTACAGCTCTTGAAAGCAAAGTTTTCGATATTCTGAGCAAAGAAAATGCTAAAGCGGGATTAGATCAGAAATTGGTGCAACAGGAAGTTTCGCCGAAAGCTGAACAAACCCAAGCGTTGAATCAAACCAACGCTGTATTAGCAAAATCTTCAGCTGAGAATGAACAACGCCAAGGCGAAAGCCAACACCAAGGCTCAGGTGGCAGTGAAAGCCAATCACAAGCGCTTCCAAAGTTTGATGCGTCAAACGATTTAGCAGCGCAAGTGCAAGCTCTTCACGCTGGCCAACGCAGTAGTTTCCAATCTCACTTGGGAGCCGCAGCGGGAGCAGGTGCTGTAGCCAATAAACCTGAAGCGGGTACCGACGCCATGAAAGACGAAAATATTCGCGAGATCATGAATCAAGCGAAGTATTTAGTTACTAAAGGCGGTGGTGAAATGACAGTCAGAATGACACCTGAGGGTATGGGAGAAGTTCAGTTAAAAGTAGCCTTAGAAAACGGTAAAATTAACATTGAAATGAACTCGCAGGATAAATCGGTCAAAAAAATGATCGAGGACAGTCTTTCTGATCTTAAGTCTAGTCTAGCTAGTCACCAAATGCGCGTAGAACATGTTAAGATTAACAATGTAACTGCGGTTGATACGAACAACCAGTCTCAGTTCCAGTCTGATGCGAACTCGTCGAATTCGGGTTTTCAAAACAGACAACAGCAAGAAATGAATTTCCAGAATATGGCAAATTCAAATTCTGGCCGTGGCGGACACCAACAAGAGCGTGGATCAAGTTCATATCAAACAGTTCAAGCACCTACTGTTAAACCGGTTGCAAAAGCAAATGCCTATGCAGCGGCCAACAAGGGTTCAAGCATTAACATGGTTGCGTAAGAAGGAGTTTAAAACATGGATGTAAAATCAGGAACAAAAACATGGAGAGATCCACAAGTTCAAGAGCCAGATTTAAAATCGCAGGGCACTGCCCGTAATCTTACGCAAGATGAAAAGCAAGCGTTAGGAACTGAAAATATTGGCGAAGCGCTAAATAAAATTTCAGATCCAAACTATGTTGATCCTTCAAAAAAAGTTCGTGGTGTTGGTAGCAATGCCATGGATAAAGATGCTTTCTTCAAATTGATGATTGCACAGCTTAAACATCAAGATCCTTCGAATCCGCTTAAGAATCATGAGATGGCTGCACAGCTTGCGCAATTCTCTGGTTTAGAGCAGATGACAAATATCAATACAACGTTACAAGAAATGAAACAGGCGAATAAACCTGTTGAACAATTTCAGGCGTTGAATTTGATCGGTAAAGAAATCTCTGGTGACAGTGCAAAAATCACGCGTTCAGATTTAGATAAAGCTCATGAAGTGAAATTCAATCTTCCACAAGATACGAAAGACACTGAAGTAACTATCTTCAACGCGAAGAGAGAAGTTGTTCGCAAATTAAAATTTTCACAGTTAAAAGCTGGAGAAAATAAATTTGATTGGAATGGCGAAGATGAAAAAGGAAATAAAGCGAAAGCCGGCGAATACAAAGTAGAAATTTCTGCGACAGGCGCTGCGGGACAGAAGCTAGCTGTGAAAACTGACTTCACAGGATTAGTTACGGGTATGAGTTTTTCTCCGGAAGGACCTGTACTTCAGGTGGGAAAACAGAATGTTCGTCTTAAGGACATTCGTCAGTTTTCTGACCCAAGTCTTAAGAACAATGACCAGAATTCAACAGATGTTACAAACCTCGACTTGAATAAAGGTAATGCATCGAAGCAAACTAATATTAAGCAAGAGACGAAAACTCCAGAGCAACTAAAGGCGATGGAATCTTCGGCAGATGATATGTGGGGAAGTCTTTCGGCATCACCAGAGCTTTACAAGCAACATCAGTCAGAAGATGGCCAAGTGGTAGCAGATGCACCACCGCAACAGGCAGCTAAGGAGTTATAACGATGGATAAGATGAAACTAGCGAACAATTTGAGTCGCATAGAAAATCTGATTCCAAAAGCGCCGAGCGAAATCAGAAGCGACAAAGCAACTGGTGGAGTAGCAGAAGGTGCGAAAGAATCGGGTTCGTTTCGGGAGACGTTAGAAGGTTTGATTGCTAACACTCCGGCGCAAGAAACAGCGAAAGCTGGAAACCTTGCGAAGGTAGCAGAAGAAGGAACGCTAAAGTTTTCCAACCACGCGATCGAGCGTATGCAATCAAGAGGGATCAGTTACGATCCATCAAGATTAGCGAAACTTGACGAAGCTGTGAAGAAAGCCGCAGCTAAAGGATCGAAAGACACTTTAGTTTTGATGGATGACTCAGCAGCGATCGTGAGCGTGAAGAATAACACTGTGGTGACAGTGATGGATAAAAACAATTTGAAAGAAAATGTTTTTACCAACATCGACAGCACAATAGTTATTTAGATAGTTTAAGCAGGGTCGAATATCCTGATTGAACTTTGATTAGATTTTACAAGGGCTGGTCCTCCTAGAGGGGGCCCTTCATAAACAGATCTGCTCGACTAGCAGGTTTGAAAAACAAAACACTTTGAACACGAATGTTCGAAGTAAAAACATGGAGGTTATCATGGGAGTTCTATCGTCAATGTGGACTGGTATCACTGGTCTTCAAGCTCAAGGCGAAGCATTAGGTGTCACAGCTGACAATATCGCAAATGCCAATACAACAGGTTTCAAAGCATCAAGAGCAGAATTTGCTGATGTAATGTCACGTTCTTTAAAAGGAATCGATGGCGGTAACCAAATGGGTCGCGGTACTCGTATTCAAACAGTTACACCAATGATGTCTCAAGGTAACTTAGATAACACAGATCGTACAACTGACTTAGCCGTTAACGGTAACGGATTCTTTACATTAAAAGGAACTGAAGGAACAACTTACACTCGTGATGGTTCTTTCAAATTCGATAA
The DNA here is from genome assembly GCF_046267985.1 of Pseudobdellovibrio sp. HCB154. GTDB lineage: Bacteria > Bdellovibrionota > Bdellovibrionia > Bdellovibrionales > Bdellovibrionaceae > Pseudobdellovibrio. Next base: position 2,939,355 of record NZ_CP176530.1, on the reverse strand, counting down.
AGGCGGATTCTTAGTAAATAACTCTGGTCAAAAAGTTCAGGGTTTCCAAGCTGATGAAAAAGGTAAAATCGAAAATAAAGTTTCAGATATTAAATTCCCACGTGCCTTAGTTAACGCTTCTGGTACGAAAGAAGTTAAACTTGATCTTAACTTAGATTCAAGAAATGAAGCTAACTCTAAAGTTTTCGATCCAAAAGATCCGTATAAAACTTCTCACTACTCTACAGCAGTTGAGATCTTCGATTCTCAAGGTAACAAACACTTATTAAACTTATTCTTTAACAAAGGCGAAGACCGTACTTGGACATACAAGGGTTTAGTTGATGGTAAAGAAGTTTCTGATTCACCAGAAGGACAAGATTTAGCGGTAGTTCTTGAAGGTAAATTACAATTTACTGAAGAAGGTAAATTAAATTCTCAAGAAGTAACTAACTCAGCTTTAAACTTCAAAGGTGGAGCTAAGCAAGATCAACAAATCAAGTTCAACTTCGGTGACGATATCGCTTCAGGCGGTAAAGGTATCGACGGAACTAAACAGTTCGGTAAAGATTCAGATGTAGTATCTTGGTCACAAGATGGTTTCGCAGCTGGTACTGTAACTGGTTTATCTTTCAATGATGAAGGTGTGTTAACAGCTTCATACTCAAACGGCCAAGTTATGGATCTAGCGCAAATCGCGTTAGCTAAATTCGAAGCTCCAGAATCATTATTCAAAGTCGGCGGTAACATGTTCAAAGAATCTCGTGATTCTGGTCCAGCTGCTGTCGGTGGTCCTCGTATGGCGGGCCGTGGTTCAGTGATGTCAAAATCACTTGAGCGTTCAACGGTGGATTTAGCTTCTGAGTTCGTGAATATGATTTCACAACAACGTGGTTTCCAAGCCAACTCAAAAACAATCACTACGTCAGATGAATTATTAAGCGAAGTGATCCAATTAAAACGTTAATTTAAATAATCGTTAGCGGTGGCTCAGGTGGTTAGCCGCTAACGACCTCTCTCTAGTTAGAACCAACACTCCATTGGAATACAACGGGCGGTTAGTCGCGCTCCGTTGTATCCTTATTTGCGCAGACTTCTTTAAAAAGTGGATCTTGAATCATTGTACAGAAATCAAAAGCTGATCCATCTTTGTTTCCATCATTAAAATAATATTCATGCAGTCTTTTTTTCGACTCAGTATCAGTTAAAACTTCACAAGCTACACGTAATAAAAGATCTGAATTTGCATTCGCCCAGCCGGTGATTTTTTCTGACCATTGTTCTTTTGAAAAAGCTTGTGGTGATTTAAGTAACGTTTCAAATTCCCAGTCTTTATTTAGCGAAGCGGCCACACAGTTAATCGCTACACCAGAGATTTTCTCGGCATTCATTAAACGAGCTGCGCTGAAGGCTAGACTTTCAGAGTTAAATTTAATTTTATAAAACTCATCGTCTTCAAGTTCAGGGTATTTGGGAGTCAGATCAGTATAGCCCTTTAAAAGCGCCTGGCGGGCGTAATTTAAAGCTTTAAGCCCTTGCTTCTCACTCATAGCGGCTTCATACGAAAGAATGTAGTAACCAGCGACATCGCCCAAAGAAATCATGCGCTCGCTAAGTTTGACGGCTTCGGGGCAGTTTGTTTTCTTATCTTTCATGCAAGTTTGCAGTTTGCAAGAGGCTATCGAACCTAGAACAAAAACTGAGCCGCGTTTATCTAAACGAGTAAAGTCTTGTTCCAGGCTGTCGCAAGCAGAAGCATTTATCAATTTGCGGTACACATCTAAGGCTTCAAGTTCTAGAGGGTAGTTTTTCTTTTTAAACAATTTGTAACGAAAATTTAAAGTAGCCTGGCTAGCTAACTCATTTTTTAATAATTTAAGGGCCGTGTAGTCAGAGTAAACATCGGTGTCTTTGATTGCCGCAGCCGGATTCATCTGATAGTCGCAGAAATGCGCTATTTGCTGGTTTAAAGCATCTTCGCTTTGGAGTTTGTTGGCATTTAAAGCTTCAAGTAAAACACCTTGCTCGTACATGCAGGCATTGTATTCAGGATTTTGTTCGCGTTTTTTATCGATCGCTGCGTCTTTTTGGTTAACTTGGGCTTCAACCCAGTCTTTTACACATTTCTGATCGGCACCTGCTGAGCTCTGACACTTCATCAGATCAAAAAGCCGAGAAGCATTTTCTTTTAAACCCATTGGAGAAATTTTGCTGACCGCCCAAATTAAAAAAGCAACGTAGCCAACAAACATAAGAACAGCCGCGCCGCCAAAGATCGAAAGTAAGAGTATTTTCTTTTTTTGTTTTTCCATGGGGAAGTACTTAAACTGTTTAGCTCAAATAAGCTTCTTGAACGCGCGAATCTTTTAATAAACTTTCGCCCGTACCGTTTAAAGTCATTTCGCCCGTTTCAAGAACGTAAGCGTAGTCAGAAACTTCTAAAGCTAAGCTCGCATTTTGTTCGACAACTAATAAACCTAAACCATTCTTTTTAAGTAAAACGAATTTATCAAAGATTTGCTCAACGATAACAGGTGCAAGCCCAAGAGAAGGTTCATCTAACATTAAAAATTCAGGTTCGCTCATTAATGCTCGGGCAATAGCTAACATCTGTTGTTCGCCGCCAGATAAAGTTCCCGATAATTGGTTACGGCGCTCACCTAATTTAGGAAAGAATTCGTACTGTTGTTCAACTAAAGCTGCGATCTTCTTTTTATCTTTATTTAAGTAAGCACCTAACATTAGATTATCAAACACTGAAAGATTCGGGAATACACCACGGCCTTCAGGGCATAAAGCCAATTTGGCACGTAAACGATCCGCCGGAGTCATTTTTGTAATATCGATATGCATGTTGCCGTTATCGATAATAACTTTTCCTGATTTTGCAGGTAGAAGACCAGCAATACATTTTAACGTCGATGTTTTACCAGCACCGTTGGCGCCGATCAGAGTTGTAATTTCGCCGCGTTTAAACTCAAAGCTCACTTCTTTAACGGCTTTGATGTTTCCGTAGTTAATAGCTAAATGTTCGACTTTAATTTTATTAGCCATGGAGTTGAGTTCTCTTTCCTAAGTACGCTTCGATAACGTTTTGATTAGCTTTAACTTCTGCAGGTGTGCCATCAGCGATTTTAACACCACGGTTTAATACCACAATGCGCTCGCAGATCGACATAATCAGTTTCATATCATGTTCGATTAATAAAACTGTTAAGTTGAATTTTTGTTTCACGAAGTGAATTAATTTTTTTAAATCTTCAGTTTCTTGGTGGTTCATTCCAGCCGCGGGCTCATCCAAAATTAATAATTTTGGTTTAGTAGCAAGTGCACGAACAATTTCAAGTTTACGCTGTAAACCGTAAGGTAAGTTACACGCCAGTTCTTCAGCTAAATGATCAAGGCTAAAAATTTTAAGTAAATCGATGCAGTGAGCTTTTAAAGCCGCTTCTTTTTCACGGTAAGATTTAGTTCTTAGTAAACTTTCTCTCCAGCCTAAAGTTTCTGTTTGTTGCATCGCTAATAATACGTTTTCAACTACAGTTAATTTGCCGAATAAACGAATGTTTTGAAAAGTTCTGGCAATACCTGCTTTATTAACTTCATCAGGTGATAATTCGTTAATAACTTCATCGGCATCTTTAGTGTGTAATTTGATTGTTCCTGAATCTGCTTTATAGAAACCAGAAATCATATTGAACACCGTCGTTTTACCGGCACCATTCGGACCAATAAGGCCAAGTAATTCATGTTCGTTAATATGGAACGTCACTTGGTCAACGGCTTTAATACCACCGAAGCTTAGGTTTAAGTTATCAACTGATAACATTCTTGAGTTACTCATTAGAATAACTCCTTTCTGCCTAATAGACCCTGCGGACGTAAAATCATAAGTAAGATTAATAAAATCGGGAATACGATCATACGAATATCAATACCGCCTGTTGGTAATGAACGTAAAATTTCTGGTAATGCTGTTAAGATACCGGCCGCTAAAACTGAACCTGACATTGAACCAAGTCCGCCAAGAACTGCGAAAATTAAAATCTGAACTGACATTAAAAAACCAAAAGAAGCCGGGCTGAAGTAACCTAAGTGGTGACCGTATAAAGCTCCACCTAAGCCAGCGAAGAAACTAGAAAATAAAAACGCAAAACGTTTATTCTTCGCAATCGGAGTACCCATAACTTCGGCAGCGATTTCATCTTCGTTTAAGGCCCACAAATTGCGACCGAACCAAGAAATTTTTAAGTGATATAAAACGATGAAAGTTAAAAATAGCGCGGCCCCTGTAAAACCGTATGAAGTTAAAAAGTCAGGCCATTTCACAACGCCGTTGTAACCACGAGGGCCACCAACGAAATTCCAATTTAAAAATAAAACACGCACGATCTCAGCAAAACCCATCGTTACGATAGCCAAGTAGTCACCACGTAATTTGAATGATGGTAAAGCCACTAAGTAACCCGCTACCGTTGAAACTAAAGCACCAGCAAACGCTGTTAACGGAATAAAGTACCATTGATCAGCAAAATAAACTTTCGTAAGCACAGCCGATGTGTAAGCTCCTAATGCCATAAAACCGGCTTGGCCTAAAGAGAACTGGTTCGCTACACCAGTGATAAAGTTTAACGATAAGGCCATGATCGCGTTGATCATAAATGAAACCACTAAGGCTTGAATGTAAGAGTTCAGAGCGAAATTACAAATCGCCCCAATCACTACAAAAGAAATCGCAAAAAATAACAGTTTGTTTTTAGCAAGAAAGTTCATAACTAGATTTTCTCTTTAGCTTTTTTGCCCATGAGGCCAGTCGGTTTAACTAATAAAATTAAGATTAATAATAAAAACGATAAAGCTTCTTTGTAAGTCGAAGCACCGTAACCGATAAGGTAGTATTCGCCTAAACCCAAGATGTAACCGCCAAGTACCGCACCTGGAAGTGAACCGATACCACCGAACACCGCTGCAACGAAAGCACTTGTTCCGATTTTTACACCCATCATTGGATCAATCTTAGGATACTTCATGGCCACTAAGCAGGCTGCGATGCCCGCTAACACAGAACCAACGATAAATGTGAAAGAAATAATTTTGTTGATATTGATACCCATTAAAGGGGCCATATCTTGACGAGAACTTACGGCTTGCATTGCACGGCCTGTTTGCGTTTTACCAATCAAGAAGCTTAAAGAGATTAATGAAATAATCGTCACCATGTAGATGATAATGTCTAAAAGGCGAACCGAAATATCCATAAAGTTAAAAACTTCAGTGTCTAACATTAATTGCGGGAACGACTTTGGATTTACCCCGAAAACGATCTGGCCACCGAATTCAAATAAAATACTTACGCCAATCGCTGTGATTAAGACGTTCATCTTTGGCGAATTACGTAAAGGTTTGTAAGCAAACTTCTCCACCATAAAGCCGACTAAACCTGAAAATAACATTGCCGCTAATAAACCAATGGCGAAAGTAATTGGATTTGGGCTTTCACCTAATTTTAAAAAGTTAATAACGTAGAAAGTACCGAAAGCACCCATCATGTAGATGTCTGAATGGGCGAAGTTAATCATAGCAAGAATTCCGTACACCATCGTATAACCTAGGGCGATGAGGGCGTAGACGCTGCCAAAGCTTAGGCCGTTTAACGTATGTTGTAGAAATTCCTGCATTATCAACTCCTAGTTCGGGCTAACGCTTGTTACGAATTTGTAGTCAGGGCCCTGAACGCGTACAACCACAGCCGATTTAACTGCATCGCGGTTTTCGTTCATCGTCATAACTCCAGTTACACCATGAAAGTTCTTAATGCCAGCTAAACCTGCACGGATATTGTCCGGTGTAATTTCTTTAGCCGACTTCATGGCTTCAGCCATCATGTATACAGCGTCGTAACCAAGAGCTGCCATAACGTCTGCATCTTCATTGAATTTAGCTTTGAAGTTTTTTACGAATTCAACAGTTTTAGGGTCTGTAGATTCAGTCGTGTAGTGGTTAGAGAAGTAAGAACCGTTGATAGCATCTTTTGCGATTTTGAAAAGATCTGGAGAAGACCAGCCGTCACCACCTAATAGAGGTTGGTTCATACCTAACTCTTTAGCTTGGCGAGCGATAAGAGCAACTTCGTTGTAGTAACCTGGAACGAAGATAGCATCTGGTTTTTTGCCTTTGATAGAAGTTAATTGAGATTTGAAATCAACATCACCTTCTTGGTAAGCGATATCGTCAACGATTTCACCACCAGCTTTTTTAAGCTCGTCTTTGAAAACATCAGATAAACCAACAGAGTAATCGTTTTTCACGTCACGTAAGATAGCTGCTTTTTTCATTTTTAAATTATCAACCATGAACTTAGCCATAACTTGGCCTTGGAATGGATCGATGAAACAAGCGCGGAAAATGTAGTTACCAACTTTAGTTACTTCTGGATTAGTTGCAGAAGGAGTTAACATTGGGATTTTATTTTGTTGAGCTACTTGCGCACCGATTTTAGAACGGCCAGAAGTCGCTTCACCGATGATCGCAACAACTTTATCTTGAGAGATTAAACGATTAACTACCGCTAATGTTTCATTGTCGTCAGATTTGTTGTCGTAGTTTACGTGTTTTAACATTTTACCATTGATACCGCCAGCAGCGTTGATCTCTTCGATCGCCATTTCGATACCGCGTTTTTGATAAACGCCGAAAGTCGCAATAGCACCAGTGTTAGGGCTATAGCTTCCTAGTAAAATTTCGTTTGAGTTTGTTTCTGTCTTTTTTGTGCAACCAACAAATGCAACTAAAGCCGCAATTGAAAGCAATGAGAACATGTTTTTCATTTGAACCTTCCTTTAGGTAATTTAAACCGTTGAATTCTATAAATTAGATTCGTTAATTAAATTTGTTCACCCGAATTAATGAAGTGTATTCATCGTTTTTCAAATTAACTGTAATCTAATTAACTAACGGTTTAATTAAGCTATACGGATAGGATTCTGGCAAGCTGAATTAGAGTTGTGTCACCACGTTTTTCATTCTGGGTAACTTGATCTAAAGGCACTTCAACAATCTTGTTTCCAAGTGTTCCAATCATCAGATTTGCTTTTCCGCTTAGTAAAGCAGCGACGGCCTCAGAACCCAAGCGGGAAGCGAGAATGCGGTCGTGAGCTGTTGGGCTTCCGCCGCGTTGTTGGTGACCTAAAATGCAAACTTTCGCATCAAGATTTGATTTTTTGCGGATGGCTTCAGCTAAATCGTAGGCGCGACCGGGTTTTTGTCCTTCGGCTGTGATTAAAATACTGCTCGATTTTCCCTTAGTGCGTGATTCACGTAACTTATCCACAATTTTATCAACGGCAACGACATTTTCAGCTGTTAAAATCTCTTCAGCACCGCCGGCCAAACCCACAGCTGATGCGATAAAGCCAGAATTTCTTCCCATCACTTCAACGATGAAAATGCGGTCATGTGAATCAGCCGTATCACGAATTTTATCGATCGCATCTAAGGCTGTATTTACGGCGGTATCAAAACCGATCGTGTCGTCTGTTCCAAACACATCGTTATCAATTGTTCCGGCAATACCGATCACAGGAATTTTATGTTCAGACAGTAAAGCTTGGGCTCCACGAAATGAGCCATCACCACCTATGCAAACTAAGCCTTCGATACCAGCTTTCTTTAAGTTTTCAGCGGCGATTGCACGGTATTCAGGCTTCATAAATTCAGCGGATCTGCCGGTCTTTAAAATCGTGCCTCCGCGCTGAACGATATTGGCCATATCACGGGGAGCAAGAGTGATCATTTTATTTTCGATCATGCCTACGTAACCGTTTAATATTCCTATGATTTCAACGTTTTTGGCGTGAGCCGTTCTAACCACTGCACGAATGGCGGCATTCATTCCAGGCGCGTCGCCTCCGCTTGTATAAACAGCTATTTTTTTCATAGGTACCCCACTTTTTTACTGACTGATCCTCTCTGATTTTGTTAGGTTGCGGCTCAAATATCAAGAGGGGATTCTAATGTTTAAAAACCTATCTGCTTTATTCGCAGTTGTTGCCGCTTTAAATTTCACAGCATGTCAAAAAAACGCGGGCGCATTTTATAATAACAATGCTGATACAGCAAAAATTCTTGGTGGCGAAGTTGTTCAGCCAAGTGATATCGTGGCTAACTCAACGGTAGCTTTAAAATACATCGAAGGTAACCGCGCTTACCCTATGTGTACTGGAACTTTAATTTCTCCAAACTTAGTTTTAACAGCGGCTCACTGCCTACGCGGTATGAACAAAAATGCATTACGTATTGGTTTTTCTTTAGATGTAAAAAATCAATTAGACGTAGAAACAATGTACGAAGTTGCTGATTTCGTTACTCACTCAAAATATGGTAGCACTGGCCGTCTTAACGATGTGGCTTTAATCGCGTTAACTAAATCAGCTCCGGCGCCTTACAAACCAGTTGGCATCATCAGTGATAAATACAAATTAACTGTAGGTATGCCGATGTTACTTGCGGGTTACGGTGTAATTAACGATTTAACTGGTGCAGACACTGAAGCGTTACGCAAAGTAACTGTTCCGATGGCAAAAATTTTAGACGCTGATGCGATCTTAGTAACTGACCAAACTAAAGCTTCTGGCGCTTGTAACGGCGATTCTGGCGGCCCAGCTTACTTAGAAAAAGACGGTATCTTATACGTTTACGGTATCACTCGTGGTCCACATGACAGCGCTCCAGACTGCCACCACTTCGGTGAATACACTTACGCTTCTAAGTTTGAAACTTTCATCTTAGAAACAGCAGCAAAATTAAAAACTGAAGTTCCTGCTTTCGTCGTTCCTCAGTAATTTTTGATATTTGAATTTGAATTTCAATGAAGCCTGGTTAGAAATAACCAGGCTTTTTTTATTTGGACGCTGCGCTGGTTGTCGCCTTCCTGGGACGGCCTTTCTGACGGCATCGTGCCGTCAGATGAATGTTTTTGAATCCTAAAAAATTATGATCTGGTGATCGTGGACGATCAGCAGAAGTGAGAGTCTGAGAGCGAAGCTCTCAGTAGGCAGGATGCCTGTTCGATGACTACGTAAACATCCTAGATCTAAAAAATAAAAAGGGCCTGGTTTTTCAACCAAGCCCTTAATTCTATCAATTGGAAAGATCTAGTTAGTAACTAATTACTTAACTAAAGCTTTGAATTCAGCGCCAGCGCGGAATTTAGGAGCCCATGCAGCTGGGATTTTGATTGCTTTACCAGTTTGTGGGTTGCGACCAGTGCGAGCTTTACGTTTAGCTTTAGTGAAAGTACCGAAACCTACTAATTTAACGTCATCACCTTTTTTAACAGCTTTTTTTACGTTGCCGATGAAGCAGTCTACTACTGTTTCGCATTGAGCTTTAGACATTTTAGTTTCAGTAGCCATTTTTTCGATTAATTGCGCTTTGTTCATTGTTGAACTCCTGTGTTGTTTATCTCAGTTGTTGTGAGATCGATGTTGTACATCCTGTTGTTGTTAATCGTCCTTGATGCCCACATCACAAAACAAAAAGCGGTTGCCGTCAATAAATAATTTTATAGTTATTTTTTTAACAAAAAATTGTTAGCCGCTCCGGCAAAGGATTCTGGAGTTAGGCCGATGATAATCGGCCCTTTCGAATAAGGTTTGCCGCAGGCAAATCAAAATCAGCTATGTTGTTGAAAGGTGGTATTTCACGCTCGTCACGATCACATTTTTTTTGTAGATCAATGAAAGCTTGATTAGCCAAGCCGTCTGATTGTGAAGTAACTGATGATACCATTTGAACGTCACGAATTCCGGGAAAATCACAGTGATAAAATCCGTTGGGTTTTCATTACGAACATGATCAATAAAATCTAAAATTGGTGTCGAAATCGAACGGTACGGAGAATCTAAAACATGCAGTTGCATGTCTGGAAATTTCGCAGCCCAGGCTTCGTGCATGCGTTGCGCTGAAACTTCATCAGTTTTTACATAAATCACGCGAACATCTTTGCTGATACTTTTTCCATAACGGATCGCGTTCATAACGCCTAAATGTAAGCCAGAAACAGGAATAACAACCACGTGGTCTTTTGTGTGGCCTTCAGCATCTATGTCGTAATGTGATTGTGAAAGTTCGCGCGCAAACATCACATAATGCACGTGAATACGGTGAAAGGCGTAAACGATAATCGGAATCGTAATAATCACCATCCAAGCCCCATGTGTGAATTTAAAAGAGCCGATGACAATCAGAACAGAGAATGTAACAAGAGTTCCGATGGTATTCATCACCATCGAACCTTTCCAGCCTTTTTCACGTAAACGCCAGTGGTGAACCACCATTCCGGCCTGTGAAAGAGTGAATGATAAGAATACGCCCACGGCGTAAAGCGGGATTAATGAATGTGTATGACCGCGAAAAATAATAACTAAAGCGATAGCGCCCATTGAAAGAGCAATGATGCCGTTTGAGAAAACTAAACGGTCACCCATACTGATTAATTGGCGGGGAGCATAGCGGTCGATGGCAAGTAATGAAGATAAACGCGGGAAATCGGCATAGGCCGTTGAAGCCGCCATGAATAAAATTAAGAAAATAGAAATCTGTACAAAGTAAAAGCCAAAACCTTGTCCGAATACGGCTTTAGTTAATCCGGCCAGTAACGTTACGCCTTCAACTTTTACGATGTCATAAGAATTTACTAAGTAAGTAATTCCGGCGAACATGCTTCCTAAGATCACAACCATCATCAACAATGTCATGTTGGCATTTTTAGATTGCGGGTGGCGAAATAAGGGGATGCCGTTTGATACAGCTTCGATACCTGTTAAGGCTGTGCATCCTGAAGAGAAAGCTTTTAAAGCTAAAATCCAACCGATATCCGGAAGATTATTCATCAACACCGTATGTGGGTGAATGTTCACATCTTGCGGTCCACGCACAAGGCCGGTGATGATTAATGCGAAAATCGAAAAAATAAAAAGATACGTTGGAATCGCAAAAATCGTTGCTGAATCTTTAACGCCGCGAAGGCTTAGAACCATTAAAAATAAAATGATCCAAACGCAGGTAAAAACTTGAACGCCGGCCATTCCAGGAAAGGCAGACACTAAGTTTTCAACGCCGGCTGAAACCGAAACGGCTACTGTTAACGTGTAATCGATAAGTAAAGCGGCACCTGCAACTAATCCTGCACCAGTTCCTAAATTATCTTTAGCAACGATGTAAGCTCCGCCCCCATTAGGGTAAGCTTGAATCGTTTGGCGGTAAGAAAGTGTGATGATAAACATCAAACCTAAAATCGCTAAAGAAATTGGTAACGACCAAGTTGTCGCAAACGCAAGACCTGATAACGCTAAAGGAATAATGATCTCTTCTGTCGCGTACGCAATAGAAGATAAGGCATCGGCAGCAAGTAAAGCCAAAGCTTTCCACTTAGGAATCAATTCGTGTTGTTGTTGAGAGTTGTGTAGCGGGTCGCCGATCAGAATTCTTCGAATTTTAGAAGCAAACATGGATGAAATGTCCTCTTACGCGTAAGTCATGCTATAAAAGGAAAGACTACTCCTGTTGTTGCCTGCCTGCAACTACTTGTAAGTGGGGGCTATTCGCCTGATTCGTCCTTGTTTAAGGCTTCGTATAATTGCTCTAGATCTTTTTCGTTGTAGGTTTGCTGCTCAACTGGGACTTTATAGCCCTCAGAAGCCCATTCCCCCAGATCAATTAGTTTGCAACGGTCTGAACAAAAGGGACGTGACGGGTTTTGTGGAGAGTATAACGTCAAACGCCCGCAATGCGGGCATTTGACTTGTTTAGCATTTGAAAAATTTGGTGTGTCGGTCACTCTTCTATTAAAGACCGCAGTTCATGCGTTGGCAACGAGTGAAAGTACCTTGCGCCGCAGGAACATCGCCCACTTTGAAGATAAACGGTAGTTGGTTATCTTGCATTTTACCTTGTGGAACTTCGATCGTAATTTTTGTTCTGTTTAAACCTGACCAAGCATCACCGTAACCGTTAGCTGAGAAACCAACAGAGTTGTTGATTAAAGAAACTGCTAACTGAAGTTGTAATGGATTACGATAAACACCGTTATATTGTTTAGGATCCGGTAAGAAAACACCAGTTACCATACCTAAAGCGATACCTAAAGCACCCCAACCAGATGGTAATTGGTAGCCGTAGTTAAAGTAAGGGTTCACACGTGGTTGAGCCACGAATGTTGCTAATAAAGAGTTACCACCGTTTGGAGGGAATTGGATAATCATATCCATTGAACCACCAACGTAAGCGTCACAACCGTAGTATCCACCAGAAGCGCCGCCGGCTCTGTTACAAACGCCCATGCCGTATTGGAAAAACTCCTGCATTTTTCCGCCGTTTACGATTTGTAATTGTGAAGTTCCAGAATAAGTGTCAGCGTAAAAACCATTTTGATAGCTAGTACCAGATGGTTGTACGTAACCGCCGTTACCTGTGTAGCAAGCGCCATTATAATATGTAGTCCCAACTGGGCATGTTGCATTAGCTTGGTCGTCATTATTATTGCCTTGGCAACTTGATAAGCCGGCAACCATTGCTACTAAACCAAATACATATAAAAGATGTTTCATAAAAACTCCTCTGACAATCAGAGAAGTTACAATTAGCGTACCTGGGTTTTAACAATTTTATAGGATCTGAGCTGTCAAAGGATTCGACAGCTCTGTTTTAACGGCAACAAATGTCACCGTAAGGGGTGAAAAAACTAGAATAAGTAACGGAAAGTTGCGCCAAAATAAACGACGCTGGCGATGTCTGCATTTAAATCTTCAGGGTGCTTTACAACGAGTGAAGTTACTTGTGGAATAATCTCAGATTGAGATGATGTATCAAAGCGCGCAGAAAATTCTAAACCTTGATAAAGATCAGTCTGGCGTTGATGAACAAAGGCTCCTGTTAAGTGATATTGCTTTTGAAATTCCATGTAAATTTTTAGACGATGCGAAGTCGATTCTTTAAGGTCAACTTCACTGTCAATGCCATTCGTTGTGTGAGTTTCTTTACCTTTTAAATTTTTTGTGTAGTTAATGTGTCCACCGATAAGGTATTCGTTAACTGGAACTGCAACACCTGCTTCGAGTTGATAGCTATTTTGACCGCTGGCCATAGTGTATTCGTCAGAATCGAAATTATATTTAGATTTTTGTGTGGCAAACCCGTAAGCGATCGAATAAAAAACACCTAAATCAGCAACATCTAAATTACCCTTTGCGCGAACCACAGGATCAGCAAAACCTTTGCCTTTAGTAGTTTGAGTATTTGTATTTGGGGCGTTAATTTCAGTGCGCATATTTTGGTGTGAAACTTCAAGGCCAACGCTTAGGAAGTCTGTTAGACCATAAAAATATTTAGCGCTTAAATCTAGGCCAATACCTTTTAAGTCTCCAGCGTTGTTTTTAAATTCGATATTTGCTACCGCTAGGTTAATTCCTGGCAGAAATTCGCTTTGCCCTGCAGTTGGAGTTAGAGTGTAGTTCGATTCGATTTTGGCTTGCGCTAAAGATGTTAAAAATAATAACGCGAATACTAAAACTTTCATGAGAAACCTTTCAAATAATGATTTAGTTATAAAGTATTCTAAAGACGCACTCCATTGTCATGAAAAAAAGTGGCCTTAGATTTGGGCCTTCGCTAAGATTTTGGGGTTGGAGAATTGTATGAATACAGACACACACTGGAAGCAGATCGCAGACCGCTTAACTTGGATCAAACCTTTCACAAAACTTAAACAAGTTTCATTTAAAAAGCCAGTGAGTATCAAGTGGTACGAAGATGGGCAGTTAAACGTAACGGCAAATTGTATCGACCGTCATTTGGCTAAAAATGGCGATAAAGTAGCGATCATTTGGGAACCAGATGGCGTTAACGAACCAGCTAAAAAAATCACTTACAAAGAATTGCATTCACACGTTAATCGTATGGCTAATGTTTTAAAAAAACATGGCGTAAAAAAAGGTGATTTCGTCACAATCTATTTACCGATGATTCCTGAGGCGGCTTACGCGATGTTAGCCTGTGCGCGCATCGGTGCGGTTCATTCAGTGGTGTTCGGGGGTTTTTCTCCGGATTCACTAGCAGACCGTATTCATGACTGTGAATCTAAAATCGTAATTACAGCTGATGAAGGTTATCGTGGTGGTAAAACTACGCCTTTAAAAAAGAATGTTGATCTGGCTCTTAAGAAATCGCCGACAGTTGAAAAAGTGATCGTGGTAAAACGCACGGGTGCTGATCTTCCTAAAGGGGATAAAGATTTATCTTACGAAGAGGAAATTAAGACAGTTTCTGATGAATGTGCTCCAGAAACAATGAACGCTGAAGACCCGTTATTCATTCTTTACACTTCAGGCTCTACCGGAAAGCCAAAAGGTGTGCTTCACACTTCAGCTGGGTATTTAGCTTTTGCTAGTTGGACGCATGAGAAAGTTTTTGATTATAAGCCAAACGATATCTACTGGTGTACGGCCGATGTAGGTTGGGTGACTGGACATAGTTACATCGTGTACGGGCCGTTAGCAAATTGTGCAACGACATTGATGTTTGAGGGGATTCCTTCGTACCCGACATCGTCTCGTTTTTGGGAAGTGATTGATAAACATCAAGTTAATATTTTCTATACCGCGCCAACAGCGATTCGTGCGTTAATGCGCGAAGGTTTAGAGCCGATTAAAAAAACATCGCGTAAATCTTTACGTGTACTGGGTTCCGTGGGTGAACCGATTAACCCAGAAGCTTGGGAATGGTATTCAAACAATGTCGGTGATGGCAGATGCCCAGTGGTAGATACTTGGTGGCAGACGGAAACGGGTGGAATTTTAATTTCTCCATTAGCCGCTGAAACTAAAACTAAACCGGGTTCAGCGACTTTTCCGTTACCGGGAATTGACGCTAAAATTTTATCTCCTGAAGGTAAAGTTTTAGAAGGTGTTTGTGAAGGTGTATTAGTGATCGCTGATTCATGGCCTGGACAAATGCGCACGGTTTATAAAGATCATAAACGTTTTGAAGAAACTTATTTTAGCACTTACCCGGGTTATTATTTTACCGGTGATGGCTGTAAGCGTGATGAAGACGGTTACTACTGGATCACGGGTCGTGTAGATGACGTGATTAATGTGTCAGGACACAGAATCGGTACGGCTGAAATTGAATCAGCGTTGGTCGATCACCAATCAGTAGCAGAAGCTGCGGTTGTGGGTTACCCGCATGAAATTAAGGGTCAGGGCATTTATGCTTATGTGACTTTAAAGAATGGCGTATCTGAAAATGATCAGCTTAAACAAGAGCTGGTTCAGCATGTGCGAAAGCTTATCGGTCCGATTGCAACCCCTGATAAACTTCAGTGGGCACCGCAATTACCAAAAACTCGTTCGGGTAAAATCATGCGCCGTATTTTAAGAAAAATCGCGGAAAATCAACTTGATAGCTTAGGTGACACTTCAACTCTGTTAGACCCGAGCGTGGTTGATCACTTAGTGAAGAACAAATTGTCGTAGTTTTGATCGCTGCGCTGGCTGGCTTTCCTAGCCGGCCTTTCTGACGGCATCGTGCCGTCAGAGTTGTTTTCTCAATTGCTGTGCAGATTGTGGTTCGGGATTGATTTTGTTCTTGGGTGACTGGTAAGTTTTTTTTATGAAATTAATCAGTCTTTTAGTCGTTTTATTTGTTAGCGTTCAAACTTTTGCCATTCAAGAAATTGAAGTGGTTGTGGCCGATCAAAGCTTTAGCTCATCAAGCAAAGTGGTGATCACTGAAAAAGAAATTAAAAAATCGCAAGTTAATAATATTTCGACGTTATTATCGTCTGAAGCGAATGTGGCGATTTCAAGTTCTAACTTTACACCAAATTCAATCTACATTCGCGGTGGTGATACAAGCCATGTGCTGTTTTTGATTGATGGTATTCCTTTTTATGATCCATCAACAATTCAACGTACGGTCAATCTTTCAACTTTAAATTTACGTTCGATTAAAAAAATCGAAATCATCAAAGGTTCACAGTCGGTTCTTTACGGTGGCCAAGCTTTGGCTGGAGTCATTAAAATTGAAACTTTTCCGACAGATATTAAAACATCATCTGATTTTACAGTTACGGGCGGCGAGCGCTTTGCGGAACTTAATCTTGGCCAACAGGTGAAAGTGAACGAAACGCAAGGTTTCGCGGGAAATATCAAATTAACTGATGCTCACAATGATTCTCCAGCAAAAGATTCTGCAAAAACTTATCCACAACGTTTAACGAATGTGGATTTAACTTATACGCTTCGTGATTTGTTTTCTCCGCAGTACGAGGTGATTGCTAAAGGTCAATACACCGACGATCAAAGCCAGATTTCAACTTACGATGCAGGAACTGGTGTTTCGTTAGATACAGAAAACTTCGATGTGCAAACTGAAGCGGTCAATTACGGGTTAGTGTTACGTAAAAAAGATTTATTTTCGTTAGCGTTTTCTCAACAATACACTGAACGTAAATTTGAACAGGATATTATTTCTGGTGATGGCACACAAACTGAAGAAATTTATGACGGTTTATTGCAAGCTGTGCGTTTAGATGTGAAAGCTTTTGAAAGCGCAGCTTTTAAAGTCGATGCTGGAGCAAGCTTTAACCATGAAGAATTATACTATAAAGCTTCAGGTGTGGTTCGTGCTGACCAATTTCAAGAGTACGAAGGTGTCTTTGTTAAAGCAGCGTACAAACCTACAGAAAAAGTAGTCACTGAAGCCGGTGTTCGTAAAGAGTTAAGCAAAATGAAATCAGTGGCTGATACGTACCAAGTGGGTTTATCGTATGCTGACTTTGTTAAAATTGAGCATTCAACAGGATTTAAATCTCCATCGTTATACCAACAGTTTTCAACACGCGGAAACCCTGATCTAAAATCAGAAAAAGTAACGACAACGGCTGCAACGGTCGAAGATCAATTAACTGAAAAAGTGCGTGGATCATTTACGGTATTTACTTCTGAGTACGATAACTTAATCATCACGCAAGGTACTCCAAGCAAATACCAAAACGTTGCAAAAACTGAAACGACAGGGGCTGAAGCGTACTTCAATTACGACGATCAAGAAAATGCAACTCGCGTGCAGCTTTCTTTTGGTTACCAAGAACCTAAAGATCATTCGACGCACGATTGGTTGGTGCGCCGCCCTTTGAGAACAGCGTCATTAAAAGTAAATCACGATCTTACTGACAAAGCGTCGTTTGGAACTGAAGTGGTGCATACAGGAAGCCGTCGTGACCAGTACTTCACCTTTACGCCACCATTCACATTTGCAACAGCCACGACAACTCTACCCAGCTACACGCTGGTGCATATCGTTGGTAACTACAAAGCTAGCGAGAATTTAAACTTATTCGCTCGTGCTGAAAATATCTTTGCTGAAGAGTATCAACCGTCTTACGGCTATTATGTTGATGGACCTGTGGTTCGTGCTGGGTTAAACTACACTCTAGAATAGGGGTGTAGTTATGAAATCAGTTCTTGTTCTTTTAATCGCGCTTTCAAGCGCACAAGCTTTCGCCTGTAAGATGACTCCGATGGGAGCCACAGCTCGTGCGATAAAAGCTATTGTTGATTTTGCCTTAACTAATGAAGCTCCGGATTCGTCGATTCGTGCGGTTTATGATGGCGAACGTAACTATGTTTACGAAATTCAAAAACAAACAAAATGCGTTGCAGTTCCGGTTAAAGTCGAAGTGGGACCTGACTGTAGCCACACTGTGGTTAAGCTGGCAGACAAAATAAGCTGCCGTTTAAATTAGTTGTTTCATCTTGAGACAAAGCCTTAATTAAAACCAGAATTCTTCCGATACTTAAAGAGTATGAAAAAGCATAACTTTGTACGTATCGGACTTATGGTTTTAGCGGCAATGACAGTTTCAGCCTGTTCGCCGTTTGGTAATCAATCTTTAATCCAAGATATCTCGAAAGAGATCGGGGTTTTTATTCCTGGTAAAACCAGCACGAGCGTTATCTCGAGTGCATCATCAACACAATCAGTTCCAGATCCTGCGAACGGTCCTGCGGGACAACAGCCGTACGGCGTAACTCATAGTGTGGGTGATGCTTACCAACAACCGACGTTCCGTGCGCAAGATGCGACGAACACGCCGTCAGGTTATACGGTATTCTCGTCAGTTTCTGGAGATATTAAATAAGCGCACAATCAAAGACATTGCTCCAACGAAAAGAACAACGCTAAGCCATTGCGAAATGCTTAAGGACGCTATTAGGGATCCGCGGTCATCTTCGCGAAAATATTCGATAATAAAACGATTGATGGCATGGCCACATAACCACGTTAAAAAAAGTAAGCCTGGCAGCAGCAGTTGGTTTTTCTTTTTACGCCAGTACATCAGTGATGCCAGAAGTAAAACTTCAGCTAGCGCCATATAAAGCTGCGTCGGATGGCGTCCAGTAATCGCCCACGGAAGTTCGCAATGACTGCCAAAACAACAGCCTTCAAAGAAGCAGCCCATTCTGCCAAGCGCGTAGCTTAAGCCAATGTAGGGTGTGAAAAAATCAGCCCAGATATAGAAACTTTGTTTTTTCGATTTTAAGTAAGCCGCAACAGCAATAAGAGCTAAGATAAAACCGCCGTAAAAAACAAAGCCGCCTTTCCAGAATTTAAAAATCTCTAACGGAAATTCAGCATAGAAGCTGGGTTCTTCATAGATCACGTGAGTTAATCGCCCGCCGATAAAGCCAGCGATCATCATGATCAGGGTTAGATCAAAAGTCGTCTTACGATCTAGTTTTGGATTTTGGTTTAACTCAGCATTAATCAGTAACAGGATAAAAGTTACTGACATAGAAATCACAAGATAGAATGTGGGAATATGAATAAAACCAAAATCTAAGACAGGTTTCACGTAAGCTCAGTCTTCTTTTCTTTTTCAGTCATGATTAAGTAAATTAAAGCCGCCACGCCGCAAACAATCGCCATGTCGGCAATGTTAAACGCAGGCCATGTCTGACGGTTGTAAAAATGAAAATCAATAAAATCAACCACGTATCTGTACTGTACGCGATCAATGTAATTTCCAATAGCGCCACCGAAGATAAAAGACAAAGCAATCATCTGTGATGTTTGTTTTTCTTTAAGACCCCAAAGAATGTACAAAATTAAAGAGCAAGCTAGCGGTGGCATTGATAAGAAAAAGATCTCGCGAAACACAGCCGGTGTTTGCGCTAAAATACCAAATGCTGCGCCGAAGTTTCTTACGTAGGTGATGTTAAAATAATTTTCAATCACTACGCGGCTTTCATGCAATTGAAATTTGGTGTGAACAAAAAGTTTAGTCAGCTGGTCTACAGCAATGACTAAACTTGAAATCGACATTAAGTAAATTAGCTTTTGTCTCATCGTTGAATTACCGTTTTTAAATTACGCTAAAGCTTCTACGCATTTAGGGCAAAGACCTTGTGTGCCTTCAGCCGTTGATAATTTATCGTATACCCAGCAACGAACACATTTTTCACCATCAGCTTTAACCGCTGATACTGATAATGGCCCTTTTACTAAAGTGACATTCGATACGATAAAGAATTCACGTAAGTTACATTTTGCATGTGAATTATTTAATTCTTCTAAAGCCGAGAACGCGCCACCTTCAGCAGAAACTTTTAATGAGGCTTCAAGGCTTGCGCCGATAGTTTTAGCGGCACGTAGTTCTTCTAATTTCTTTTGTGCTTCAGAGCGAACTTTCAATAACTCATCAAAAGTAATATCTAATTTAGGATCAGCCCATAAAGTATTGGCTTTAGGGAATGATTCTAAAAGAACTGAATCATGCGCTTTATCTTTTAAGTAACCGTAACTTTCTTCGCTCAAG
Source organism: Pseudobdellovibrio sp. HCB154 (assembly GCF_046267985.1). Lineage (GTDB taxonomy): Bacteria > Bdellovibrionota > Bdellovibrionia > Bdellovibrionales > Bdellovibrionaceae > Pseudobdellovibrio. Next base: position 2,919,497 of record NZ_CP176530.1, on the reverse strand, counting down.
AACGTTAAGATCGGCGCCATCATACGCATTACCGATGTTGTCACGTGGTGGTAAACAGTTTGCGTCGCTTTACGCTCAAGACCGTTGTGTTTCCATGTGTAGAGACGATCTTTTAAGATATCCATGTAAGTTGCAGATAACGTCACAGTGAAGAAATGATTTAATAATTGGTACACACGATAGAATTCGTAAGCATCGTAAGCTTTTGTAACTTCTACGATTAACTTATTCAGTTGGTGCATCATCCAACGATCGATCATTGGCATTTTAGAAACTTCAACCGCTTCTTTAGCGTCGAAGTCGTTGATGGCACCTAATAAGAATCTCATCGTGTTACGCATTTTACGGTAAGTTTCAGTCACGCGAGTTAATTCTTCTTTACCGCAACCAACGTCAGTTCCGTAATCTACAGAAGCAGCCCATAAACGAACGATCTCTGAACCAGAAACTTTAGAAATTTCATTTGGATCAATGACGTTACCTAAAGACTTAGACATCTTACGGCCTTGAGAATCATTCACGAAACCGTGCGTGATTAAAGCTTTAAACGGAGGGTGACCTGTGGTCGCCATCGATGAAAGCATAGATGTATTAAACCAGCCACGATGTTGATCTGAACCTTCTAAGTAAATATCGGCTACGGCATTTTTGTAACCACGACGAGCTTGAACAGCTGCGTGGCACACACCAGAATCAAACCACACATCTAAGATGTCGCGGCCATGACGGTAACCTGGTTTTCCAACGATTTGTTCTGCTGGCGTTGTGTAGTAAGCTTCGATACCGCCTTTTTCGATAACGTCTGCTGCGCGCATCATGATATCGAAGTCAGCTAATGGTTTGCCAGTTTCTTCGTGGTAGAAAATTGGAATTGGTACGCCCCAGATTCTTTGACGAGACACGCACCAGTCAGGACGGTTTTGCATCATCGCTTCGAAACGAGCTTTACCCCATTCAGGAAAGAATTGAACTTCTTCCATCGCTTTTAAAGTATTTTTTCTGATTTCAGAAGTTTCTTGATCGATACCGATAAACCACTGCGCTGTTGTTCTAAAGATCAATGGCGTTTTAGATCTCCAGCAGTGAGGGTAGCTGTGCGTGATATCTTTGTGCGCTAACAGGTGACCTGAAGCTTTTAACTTTTCGATGATCACAGGGTTTGCTTTGAAGATATTCATACCTTGCATTTCTGGATACTCATCAGTGTAAGTTCCATTTTCTGCAACTGGATTGATAACAGGTAAATTATATTTTTGACCGACGCGGAAATCGTCCGCACCGTGGCCCGGAGCTGTATGAACCGCACCAGTACCAGCATCAGCTGTTACGTGATCACCCAGAACCACAACAGATTTACGATCTAAGAACGGGTGACGGGCTTCGGTTAATTCTAAATCAGCACCTTTAACCGTTGTTAATAAATTTTGTAATGTGATGCCAGTGTCTTTTTCAAAAAATTCTTTTAATGATTTTGCGATTACTAAATTTTCACCGTTTGCTGAATACACACCGTAATCAAATTCAGGGTGTAACGCGATACCTGTATTTGCCGGAAGTGTCCAAGGCGTTGTTGTCCAGATCACAAAAGACGTTGTGCCTTTCGGATTTCCTAACTTCGCTAATGTCTTATCGTCAGTGACATTAAATTTTACATAGATCGCCGGAGAAACTTTATCGTGGTATTCGATCTCAGCATCAGCTAGAGCTGTTTTCAATGTCCAGTTCCAGTAAACCGGTTTAACACCTTGATAGATCACGCCACGTTTGAAAGCGCGAGCGAACTCACGCACTTCTTCAGCTTCGTAAGGTTTAGACATTGTTAAGTACGGATTCTCCCAATCAGCTAACACACCTAATCTTTTGAACTGTTCACGCTGGTGGTTAACCCATTTCTGAGCTTCTTCACGACACAACGCTAGAATTTCTTGATCAGTTTTTGTTATCTTTTTGTCAGTTAAGTCTTTCATGACTTTGTGTTCAATCGGAAGACCGTGGCAATCCCACCCAGGAATAAATGGGGCAGAAAAACCGTTCATGTTTTTGTATTTAATCACAAAATCTTTTAACGATTTATTTAAAGCATGACCGATATGGATTGAACCATTCGCGTACGGAGGACCATCAGGCATTGTGAAACCTGGGCCTTGAGAGTTTTTCTCCTGTAGCTTTTTATAAATATTATTTTTTTCCCAACCAGCAATAATCTGAGGTTCACGAATTGGTAGATCACCTTTCATCGGAAAGTCAGTTTGAGGTAAACGGATAGTGCTTTTGTAGTCGGGCGTATTTGGATTTTGCATCTGACAAGGCTATCACAACTGCCCCGGTGATAGTAGGGCTAGCTGGGCCTTTCGGCTATTTTTTGCGCCGCACTGGCCCCACTCATTTTGACCCGGAAATTCCAAGCTTCCACATGGTAGTTTTTATTTTGAGTGTCCAAAAAATAAATAAATTCACAATAGACGAGGATTTCCTAAAATTAACTCATCTCTGGAACTTAATAACCAAGGAAAGAACATAAAAAAGGAGCTTTTATGAAAAAACTGTTAGTTATGGTGATGCTGCTATTATCATCTTCGGCGTTTTCTGCCGTCGTGCCGGGCCTTATGGAGTTAAATGAGAAAGACTCAAAAGACCTGTATATGGCGCTGTCTAAATGGGGGACTCGTTATGTGGATCAGGAAAGACGTTTAATCCGCATTGATATTTTAAACCCACGTTGTATCTGGGATCATAAAGATCAACATAAGTATCCGGGCTGTACACTGCTTGATACTAACCATGACAGAGAATTAAGCCGCTCAGATAAACCAGCTTTATGGTTAACTAAGCTGTTAGTTCGTCATGTGGGCCAGGACTGTGAAGGTACGGTTGAAAACGATGGCAGATGCGTAACGGCCGCGCGCCTAATTCGTTGTTGGCACCCATGGGATCCAAAAAATCCACCAACTCTTATTCCGATTGGAAGACGTCATATCTGTTGGCTTGAGCCAATCCGTAATTAAATTCACTTAAAGGGTTTATATTTTATGAGAATATAAACCCTTTTTTTCAACAGTTAAACAACATTAGGATTTACCAATGACAAAGATTTTTCGCCTGAGTCTTCTTCCGCTTTTAATCACAAACTTATATTTTACATCAGCTTTTGCGCAGCAATTACCTGACGACCCTCCGGTGGAGCCACCGATTGATGCTCCTCCAAGTGAGCCTGATGAGCCAGTTCAGTTAGTGCCCATAAAAATTGATTTAAATGATGTAGATTCTAAAGAGCTTTTTGATGTTCTGAACAAGTGGAATCTTGTTGTGATCGACCGTCAAACTCAAATTAAAAAAATCCAAACATCAGAAATCGTTTGTGTCGAAAATATGGAAGACGGGCGTCAGTTGGGGTGCACAGTCTATGACGATTTAAAATCGCGTGATGTAACGAAATACAATAAAAACGCAGATCCGTTTTTTAAAGTGTTAGTGAGACATTTACCTATGGACTGCGAAGATGACAGCGAAACCTGCATCATCGACGCCGAAAAAATGAACTGCACGCTCTCAGAACAGAAATATTTTTGTTCAATAGAAGCCCTAGTGCCCGAAACCCAAAAAAGAAAAGGAGATTCAAAATGAAATCACTATTAGTGAGTTTATTATTAGTGGCGTTTACACAAAGCGCTCACGCTGTAGCCATTGAATTAAACGAAGGACAATCAAAAAAATTATATAATATCTTAGCAGAGTTTGGCTTGCGTACGCCTTATCCACCAGGTATGCAAACACGTGAATGGGCTAAGCCTGCGGTGTGTGTGAAAACTGTAAATAGCGGTGTTTCGTATGCTTGTCTGGTTCACGATGAGTTTCACAATGTGAACGTGCAAAGAACTGGTTTTGTCGCTAAAAAATTATATCAATTTATCCATGGTGTGAATGCGCCAGTTTGTGAAGGGGCAAGATGTATTGTTCGCACAGATGATATTAAATGCGCTTACTATTGGCCAAATAAAGATAATCCACCACCAAGACGTTACTGGTGTGCGATTGATAAGTGGATTCCAATTCCACCAGCAACGAATTAATTACGAAAAACAAATTTTAATAACAATCAGTGTGAAAAGCGAAGGCTTAGCACACTGGTTGTTACTGTCTGCTTGAATAAAAAATTATAAACCAGATTTGCGGAATTGTTTAATTCCTAAAGCGACAAGAGCGCGAACGGCTTCAGTGTCTGAGCTTAAATTGAAAGTCTCGCGCACTTGGGCGATCGCTTCTAAAGTTTTTTGATCAAAACCTACAGAATTTAAATCAGTCGATACACGCGATTGGCTGACTGTCGTTGTTGTCACGTGTGATGTCGAAACGGCAGCTGCTGTGGCTGTGGCGTTCATTTGCGAAGCCTGAACATGATGTTGTTGGGCCGGTGGCATATGAACAGAAGCCGCTGTAGCAATCTGTTGCGGAGACTGGAAGTCTCCCATCATTGACGCTAACGATTTTAATTCTTGTTTGAAATTCTGAATGCTAGGCGTTTCTAAAGCAGCATCACCATTGCGTTGCGCTTTTAAATAAAGACCGACCAAGATGTTTTGATCTTGCGCCATTTCTTTTACAGACGATGATTGTGATAACAACCAAGCGTAAGCTTTCTGTAAAGTGTCTTTAGTGTATGCCTGAGGGGGCAACGGATTAACTGCCATAGGGTGTAAACGGTAAGGTTTCCCTATATTCGAGTCAATTGTAATACACTGATAACGCTGCAAAATTTTTTTGTAAGATTCTGCAGTTTATTTTCTAATCAAGATCAACTTTTGCGTATTCTTTCGCCACGATTCCGTACTTTTCAATCTTACGAAGTAAAGTCTTCTTCGGAATGTTTGCGTGAAGAGCAGTTTGATTGATTTTTCCCTTAAATGTTTTTAAGGCCTTGATAATAAACTGTTTTTCGAACTCTTCTTTTTGAGCATTGAAATCTAACATGCCATTAGATGAAACACCGATGTTCATAATGTCGCCATCTAAATCATCATCGCCATCAATTTCAGAATCTGCGTCAAGCGATAAATCATCATCGTCGTCAGAATCTGTCACGCCCATTGTTACAGCAGTTGCGCCTGACATTTGTTGAAGAGTTTCTGATTGACTCTGAATCTTATCCATAGCGTCGATTAAACTGATTCCCGCAGCCATCAAAACCGCTTCAGGTAAGCTTCCTAAAGTGATTTGATTTCCTGATTCTAAAACGAATGAATGTTCGATTACGTTTTCTAATTCACGGATATTTCCTGGCCAGTTGTAACGTTTCATTGCATCTAAGGCATCTTTAGTTACGCCAGACATTTTTTTACCGTGAGCCACGTTAAATTTTTTAATGAAGATATTAATTAAAACTTCTAAGTCATCTTTACGATCACATAGTTGCGGTAAAATAATAGGTACAACATTTAAACGATAGAATAAATCTTCGCGGAATTTGCCTTCTTCCATCATTTTTTCTAAAGGACGGTTCGTGGCTGCGATAATACGAACGTTTGTTGGAATCTCACGATTAGAACCTACTGGCGTAAATACTTTTTCTTGTAATACGCGTAAGATTTTAACTTGCATAAGCTGTGGCATGTCGCCCACTTCATCTAAGAAAAGTGTTCCGCCTTCAGCGAACTGGAATTTACCGATTTTACGTTGGTCAGCACCAGTGAAAGAACCTTTTTCGTGACCAAATAATTCTGATTCAAATAAGTTTTCTGGAATAGCTGAGCAGTTGATCGCAACGAATTTTTCATCTTTGCGGGCACTATTAAAGTGAATCGCTTTAGCTACTAACTCTTTACCTGTTCCTGAAGCTCCGCGAACTAATACCGGAGTATCAACTTTCGCAAGCTTATGAATCACATTAAAAACCTTCTGCATTTGTGAAGTGTTACCGATGATTTTACGGCCTTCATCCACAAATACCGGAGACGATACAGCCAAATTAGAGATCATACGGTGAGCGTTGATCGCGCGGTCGATTAAAGCTGTTAAATCATCGCCTGAGATTGGTTTTGATAAGAAGTTATATGCTCCGTCTTTAACAGCTGCTACAGCGGCTTCTACAGTCGCATGCGCCGTTAACATTAAGACGATAATGCCTGGGTCGAATTCTTTGATGGCTTTTAAAGTCGCTAAGCCATTCATACGAGGCATGTCGACATCTAAGATCACGATGTCATAGATACGTTTAGTATTGTCAGTGGTTTTGATTTTTTCCATGGCGTTTACACCATCGAAAGCTTCTTCAATAGAAAATCTGCGAGTAGCTTCTAAGGCCGAGCGGATCGAGAAGCGTAGCGCTTGATCGTCATCAACAACTAATACCTTTAACATAGAATTTCCCCCAAAAACGATATGCCCAACGGTATAGCATAGGGTTTTGGAATTCACCCAGCGAAAAAAGCAAAATGACACCAGCTAGGAATTGTTTACTTAGCGAGCAGAAACTCTATTAGCTGTGTTTTAACTGTGTTTTATTTGTCGAGCGGCAGTTCTACCGTGAACTTAGAGCCCTTATCTTGGCTTGAATCCACCGTAATTTTGCCCTTATGCAATTCCACGAAGTATTGGGCTAAATAAAGGCCCAAACCCGATCCTTTGATCGTCGTGGTCTTAGCATTATGGGTACGAAAGAATTTCATGAAAATATTAGGGAGGTCTTCTTGCGGAATACCCATACCCTGATCTTGGAATTCGATAATAAGGCTGTCGTTCTCTTCGCGGGTACGGATATGAACCGTAGACTCTTCAGGCGAGTACTTAATAGCGTTTTCTAGAAGGTTCGAGAACACCTGCTTCATAAGCTCAGGGTCAACGCTCGTCGGGAACATAGGCTCAAGCTCTTGGATGATCTTGATCTTTTTAACGTTAGCTAAGAATTGGTGTTTCTTAACGACGTCAGCAACTAGGGCGTTGATGTCTTTAGACTGCTTGTGAAGTTGTACGCCTTGGCTTTCGATGCTTCCATATTGAAGGATGGCGTTGATGAATTTTAAGAGATCGTCAGAGCTATGGCGGATGGTATCTAGCGCCTCACGCTGGTGAGGGGATAGTTGTACCGGGTCTTTGTAGATCACTTCAGTCATACCTGTAATACGCGCGATAGGTGTTTTTAGATCGTGCGACATCATAGAGATGAAGTTTGTTTTTAGCTGCTCTACTTCAGAGAGTAATTTGTGCTTTTGGTAGTATTCCCATGACTTACGGTTTTCGCGGATTAAGCGGTACGGGATGAAGAAGTAGTAGCAGAGGAAGATGGCCAAGAACGGGTGAGCGAGGTCGAACCAGATGCCGAAGAATACAAAGGAAATGAGTGCAAATAATGAAGCTCCGAAAAGTGTCGCTGCAAGAATCATTAAACCTTTTGCCGGCGTTAAAGAAAGAGTCACATACACAGTTAAAATGGATGTCAGGATAGTTAAAATTAAATCGACGTATTTAGGAACTTTTACTGGAGCATTGTTGTCGATAAGGGTTTGAATTTGATTGGCTTGTAACTCGGCCGCAGTCATCGCATTAATTTGTCTAGAAAATGGTGTGGCTACATAATCTTTTGACGTGCGTTCTAAGTCGGTTCCAAATATTATAACTTTGCCTTCAAGCGCTTCTTTGGGAATTTTCTGATCAATAACATCTTCAAACGAGTAAGTTTTGAAAAAACCTTTAGGTTTGTAGTTAATGTACACCTGATATGACTCTAGATAATAGAAGCTTCCTCTAATATTATCCGGATTTTGTATAGAAGGATTAAAGTGTGCTGCCACTAAAGCCTGAGTCATGGTTTGGTCTTGGTACTGATACATGAGACGTCTAGTTACGCCATCTTTACTGAATGATTTATTGTCAGCCGAAATCGGCATCGAACTTAATTTGATATCTAAAGGTGAGCGAAGGCTTAGGTCGGTAATATCACCCTTCATTTTTAAGTTTTGAGTGGAAAAAATTAAATTGGGAATGCTTTTTACGAAGTTTGAAAATTCTTTTTCTTCCTGAGGGGTTCCAGTTATGTCGGCAAATCTATCATCATCAGAGATTCTAAATTCGTAGATGATAAACTTAGGATTCTGGCTAGTAACTAAGTTCAGGAATTTAATATGATCTTTAAATTTAGGATCCCCTTGGAATCGTTCAATTGTTTTTGGCGTGATTTGAACTAACACAATTGGAGAGTCAGCGGGCTCGATTTGATTTGTATAAGCGTTAACTATTGCGCGAAGGTCGAAAAGATAGCCTTCTAAATAATCTATTTTGAAATTGAAAATTGCGAAGCCCGCAGCGATTGCGAAAATTAGTCGTAAAGCTACATATTTTATAGCGGGCTTTTTATTGTCCAAAGTGTGAAATTAGGTGGATTTAGCGATCTTTATCGATCGGGTGGCAGCCGTTACCCGTGCCTTTAGTTCCAGGGCCATGACTAGAATTAGGTGTTACTTTTTTAATATGTTTTTTCATATTTTCCCCATTAGATTGGCTTAGGCAGCCGATCTGCTTATTTTATAATACATAATAGTTGTTAAAAGCAAGCTTCTCATGCGCTCACAGAACATTTGATCTTTTTTATGTTTGTGCCCTGTAAGTTCTCTATTGATATGCATACAGCCACCACCGCACAGATGGCGCGCCCAGCAGGTCTGGCAATTATTAAGTTCTATTAAAGGTTTTGAGTAGTTAGCTAGCTTGGTATGGTCATATTGTTCATTTTGACCTACGACTTCAGCAGGTTTACCGGCGTCCCAAGGGCATGTGTACATGCGATTCTTAGCATCAATCATTGCATAAGTTTTTCCTGCCCCGCAGTGGTTTTCGATTCTTCTTTGTGTATCAAGTAGGGCGAAAATGTGGTCAAAGTACTGAATTTTTCTCAGCTTTTCTTCGCCACCTGTAGAGTAAGCAATTTTCGCAATCTCATTAACTTCTTTGATAAAGCGGGCCTGGAGGTCAGGAGAATTTTCTGAGTAGTTCAGCGTGAAGTCGCACCAGTCAGGATTTAAAGTTTCGAAGAACTGATAAGTGTTTAGCATGCTAGGACTGTCTTTGGAACAAACTGCTGATAAGCCAATGCTAACAACATTTCCTCGGTCTTTTAAAATACTTTTAATTCCTGCAACGGTTAGATCTGTTGAACTTTCTCCGTTTTTTGTAGGACGAGCTTTGTCGTTATACTCTTTCGATCCATCAATACTGAATGTTATTTTAACTTTCATCGAACGAACAATTTCCAATGTTTTTCCAGTCAGTAGTGTGCCATTGGTCACGATTTGCATTGAAGGAATTACTTTTAACTGGTCGGCGATTTCAAAAACATAATTATGAATCGCAAGAATCGCTTCTGGATGAAGAAGAGGCTCGCCACCGACAAAACTAATTCCGAATCTTTGACCGGGTTTTAATTGTGATAAGAAGAATTTTAGTTGAGGCAATGTTTTTTCAACCGAGAGCTTGTTCATAGGCTCACCGTAGGTTCCGTCACCGCCTGCAGCGCAATAGGTACACTTTAAATTACAGATCTGGTTTACATTTAAAGTGATTGAGCGAATTCCAAAATCTAACTTACCGCTTTTAGCATTCGGATTTTCTTCTGAGTTCCATTCGTTAAGAGCTTCAAAAGCTTCCTTTTCTTCAGGGTTGATCGGAAGTTTGACATCAGGAATTTCGCCTGTAGTAACTGGAATCGGAGTCATTTGGGCAAAAGACTCTGCGCTAATATCTGCCACTTCAAGATTATAGGCGTGAAAAGCTGTAATAGATTCGTCCTCAGCTTTAAACGCGATAATTTCTTTGTGGCGGCGCAGTTCTAACGGTTTCATTTTGTCTCTTATTTCCTGAATCTAAATTAGAATAGCAATCTAAGAGCCAAATGAAAGTATCTTGCTGAAATTGTTAAGTTTTGCCTAAACCGTTAGGACTTTAGTACTAAGCTTTGGGTAAACTGATCTTGATCGTGGTTCCTACGTTTTCTTGCGAGCTGATCTCGAATTTACCATTAAACCGCTCGATCACACGCTTAGCATGTAATAATCCAATCCCATTTCCTTGGCCGGTGTCTGCTTTTGTTGTTATGCGTTCGTTGCCGAGTAATTTTACTATTTGTTCGGGAATTCCTGTTCCGTTATCTGTGATGCTTAAGCTTACCATATCGTCTGAGTCTTCAAGTCCAACGAATATTTTTGGTTCGATTATGTTTTTTAAGGCGAAAATTGAATTATCGAAAATATTACTGACAATTCGTTCTATATCTAATTTGGTTGCGAGTACTGAGCCAACTTCAGAAGTTGTTACGATTTCGAAATCAATCTTTGCGTTTAGCACTTTTTTCTCTTTAGCTATTTCATTGATGATTTCAGGTAAATCGACTTTTTCCAGCTGTTCATTCTCACGACCTGTTTTAGTTCGATACTGAGTTAAAATTTTGGTTGCAGTCTCATCAATACGTTTAACTGCACCATCAAAAATTTCTTTATATTCAGCGTCTGGAAAAGTTGCCTTTGTCATTACTAGGTTAATTGCTGATAGCGGCGATCTAATATCGTGAGCTACTTTTTCTGAGACGGTAAGAAGCGCATCGATTCTGGCATCGTTAACTTCGTGAAGCTTTTTAGTTTCTTGTTCTTTAAAAATATTTAACACAACCAATGGAATCGCAAAATATTGTAGAAAAAATAATAATGTTATTGGTCTAGTAACATTTATGTAAAAGTTTGTAGTTATATAAACAATCGCGGTTAACGACAAAATCATTGGAATCAAAAGAGCGAATATTATAATTTTCTTTTTAATTTCAAAGTTAGAAAAAATCAGGAGAGATAGAACAATAAATACAATGAGTAGATCTGGAAAGTTCGGCGTTACCTTCACGTAATCGCCAGTGATATACATATTCATTGCATTCGCGATTGAATCCGCCACCGGGTATGCTTTGTAATCGCTGTTTCCAATTTTACCAAAAAGATCAAAAATTGAATGACTATATAAAAAACTATATTCATCGTTAGAGCCTAGAATTATGGTTTTTTCTTTAAGATTTAAGGAGCCGTTAGGTTGTTTTAAAAACCAGCCTGCATCATATGAACCAAAGGTTCCCTCAGGAAATGCTTTGAAGAAGGCGAGTCTTGCACCCCACCAGTGCCAAGCATATTTAAAATCGCTGGGTGATTTAACTTGATAGCCAAGAGCTTCAATTTCTTCAAACTCCTTTGCAGGGCCAACTCTGTCTAATTCAATCAGTGCTCTACGTCTTTTAAAATCACGAGCACCCATACTTCCATCTTTTGATAAAGTCATGCGTAACTGACGCGGAAATTCTTTAACAATAGGATCACTGGTAATATCTTCGATCTCTTCGCTGCTAGTTGAAAAGAAAATTACATTCTTATGAGGTGTAAGGTATTTAACCATCTGTGCTCGAATGTCATTGTCGTTGTAGTATAAATCGCTGTTTGAAAGTGCGATGATTAAATTTTTTGGATTTTCTGCTAAAATTTTGTCTATGAGTTTTTTAATATCTTCAAAATCAAAAGGGCGAGTAAAGTTGTTTTCTTTGCCATTGATGTTGATAGTAACTAATGATTTTTCAATCTTAGCTTTACTGTTAAGAAACTGAAAAGCATCTCTATTAAATGCATCAATGCGGCCGAATTCGATACCTTGAATAAACCAAAAGGCAGGCGCTAAAAGAGCGACCAACACCAACTTCTTCCACGAAAACGAGAACCAACTTTTCAACTTTGACCACCTTGTACATCATTATCCTCCCATAAATATGGGGGTATTTAGTAGCCGCGAAAACACCTTGGTCTAGCGGTATAGACCAAGGTCCACTGTCTCAAAATAAAAAACTTGTCTAGGTTTATTCGGAATGGTTGCCGAACCACTGCTACGAAAATAAACTTATAGTATAACGAAGGATAATTGTAACAACGTGGTATTCAACTCATGAAGGTCAAATTTTGGGGAGTGCGCGGATCACTGCCGAGCAGTTCTAGTCCCACAGAAGCAAAAGAGCAGTTTGCTCTTTTGATGCGTGAGTTTTTGGATAAAGGTTACAAGACACCTGTTGATATCGATAAATTTCTTTCTGAAAAAAATCTAGTTGATGTGAGCGGTTATGGTGTTGCGACAACTTGCGTGCAAGTTAAGTCAAGCGACGATGAACAGATGCTGATTATCGATGGCGGTAGCGGTATCAAATATTTAAGCGACACTTTAGCAAAAAACCGTTTCGCACAAAAAGAATATCACATTTTAATTACGCACTTTCACTTTGATCATATTCTTGGGTTGCCGTTCTTTGCGCCGCATTTTATTCCGGGCTGCACTGTAAAATATTACTGCGTTCAGCCTGAGTGTGAAAAAATTGTGCGCGATCTTTTTCAAAAGCCAATCTTTCCCGTCGGCTACGAAGATTTAAAAGCGAACATTCAATTTATTAAACTTTCTCCTTACGAAAAACGTTACATCAACGGCTTTGCGGTCACACCTTACTTGCTTGATCATCCAGATCCTTGTTATGGTTTTCGCATTGAACACGATGGTAAAGCTTACGGTCACGCGGTTGATACTGAAGCGACTCGCACGACCGCTGAACAATTAGGGCAGGATGCAGGGCTTTACCAAAATTTAGATTTAATGTATATCGATGCCCAGTACGTTGAAGAAGAGATGGACCACAAAAAAGGTTGGGGACATGGAACTTTTGAAAGAGCTTTTAATCTTTGTGGGAATTTTGCTATTAAACAAGTATACATGGCTCACTATGACCCTTCTGCTAGTCTTAAGGATATTCAGAACATCAAAGAAAGAGCTCGCGCTGCCTTCGAAAAACACGCCGCCAGCAAAACGACTGTTTGGGATTTTGCCTACGAGACCCAAGAGATAGAGCTTTAATCAGTAATTACTTTTCAAAAACTAAATTAATTTTTTGATTTTTATCTAACGAAGATTCAACTTCTTTGATTTCAACCGTATCTGGCCAAACGAAATCGTTATCTGAATCAGATTCAGTGACTTGTTTCATAAAGTTTGTCCAGATGGGCACGGCTGCGCCACCACCAGTTAGGGCTGTCGCTAAGCTTTGATCAAACCCAAGCCAGATGACCGCTGTCGTATTTGGCGTAAAACCAGCAAACCAAGCGTCTTTTCCGTCTGAAGTTGTTCCGGTTTTTCCGGCAGAAGGTTTTTTGTAACCTGAAGCTTGTACGTACTTAGCCGTTCCTGAGTGCATAGTTTCTTTCATCATTCCAACTAAAACCGCTGTTTTAGTTTTATCTGATTTGGCCTCCGGTTTTGGTTCAAAGTTCGCCGTTGATTCAAAAATGACTTTGCCAGAATCATCTAAAGCTTTTTCGATAAACGATAATTTAATCTGTTCACCAAAGCGTGAAAAATTTGAATACGCTTGTAAAACTTCAAGTGGAGTATGTTGGCTTGCACCCAGTGATGTCGCAGGTAGCGGTGTCATCGTTGAAAGTAATCCCAAGCTGTGTGACAGGTCGATCACTTTTTCGATTCCTACTTGGTGAGCGATTTGGGCTGTTGGTGAATTTAAACTTTCTTTTAAAGCATAGAAAAAAGGAACTTCGCCACGAAATTTTTTATCGTAGTTTTCTGGCTTCCAGGTTTTTTTGTTATTATCAAACTTCCATTCAAACGGTTGATCGTTCAGCACTGTCGTTGGTGTGACATTAGACTCATCGGTTAAGCCGTATTGTAAACCTGATAGGTACACAAAAGGCTTAATTAACGAACCTACTTGGCGTTTGGCGTGAAGCGCACGGTTAAATTGTGAGTGGCGAAAGTTTTGTCCACCTACGAATGCTGTCACAAATCCTGATTGGTTATCAGCCGCAAGCACAACGCCTTGAAGTTCTAAACCTTTTTCTTTTTTCTTCGTTAAAGATTTTTTTGTCTCAGTTAAGTTTTTAATTCCAGCTTGCAAAGATTTTTGCGCTACTTCTTGAATCGTTAGGTCAAGACTTGTGTAAAACGTTGAACCTTCAACGGGAATTCCTAAGTCAGCGGCTTGCACTCTGACCGCTTCAAAGTAATAGGGCGCTGTTTCAGTTGCTTTTGCCACAGTCGGTGCTGGCATTTGATAGCCATTGGCTTTTTTAAATTCATCATCAGAAATCAATTTTAACTCTTTCATTTTTGAAAGAACTAATTGTCTGCGTGCTTTTGCTTTTTCAGTTTTTTTCCACGGGTTGTTTAAGCCTGGATTATTCACGATCGCTGCTAATAAAGCGCATTCTGAAAGATTTAACTGGGCTACGGGTTTATTAAAGTAATAATGGCTGGCAGCACCAAAGCCGCGCACTTGAAACGCTCCGCTTTGGCCCATGTAGATCACGTTTAAGTAAGTTTGTAGGATTTCGTCTTTACTCCACTTCGATTCAAGCTTGACCGCCATGTAAAGTTCTTTAGCTTTACGCGAGAAAGTTTTCTCCGGAGTTAAAAAATAATTTTTCACTAACTGTTGAGTGATCGTTGAGCCACCTTGCGCTTTGCGAAGTGAAATAATATTTTTTACCGCAGCACGCGCAAGACCTGAAATGCTTACGCCCGAATGATCTAAGAAATCATTATCTTCAATAGCGATCACCGCATTCAAACATTGAACCGGATAATCAGCTAATTTCATCTCTTCTTGCATAATCGGTTCGTTGTTACGAAATTGCGCCACCATGACAGGATCGGTTTGACCCGCGGTCACAATGCGTGTTGGGTCGGCTTTGAAAATCTGCTGAATAGCGTTCTGATACACCACAACGACATAGGCATCGGTATTAGATTCGTTCTTCCAATGAAAACATGTGGAATCCTGCATCAGAGAAATACCAAACATATTGCTGCAAGCTTGAGCCTTTAGAGTGATGAAATCTCCAGCTAAAATAGCCTGATCTTCCTGTCTTTCGCGGTAACCTTTGTCTAAAAAGCTCTTCTTTACAGCTTCTGCATTGAATTTTTGGTTAATTTTGTAAGAAAGCCCTCTGGCATAGTACTTTGTTGAGCGTAAAATAGCTTGCGAAGAGAGCTTGTTCTCGAATTCTTCTTGAAGGCTTAGAGGAGCATCTTTTGGTGCAACATCAGCGGCGCTGACGCTTAGAGATATTGCGCTTGTAAGAATAAAAAAACTGGTCTTTAATAACTTTGAAAAGGACATAAGTAATTAAAATGATGAAGCTTACTGCAAGTCAAATACAAAGACTGTCTGAAAAAATCTTAGCTCAATGGAAATCGCAAAATCTAATCACGTTAAAGGTTGAAGAAAAACAAGTTCTTCAAGCCATGAAAGACGCCATCAACGAAGAGTTGCAGGCTGAACTTGATTTAGAAAAAGAAGTCCATGGGTTGATGGATCAAATGGAACAACAAGGCCAAGAATTTCAACGCGGCAAGATGTTCCAATTACTTAAAACCAAATTAGCAAAAGAGAAGAAGGTGATCTTATGATTTTATCCGAAGACCGCCAAAGCCATTGGGCGCACGTTATCACAGATAAAGTTTGGGGCGATGATATCGTCGATTTTTCTGATGATGATGAAGCGTTAAAGGCCGCCAAAAAAGCGATTATTGCTTTTGTTAAAGAAGATATGGAAATCGATACTAAAGCCCGTGAAAAAGTAGCGTCTTTAAAACGCGGTGTCATGGAAGGTACCTCTGAATGGGAAATTTTGTACAAGAAATATTATGAAGAGGAGAAAAACCGTCGTGGGTAAAGTGACAGCTAAAAAGAAAGTTAAAGCAGCGAAAAAAACTGCGAAGCCAGCAAAGCCTGCGAAGAAGAAAGCAGTTCCGGCTAAGAAAGCCGTAAAGAAAACAGCAAAGCCTGCAGCGAAGAAAGCTACAGCTAAAAAAACAGTTAAAGCTGTTGCAAAAAAATCTGTTAAAGCAAAACCAGTAAAAAAATCAGCTCCGGTTAAAGCAGCTGCACCAAAAGTGCAACCTGCAAAACCAGTAGCGAAAATCGACTACACAAAAGCGATCACTCCGTTAGGAGATCGTTTAGTGATTCGTTTAACGCAAACTGAGCGTGTAACTCCTGGTGGATTAATTTTACCAGACTCTGTGTCTTCGACTTCAGGTTACTTAAAAGGTGAAGTTCTAGCTGCGGGTCATGGCACTTACACGAAAAAAGGCCATCATAAATTACTAGATGTAAAAATCGGTGACGTTGTTTTATTCAACGAATATTCAAGCACCAAAGTTAAATACAATAATGAAGATTTACATATCGTGCACGAGAGCGACATTCTTGGTGTAACGAAATAAGAGGGGAACCACCGATGAAATTAACACAACTATTCACAGCTGTTTTATTGTTATCACAAACAGCGGCAGCTATTTCGATTGATTGGACAGGCGGTTACCGCGTTGAGTACAAAAGTATTGATCGTCCTTCTTTAGCAGCGAGCAAACAAAGCAAAAACTACGCGCTAAATTTCTTATACTTACAACCACGTATCATCGGTTCTGACGGTATTAATATCGTGAGCCGTTTTGATGTCATGAGTAATGAATTGCCGGCGTACCAAAATTCACAATTAGGTTCGATCATTGGCCAAGGCTTAAATGATGGATCTGCTGGTGCTAATGGTACAAACGCGACTTCACAAAACCAAAACGCATCTACACTTCGCGTAAGCCAATTGTACTTAAACGTAAATCATGAATACGGTTCGTTATTAGTGGGTCGTGCTCCGGTTGAGTTCGGTTTAGGTATTACTCACAATGCGGGTAAAGGCCAATTCGACCACTGGATGGATACAAAAGAAGTTCTTTCTTACCGTTTTGTTGTGGATAACTTATCTTTTGCACCAATGATCGCTCGTGTTTCGCAAGACGATTTCGGCGGCGGTGTGATGAATGATCAAATCTACATTATTGATTACAACAACACAGACGCTGGTGCTCGTGCTGGTTTATTCCACCAAACACGTTCAGCAGGTCCTGCGTACAATGATTACGCGCCGACAGAACTACCAAGTGGTTCGGCTCGTGTTTCTGGCATGAAAACACAAACAGTGAACATTTACTTAGAAAGAAAATGGTCAGCGTTTGAATTTAAATTAGAAGCCAGCTTCTTAACTGGTGATACAGGCGTTCAAACAGTAGCGGCTGAAAATATCAAATTAGATTCTTATGCAGTTGTGGCTGAAGGTGTATTCCCGGCTGGCGACAGTTCATGGGAATGGAGCGGTAAAGCCGGTGTTGTCAGCGGTGATAACCCTGACACACAAGGTACTTACGAAGGTTACATCTTAGATCGTAACTATGACGTGGGTATTTTATTATTTAACCACCGTTTAGGTTCAGGCGATATCTTAGGAACTTCTCCGATCCACGCAAACGATGCAGCTAGTGGTTTATCGTTACAAAATTCTGCAGACGACGAAGCGATTACAAACGCGATGTTCTTAGCGCCTTCAGTGAAATACGCTTATGACGAAAAAATTGATCTAAAAGGAACAATAATTTACGCGCAATTAATGAATGCGAAGAAATTTGTAGACATGAAAAAAGATCTAGGCCTAGAATTAGACTTAGAACTAGTTTACAAACCACGTGAACGCGTGACTTGGTCAACTGGTTTAGGAGTGTTAATGCCCGGTGCCGCTTGGGAAGGTGGCGTTAACGGCTTCGACAATAAGACCAACTTTGGATTAACTACTAAGGCCGCCATCACCTTTTAAGAAATTACAACGTGATGACAGCATGTACGACAGCTTAGGATGACAACTTGAACACAGAATGTGTACTACAGCTGGTGATGTAGGCTGAGCAGGGCCGGCGGGGGGAAACTCCCGCCGGATTTTTGTTTTTAGGGGTTAAAAATCAATGATTCTTTCAAATCACACACAAATCTTCGTCAAACAAAGACGCGAATTAGCCGAACTTTTCGGTTTTGAAACTAGAAATAAATACGAAATCTACGATAACCAAAAAAATGTGATCGGTTTTGCGGCTGAACAGCAAAAAGGTTTTTTAGGTATCTTGCTTCGGCAGTTATTAGGTCATTGGCGTTCGTTTGAACTTCATTTTTTTGATGCGCAAAGACAGCAAATCCTTGTTTCAAAACATCCGTTTCGTTGGATCTTTCAAGAATTTGAAATCGTAAATCAACAAGGCGTAACAATTGGTTATGTAAAACAGCGTTTTGGTATCTTAAAAAAGAAATTCGATGTGCATAACCAACAGGGTGATGTGATCTATGAAATGCGCTCAGGCTTCTTTCAGTTTTGGACATTTCCGTTCTTCGATCGCCAAGGCCATATGGCGGCGTTAATTCAGAAAAAATGGTCAGGTGCCCTTAAAGAGATCTTTATGGACACGGATAACTTCAATATTGAATTTAAAAATGCCAATTTATCTGAAAACGAACGTCTTATTATTCTAGTCTGCAGTGTTTTTACAGATCTTCAATACTTCGAGCGTAAAGCGAATTAAAAATAAAAAAAAGCCAGGTTCATCACCTGGCTTCGTCATTTCAATTTTAAGTGTATTAAAAAAGGCCTGGCACCTTCTATTACATCGAGCGGCCGCCGCGCGTGTTACCGCGTGAAGTGCCCGAAGGAGTACCTACGCGTACGCCACCTGCTGAAGAGTTTAAGAATTCCCATTGAGAAGGTTGGCCGTTTACTTTCGTTTCAGTTGTTGCAGCACCGCGAGTACCTGGTGTTGAACCAGTTGTGCTACCGCGAGTGTTTTGGCGAGTTGTGCTAGTACCTTCAGTTTTTTCTTTAGCTGTTTCTACCGCTGCAGTTGCTGCACCCATTGATGTGAAGATTTGGCGCATCGCTGGTAAGTAGTTTTGTTGGTAGAACTTAGCAAAGCTTACATCTTCACCGAAAGAGTCAGAAGTTCTAGCTGCCGCCGAGTAAACATCAGCCATTTGAGTTAATTCAGCTTGAGCCGCTTGCGCTTCGCCCATAGTTTGTAAGTACTCTTGTGGTTTGTTTTGTTTAGCGTAAGAGTCAGCTAATTTGTACTGTTGGTTAATCGCAGCAGCGCGAGTTTTAGTTTCGGTTTGGATAGCTGTTAAGATATTTTGGCGGATACCGGCGTATTCAGCAGGGAAACCGTCAAACACATCTTGTAATAAGCTCATCGCTGTTGCTTGGTCTACTTCATTGTTGAATAACATTTTACTTAATTCGCCACCAACTACGTTTTTGAAGTAACGTTGTACGATATTTACTGGGATTGCGTTACGGCCAGAGTAGCGAGTTAAAGCGTTGTTGAATTCACGAGTTAAACATTCAAGTTTTGACTCAGAAGAAGTCACTTCACAACGGTCTTTTACTGATTCCATTTTATCTTCGAATTTAGCGATACGGTCTTCGCGTTTAGATCTTTCTTTTTCTTGTTTTTCACAACGTAAACGGTCACGTTTTTGAGCGCGAGTTTCTGCTTTACCGTCTTCAGTGAAATCACAGTCATATTCGCTTTCTTCTTTATCAGCTTTAGCTAAAACCGGAGTCGTAGCTACAGTTGTTGTTGCAGAAACAGAAGATTTAACAGCAGAAGCTAAGTTAGCTGCGAATTTTTCTAAAGCAGCCATTTCTAAAACAACAGATTTGCATGAACCATCAGCGCATGTGCCCGTCGCTAAAACTTGGCCTTCGCGTTTTAATTCAACAGTTTTACCAGTTTTATCGCTACCAGATTGTGGTAATGGTTTTGTTTCAGCAGCAGCTGATACGGTTGCCGTTGCAGAGGCTGTTACCGTGGCAGAAGCTGGTGGTTTTTGAGAAGTTGTCGTTGGCGTTGGGGCAGCTTCAGCTTTACCGTCTCCTCTTGAAGAGCCGCGGCCGCTTGAAGTTTCAGAAGACATTTCAAATAATCCGTTCTCATTATTTAAAGATAATGAGTTCGCTTGAAAACTGTAGTTAGCACCAAGAACCGCTAATAAGGCAGTTGTTAATAACCATTTTGGGGCTTGTTGTTGTTTCATATGTCCTCCGTTTAAAAAAACTTAAATTCTGACAATGTTCATAATTGCGAACCTGGCACCATGTCTTAGAGTGAGTCAGAGGGTGTAAGTGATGAAAATCAGAGGGAAATCGGCCATTTTTTTTTCGTTTCACTCTGAGACGACTGTCAAACTTATCTGATTGACCGAAAAAAGGCACACAGTGACTGTGTCAACCTAAAGTCTGGATACCAAGATCACGATGATAACTATATGAAGTATTATTTATTGTTACTCGGCGTTTTAGTATTGGCATCTTGTGAGACATTCAATGCGTTTCGTGGCCCTGCCAGTGTAAAACCGAAACATTATATTATTACTATTCACGGTATAGCGGGTTCTCCAGATTCTTTTGAAGGCGTTTTACCAGCTTTAGAAGAGCATTTATATGCCGTAAATCAAAGCTACGACATTTCTTTGCGAAATTTTAAGTATTCGACAGGTGAAAAAACGGCTGAAATCGAGCGTTTTGTCAGTGAATTTGAAAACTATTTAGTTAAAGAAATCCCAGTTTTAAACGACGGCGATAAAATTAGCTTAGTGACGCATTCGCAAGGTGGCCTTGTCGGCTACATTTGGTATTTAAAAGCTTTAGACGGCGTTGATTTAAAACAGCGCGCTTACATGGAAAGAGTGAATGGCTTTGTCACATTAGGTTCTCCATTTTGGGGATCACGTACAACGTTTTTACTTAAAAAATTTATTCCTAATGCAGATATTCAGGATTTCATCTTTGATAAAATGAAATATGGCGAGCAAGAGATCACCGATCTTACCGCCGCTTCTGAAAAGATTTACGGTTACTTCAGCAGAATGGCGCAAAAGAATTACGTGAATATTTATTATGATCCAAGAATGTTAAACATCTCTGGTGTGGTACCAGCCTCTAAAGGCGAAGAGATGGAGAAAAAGAGCAAGTTCTTAAAATTTATTAACGACTTAAAAAAGAAAGTGGTTAAAGTTTTTGACTACCGTTTAAATGTGGGAACGCGTTGGGAATCTGACCAAGCAGTGAATGTATCCAGCGCGCGTCTTGGATTTTACTATTACTCAGATGCGCTAACTCGTTATATGGAACTCGAGAAAAAACATAATTTAACTGTCGAAGATTTTGATTATTCACGTTTCTTTAAAACAGATCCTAAGTACATCTTAGTTGAAGGTGTGCACGCGAAAGCCAGTGGTTATCCTGCTTATGCGATTGCTTCTGTTCCTGAGGAATGTATTGACCCAGGTCAATGTAAACATCCGACGTATTTGTATGTCTTTAAACATTTAGCCAACTGTGAAGATCCGAAAGTGGCGTGCCGTATGGATCGTTACACAGATATCGTTAAACGTTTAGAAGTGGCGAAGTCTACGCTAAGTTTAGAAACCAATGAAATGCTTCGTAATGAAATGCGCACTTTCAATTTAGGTTTAGATTTAGAATTACCTAAAAACTTTGTGCCACCTAAAGATATGTTAGATAGCAAAACTTTAATGAACTATCTGCAGGTCGATTACTATTACGGTAATGATAATAAAAAACATCTGAAGGACGCTAAAAAAGACGGTCTAATTAAGAACTCGCTTCTTAATTACGAAGTTCGTATTGGCCGTTTGAATGAATGGGGTTCGCGTATCATCAATTACTCGGCCGATAAAAACAAACTACAGATTCAATTAACGGGTACAGTTCAGCCGATCTCGACGGCACCGTCGTCATTTGACGTGAATAAAAAGTACCCTCTACAAATGGTTATTAACATTCCGGGGCTTAAAAAGCGTAAATTGGTTATCCCGCTTCAGCCAACCTACACAACGTTCTTGGATTTGCAGCTAGATTAAGCTATATCTTGGGGGGTGAAGATCAAGTTTGATTCAGCCCCTAAACCTGAACATGTTAGCCCATCTGATTGGATGGATTGGACCTGGCAACTGCGCCAGTCGATGAAATCATTAACTGATTTTCAAACGCATTTCACATTATCAGAAAACGAAACGACAGCTTTTGCGGCGAACCAATCGCAGGAAGCCAAACAAGTATTTAATATTCGCGCGACGCCGTACTACGCAAGCTTAGCCCATAAGACTTTAGAACAAGATCCCATCCGAAGAATTCTTATGCCACATGCGGCAGAACTTTCAGATAAGTTTCAAGCCCAGCTTGATCCGTTAGGCGAAAGAAAAAATGCCAATAATCCTGTAGCCCGTGTGGTGCATCGTTATTCTGACCGCGCTTTATTTTTAATTACGGATATTTGTTCGGTGTATTGCCGTTACTGCACGCGCAAACATTTTACCGGAAGCGATCAGGCGTTTATTAAAAACTCTGAATACGAACAAGCGCTCGAATATTTCCGCAATACTAAAGGTCTGCGCGAAATTATTTTATCGGGAGGTGACCCGTTAACAGTTTCAGATCAGCAATTAGAACGAGTCCTCTCTGATTTACGTAAAATCGAACATATCGAAATTATCCGTATCGGCACACGTATGCCAGTAGTGGCGCCAATGCGTGTGACAGAAAACTTAGTTAAAATTTTACGTAAGCATAAGCCAGTTTTTTTAATGACGCATTTTAATCACCCGCGTGAATTAACCGCGGAATCAGCGCAAGCGGTAGAAATGTTTGTTGATCACGGCATTCCGGTGATGAATCAAATGGTGTTGTTAAACGGTGTTAATAATCATCCAGCCATCGTTCAGGCTTTATCACGTAGACTTTTATTCTTGCGCGCAAAACCTTATTACATGTTCCAGTGTGATCCTTCGATTGGGACTGATCACTTGCGTACCTCAATTGATGATTCTTTAGAGATTCAAAAAGAACTCTGGGGTCATTTATCAGGTTTAGCGATGCCGAACTTGTCTGTCGATATTCCCGATGGCGGCGGTAAAGCTTACTACGTTCCAAAGTTTGAAACTTCAGTTTCTGAGGCAGAGCGCACCTTCACCGGTTGGGACGGCGTTCAGTCTGTTTATAAAAATCCAAGCGCTGATCAAATCATTAAGCCCATTGATGCAGAATTGTATCTTCCTGAATGGGAAGAAGTAAAAGCCTCTAAAAAGAATGCACCACCTTTTGCATAATCCTTACTACGAGAGGCAAATGGGTCATCTTGCCTCATGGAAAGGGGCCATGCATGGCGCTAGTTACTTCGATTCGCAACGCTAAAAAAGATCATCTTTTAACTCCAGAAAATTCAGTCTTTGCTTTTATTGATTACCAACCGGAACAATTTCGTGGGGTCACTTCAAGAAATGCGGGTGAATTACTTTTAAATGTCGTAACCCTTGGAAAGATCGTGAAAGCTTTTAATGTACCTTTTGTGCTTTCAACTGTCGGTGTTCAGCTTGGAGTAAATTCCGGAACTCACAAAGACTTAGTCGATGCCCTTCCGCCCACAATTGAAATTGATCGTACCACTTTAAATTCCTGGGAAGATGAAAATTTCATTAGCGCTATCGCAAGAACGGGCCGAAAAAAAATCGTCATGGCAGGGCTGTGGACAGAAGTGTGCGTGGCTTACCCGACATTGGATGCTTTGAAAGACGGGTATGAAGTTTATCCGGTGATTGATGCGATCGGCGGAGTCACAAAAGAAACACATGAAATAGCTGTCGAACGCATGATCCAAGCGGGTGCGGTACCTATTACCGCATTAGCCTTAGCTTGTGAATTACAGCGTGATTGGGCCCGCGGACATGGGCACTCATTAAGAACAATTATGCAGGAATACTTTAGACAAATGCGCTTTCTCAAAGAAAAAGCGCGTGAGTATCGTGATTTTGACCGCGAAGATTCTAATAAATCATCGCAAGTAACGCTCTAAGATCGGTGCGCTCTTGAGAAGTTTTAGCCTGTTTAAGCTCAGCTTTTAAAACAGTCGAGATTTCTTCAGCTTGAGAAGCATCTGCGATATTAGCCGCACGGAAAGTCATAAAACTTGTGATCGCAGCTTTTCTTTCGGCGATTGAGCGAACAAATTCACCTTGTGATTTAGTCATCGCTACTTTTTTTAGTAAGTCGATCACGTTTGCTTCAACATCTAAATTAGCCTCACTAGAGAAGTAATAAGCATTCGCTTGATCATGGCTTAAGTTAGCAGCCACTCTTTGGCGAACTTTAGTAAATGTCACTTCTTGAATGTGCTTAACCACTTCAGCTTGTTTTTCAGTGATCTCGTTTAATAAAGCAACTTGTGCATTTGAATCTAAACCCTCGAAGTATTTCGTCGTTTGCGCCCAGTTTGTAAATGCTGTCTCGTTCGCGATTAATTGCGCTAGCGGAGCTTGCGGAATAGCTTGGTTTGTAAAGATATACTCTAAGCTTGAAAGCACTTGGCCGCGTAAGTTTGCTTCGTTAAACGCTGTGTTTTCTAAAATACCGGGGCTTAAGTTTTTTAACGTTTTTAAGTTAATCGTTGTTGAATAACGTAAGCTATGAGCGCCAGCAAAAGCATAGAAATCAAATAACGCTGATTCACGAGTGAAGAAATCATCGCGAGCGGCTTCGTAGTCTTCTTTTAAAGAAACTTCTTTAGTTTTATCTAATCCAGCAAAAACATCAGCTAAGCCTTCAGTTAAACTTTTAAATAAACCTAATTTATAAGACGGTTTTTCAATTAATTGAATTGTGTCTAACATCCAGTTGTACGGATTAGTGCCTGCATCATATCGGCTGCACGTTGGATCAACGCCACCTTCAGTATTGTCAGATTCTTGGTCGTTACAAGAAGGTAACACCGGGCTATCTTCAAGTGTTTCGCCATTATTGTATAAAGCATCTAAGAATTGGCGGTCGTACTCTAATAACGGGCCTGTCGCCGTATCTACGTTATCAAAAAGGCTCATTTCTAAGTTGTAATGGTTGTAATCCATAATACTTGAAGTGAAGTTGCCGTTTTCATTGATTAATGAGCCCTTGAAGTTGTGATCCATACCAAGACCGTGACCCACTTCGTGCATGATCACGGCTTTTAACACTTCACGTGCTAATTTTTTTAAATCGTCTTCAGATTTTTGTTGGCCGTATAAAACGATTTTAGATAAATCGCGGAAGCAACCAAAGCGTAACGGTGAACCCATAAACGTTTTTGAAGATAACCATTTTTGTTGGGCCGCTACTTTGTCAGACGCTTTATCTTGTTTTTCAGCGAACTGAGCATCTGTCCAATACTCTGTAGCAGTTTTTAACCAAGAAAACGGAATGTAGATGTTTGAGTGAGATTGAATACCTGTTAACGGATCAACAGCTTGTGATTCGTAAGCGGCATCACCATCTTGCACGTTATCCCAAACGATAACGCTGTAACGTGGATCGCCCAGTTTAACACCTTCTGGTAAACGGCCAGCAAATTCTAAACCGTTTGAACCCCACATTTTTTGGAAGTAGCGGTTCCAGCCTTCAACAGAGTTTTGCACGTCTAATAAAACATCGTCTGGTACGTTAGCAGTTACATACCATTTAACAGATTTATTTTTTGCAATATCAAATTTGAAAGCAGCAGGCGCTGCTACCCGGCCATCGTCAGTTTGGCGAAATACTGGAAACCACGCTAAGAATTCAAAACGTTGAGCTAAGCTTTCAGTTTCAGATAGCCATAGCGGTTGGTTTTTGCTTGAAACTAAGTTATCGCGCGGAAATAAACTTTCCATGTGCTCAACGATTTCACCTTTTAAAGTTTCAATCGAAGATTCCATAAGTAAGTAGTTACCATTCGGATCAAATTGAACTGAACGCAACCAAGAAGTACGTGTTACATCAGCTTGTTCGCCCCAAAACATCTGGCGTAAGACCGGAGATGGTTTGTTGATTTCAACGGTGATTGTTTGTAGCGATTCGCCAATGATTTGAAATTCATTAATTAAACGCTCAGGTTTATTCACATCAGATTCAAACTTCCATGATTGGTCGGCTACAAGTTGTAAACGGTCGCCCACTTTACGGAAGAAAGCGATTTCATGCCCCATTGAATAAACTTGGTTATACAACATTGAATCAGCATCGTAGATCGTTGAATGTTGAAGATCAGCGCCGTAAAGAAAATCACGGTTAAAGATTTGTTCTTTATTGAACGTCACCGTAGTTTTCACTTCTTTTGAAGAAGGAGTCATGTGCTCGGCCCACTGGCTCGGAACGATTTTCGCTGAAAGCTTGTGTGATAGTTCTACTTGTTCGATTTTTTCAACAACAGCGTCGTTTGTTTTTTTCGCGCAAGCGCCAAATGCTAGAACAGAAATTAAGGCTAAAGTTAATTGTAACTTCATAGGTATATTCCCCTCAAGATTGGGCTAAGAGGTACCTAACTTGTGAGGGATATTCAATGCAAATTACGGCAATTTATCATAAACAAAAGTTATTAATAATTGCCGTAATTGTGGGCTGTTAAAAAGATGTTATAGGCGTTCTAAACGGGCGTACTTAGCCACAAACTTCTTGATCGTATTATCTTGAAATAACACGCTAATTTTTAAATTATCGCCAGAACCTTCTGTGGCAAAGATCGACCCAGCCCCAAATGTCGGGTGGCGAACCTTCATACCCTTAGCGTAACCGCCTGAAGACGATGACGCTGCCTGCGAATACTCATCGTAATCAGGAAAGCTTTGATGATCGTCGTAAGAGCTTTGTTTTTTGCTGCCCCAGCTGTTCGTTTGGCCAAAACTTCCGTACTCAGAATCGTTATTACGTTGGCCGTAGCGAGAGGCGAAGTTATTCACACCAAACGCTGTCACAGCCGAAGTCTTCTGAAGTAATTCTTTCGGAATTTCACTAATAAAACGAGAAATAGGATTCATTTGCTCTTGGCCCCACACGCGACGAATTTTTGCGTGAGTCATCCAAAGTTTTTTGCGCGCGCGGGTCATGCCTACGTAAGCTAAGCGGCGTTCTTCTTCAAGATCGTGATTTTCGATTTCGTCAGCACCACCACGAATAGACGGAAATAAACTTTCTTCGCAACCTACGATAAACACATACGGATACTCTAAACCTTTAGAGATATGTAGGGTCATCATCGTTACAGCATTTATATTTTGATCCACTTGGTCTTGATCAGAGGCTAACGTCATTTCCTCTAAGTAGTTTGAAAGTGTAGCTTCATCGCCGCGTTCTTTTTCGAACTGTACGATGGCATTGTCTAACTCTTCTAAGTTGTTAATGCGGGCTTCAGCCTCAGTCGTATCTTCTTTTTTTAGGGTGGTCACATATTCAGTGCGGTCTAAAACGATCGAATAGAATTCAGAAAGCTTAAAGCTATCTTTTTGCGAAATTAAACCTTCAGCCAATTCTAAGAAGCGGCGAAGTTTGCCAGTCGTACCAGCGTTAAAAACTTTAGTATCGATCGCTTTTTGAATGGCTTCAAAGAATGAAATTTTCTCACGGGCCGAAATTTCATCCACTTGTTCAACCGTTGTTTTACCAATACCGCGGGCCGGAACGTTGATAATACGTTTAACCGCGATATCGTCTTTAAAGTTAATGGCCATGCGTAAGTACGCAATTAAATCTTTTACTTCGGCACGTTCATAGAAACGAATACCACCGATAAGACGGTAAGGAATCATCAGCGTACGCAATTGTTCTTCCAGAACACGTGATTGGGCATTCGTTCGGTAAAAGATCGCAAAGTTATTTAAACTTTCGCCGACGTTCATTAATTCTTCGATCGACTTAGCCACGTATCTGGCTTCATCGTATTCATTACGCTCTTCGCGCACATGAATTAATTCGCCAGGTTCGTTATTAGTGAATAATGTTTTATCTTTACGTTCAGTGTTGTTAGCAATGACTTTTGTCGCTGCTTTAACAATGTTTGCAGATGAGCGGTAGTTTTCTTCTAACTTTACGACAGTCGCATTCGGAAAATCTTTTTCAAAGTCTAAGATGTTGCTGATATCAGCTCCACGCCAAGAGTAGATTGATTGATCTTCATCACCTACAACGCATAAGTTTTTATGAGCTGAAGCTAACTGCTGAACCAGTAAGTATTGAATACGATTCGTATCCTGATACTCATCCACCATGATGTAGCGGAATGTTTTTTGATACTCTTCAAGTAGCCCAGGATACATCTTAAAAAGTTCATGAGTTTTTAATAACAAATCATCGAAGTCTAAAGCGTTAGCGCGCTTCATTTCCTCTTCGTATCTGGTGTAAACTTCTAATGTTTTTTGATCGATTACGGTTTTAGAACCGTTACGCATATTTTCAGGCGCTAAGCCTAACATTTTAGAATTGCTGATGCGGTGTTGGAAGCTTTTTGGTGGAAACATTTTGTCGTTAATGTTTAACGCCTGCATCACTTTTTTAATTTGCGCTAACTGATCTGAAGAATCGTAAATTGTGAACGGCTTTTTGTAATCAAGCATGTCGACATGGCGACGTAAAATACGCACACAAAAACTATGAAAAGTGCTGATCCAAAGATCGCGGGTAACGGGTACACCGATATCAGAAAGAAGGTTGTAAATACGGTGTTCCATCTCTTGGGCAGCCTTATTGGTAAAGGTCACACAGAGGATTTCTTCAGGGGCGCAGATGCCTTGGCCGATCAAATTGGCCATGCGATGGGTGAGTACTCGGGTCTTACCAGAACCGGCTCCGGCTAGGATCAGCAAAGGACCGTCTAAAGTTTCGACAGCTTTTTTTTGAGTTGGGTTCAAATTTCGTGTAAGGTTTTCAACGACGGTCATTCGGGGTTAAGTCATACCCCTGAAAATTGAGAATTTCGACAAAATACCCTATATTTGACGCAATGAATTTCTCTCGTATTTCTATGCTTTTTTTAGGTGCATTCCTTCTTGCTTTTACGGGCTGTAAACCAGCTCCGAACGAGCAAACGGCTAATGGCGATTTAGCGGTGCAAATTCCTCTATCTGAGGTCTCAAACGGCAATAGTGAATACCTCTTAAAAACGGTCACTCTTAAAGATGTTTCGAATTTACGTGAAGTGCGCGGAAAGTACGCCCAGTTTTTCTATGCTCCGGGTTTAGTTGAAGGCCGCTTATCGGGTGGTTCACCGATCGCTTATTTTGCTAGAACTAAAAACGAAACTTATATCGCTAAAGATGCTTTATCTTTACAAATGGCCACGCTTTATTATCACATGCAAAGCTTAATGACTTGGGCACAGGATTTAGGAATTACGGTAAAAGGTCCATTTCAAATTGGCTTAAATACGAAGATTAAAGGCGACGAATCTGTTCAGGCGAACAATGCTTTTTATGATGGCCGTTCAAAGGCGATGATCTTTGTTCCGTACACAGATCGCGAAATGCCGATTTCTGTGAACGCCGGAATTATCGCGCATGAATTTTTTCATTCGATCTTTTATAGCAAAGTTTTAGGGCCATTAAGCAAAAAGCACGTGACAATCTCACAGCGTTTATCGGATGAAAATGTGCATAGTTTAGAAGGCTGGGGCAAACATAAAAAAATCGCGGCCGGAAATTTATCTGAAGTTGAACTGTTTAATGAGACTTACTTACGTGGTATCAACGAAGGTTTAGCCGACTTCTGGGGTTGGGCTTATACAGATGATCCGGATTTTATTAAGTGGTCGTTGCCAGCTCATGTTAAAAAGCGTAGTTTAAATAAGCCTGCACAGGTGATGTATAAAACTGATCAGGATATCGAAACAGCCGTTGTTGAAGCGCGCAGTATTGCTGATGATCCATCACAGGCTCTATCAAATTTCGTTTACGATGTGGGGACGCCGTATGCGCGTTTTTTAAAAGAACTTGTCACAGTGAAAATGAAAAACGAAGGCTTAATGCGTGCTGATGCTAAAAAAGCTGTAAGCCAGTTTGTTATTCGCTTTATCGAACATCTTGGCCATGATGCTTTGGCTTTAAATAAGTCAGAACGTCTTTCGACTCAGTCATTGTTTAAAGCCGTTGCTGAGGCCGATGCCGGTCGCCAATCACAAGAACAATGTGAGCTTATTATTCAGTATCTAAATTCACCACTGCAAAAAGAAGACGTTATCGCTGCAAAATACACTTGCGAAAAAGAAGAAAACGTAGATTCTTATAAAGTGGTGGCTCCATGATGATTCGTTTTTTTATTTTGTTAAGTCTTTTGGTTTCTGCAGTCTCTGCACAAGCCCAGCATGAAATTCAAATTTATGCGCCGGGTTTTCAATTTCGCTACGAAGAAGGCTCTGATCAAAGCATCGATCTTCGTGGGTATTCGCATTACTCTGTAAACTACATGTATCAAAGTTTGTTGCTGGGAATTGAACACAACAGTTCACAAGACAATACGGGCAGCACTTCGTTAGGCGTAAAAACGCAAATGAAAGAGTGGAATTTCTTAGCTGGATTTAGTTTAGCTAAAATGGAATTTCAAAACGTAACGCCGAATACAAATCTTGAATTATTAATTTTTGGAGTGGTCGGCCAAACAAAAGCAGAAGTTGAAACATCATTAAACGGCCAATCACAAACTGATACGTCTGATTCAGAACAAGTGTTGGGCTTAGGTGGTTTAGTTTTATTTCGCTTAGATTATTTTATCGTGGGGCTTGATACACGTTACATGCAATCAAAAGCCTACGAACCTAATGCAGTTTCAGTCAGCACTGTAAAACTTGGTGTGAATTTCGATTATTAAAATTTCTGGGTATAAAAAATGAAAAAGCTGTTAAGTGGATAACCTAACAGCTTTTTGTGATGCCTGACATCCAGCTTTCGGATTTAGTAGATCCGGAAAGGAGGCAAGCATGCGTAAATCCAATTATTTACGTTATCGACGCCTGCTTAGTATTTCTAAAGAAGTCCTAAGATTATTTTTGATGATCCTTGTGGTCATTATAGTAATTCGAAGTATTTAGAGATCTAGCTTGTTGCACGTTTGTTCCTAGATCTTCTTGATTTGTAATCAAGACCATTGTCCTGTGACGGTGGCACCCTATGGACAGGGGATTTAAAATCCTTGTGTGAACGGTAGCACACGGACACAAAGCTGTTAGGTCTGTCCGCTATGTCAAAAAAAAGAGCCTGACAGTGCAGGCTCTTCATTCGCATTTCTAAATTTTTAAGATCAGAAATTATTTTGCAACTTTTTGTACGAAAGCTGAAGTTAAACGGTTTTTCTCCATTAACTCTTTTTTGTATTCTTGCGCTTCGTTTAAGTTATTAAATAAACCGACTTGCACGCGGTACATTGTTTTACCATTTACATTTGCTGGTACAGCGTTAGCCTTATAACCGCGAGCAACTAATGACTCAGTCATTTTGTTAGCTTCAGCTTCAGAAGGGTATGAACCCACTTGAACTGTGTATGTCGCCATTGTTTTAGCTTTAGCCGGGATACTAGCAACTTCTCTTTCAGGTGTTTCACCATCAGCTTCTGCTAATGTCACTTCTTTGACATCTTTAACTTCTGGTTTAATTGTCTTAATTGTTTTTGTGCCGTGCTCAGCTACAGTTGCCGCTTCGCCGTGACCCGTTGTTGCCGCAGTTGTTTCACCGTGAGTTTCTTCACCTTCAGCTGAAAACTCTTCAGCCATTTTTGCTACGTCAGCATCAGTGATTTCGCCTTCAGAAGCTGTCGTTGTAGCGGCACCTTCAGTGTGCGCTGCATTTTCAATCGTTTGGCGCTCTTCAGTTTTTTTGTTTGGCTCAAGTAACGCAAGACGGTGTTGGTTATCTGAATATTTCTTACCTACGAATGTTCCGATGGAGAACGAGAATAACGAGATAAAGAAAACTAAGGCTAACTCGATAATGCGATTTGTATTCATTGTCATAAATTGCTTCCTGTCAATTTTGGGTATAGCTTACATCTTATCAACAGGCGGAATCTATGGGAAAGTCTAGTTTTGACTCGGTACGATCAAATGAAATCTATAACGAAGCTATGAAGGCTGTATTGGCCGGAAGAGCCTGTTTATTGGGGTATTTTGGTAAAATAAACAACGTCGAAGAGAAAGATAAAGCCGCAGGGCTTGTCAGTGAAGCCGATCGCGAGAGCGAAGCGCTCATTAAGGGGATGTTGGCCAAATCATTTCCCGATTTTGACTTCTTAGGCGAAGAAACAGCTTACCTTGAAGGCAAAGAACAATTCACAGCATCATCGCGCCCACGTTGGATTTTAGATCCTTTAGATGGAACAACAAACTTTGTTCATAAGTTCCCCATTTTTTGTATTTCATTAGCCTTGGAAGTAAATGGTGAAATCGAAGTGGGCATTATCGATATGCCGATGTTGAATCAGACTTTCACTTCCATTCGTGGCCAAGGGGCATGGTGTATTCAGCCCGATGGCACACGTGAAAAGCTGTCTGTTTCTAAAACTGAAAACTTCGAACAAGCTTTTATGGCCACCGGTTTTGTGAATGAAAAACGCGAAGTTTTATCCGAACAATTAAAAATTTTTGAAGACGTTGTGTGGAAAGCCCAAGCCGTGCGTAGACCAGGTGCTGCCGCTTACGATTTAGCACTGATTGCCGCAGGAGTTTTTGATCTTTACTGGGAAAAAAATCTGAAACCGTGGGATTCAGCTGCCGGATTACTTCTTGTTAAAGAAGCAGGTGGCATCATTATCACTTACGAAGGTGAAAACTACGATCCGTTTAAGAAATCTTCGATCGCCGGTAACGAGACCATCGTCCGTAAATTTCAAAAAGAAATCCAACCGATTATTTCAAAATAATTTTGGCCGCTGCGCTGGTTCGGCTTCCTGCCTGGCCTTTCTGACGGCTTCCTGCCGTCAGAGTTTTGTCAAAATTCTGGCTGGACTCCGCCATTGTTTTGGATCTTTTTTGCCGAGACTTTAGTTGGGTCATCTATATTTAAACACTCAAATGTAATTATTTTGACGGTATGTCGTTCTGTCTGGACTTTCATCCGTGGTGTCGCTTTGTCATTCGACAAAGGTCGATTTGGCATTGGCGTTGCTTTGTCATGATATTGGTAAAAGAAGTTTTCATGGAGGAAAACGTGGCTGAAGAAAAAGCAGTAAAGACAGAAGCAGCACAAGCCGGCGATGCAGCCAAAAAGTCTGGACAAAAGCCTATGGTCTTAATCGGCCTGGTGGTTGTGAATATGTTAGTGGTTTTAGCGGTGGGTTTCATGGTTTGGAAAGGCCGTAAGATCGAAGCTGAAAAACCAACAATTGATCACGTTGTGGCTGGTGAAGAAAAAACTAAATTAAAAGAAGACGCCATCAAAGAATCTGAAATCGGTAAAGTTATTCCTCTTGAAACGTTCGTTGTGAACTTAGCAGGCTCTAAAGGCCGTAAAGTTTTAAAAGTGAATATGGAATTAGAAGTTAAAGGTAATAAAGAAGGCGACGGAAATATCATCGCTGAAATTGATACGCGTAAAGCGCAAATCCGCGATTTCATTATTATTATCTTATCAAGCAAGTCTTACGAAGAAGTATCAACGAAAGACGGTAAAGACTTCTTAAGAAATGAAATTAAAGACAATATCAACACGTTCTTATCAAAAGGTAAGATTACCAACGTGTTCTTCACAGAAATTATTTACAACTAATTTATTGGTTTTAGGAGAGACACGGTATGAATCAAATTCTATCGCAAAGTGAAGTAGATGCCCTGTTAGCCGCAGTTTCTGACGGTGATGTTGGCTCATCTGACTCAGGATCTTCTAGTAGTTCTGGCGGTTCAGGTGGCGGCGGCGGTGGCAGCACGGCTTCTGCAGGACCAAAAGACAAAAATGTTATCGCCTATGACTTAACATCGCAAGATAGAATTATTCGTGGAAGACTTCCGCAATTAGAAGTTATCTACGAGAAATTCATGCGTGCGTTTCGTGTATCATTATCTTCAGCTTTAAGAAAAATTGCTTCAATCACATTAACATCAACAGAGTTTATTAAATTCGGTGAGTTCATCAACACCCTCCCGATTCCAACGTGCATGAGCGTCTTGCGTTTTAATAACTTACGTGGATCTGCATTATTCGTGATCGAAGCAAAATTAGCTTACGCGCTGGTCGATTCGTTCTTCGGTGGTTCTGACCGTCCTTATTCTAAATTAGACGGTAAAGAGTTCACGCCGATTGAATTACAGATCGTGAAAAAGGTTGTTGAGCTTGCGATTGGCGATCTTGAGCAGGCTTGGTCAACAATCGAAGTGATCGGTTGTTCGTTCCAACGTACCGAGATCAATCCACAGTTCGTGGGTATCGTGCCTCCGACAGATGTGGTTATCGCATCAACTTTTGACGTTGAGTTAGAAAACATCAACGGAACAGTTTCAATCGTTATTCCGTACGCAACGATTGAGCCGATCAAACAAAAGTTATCTACGGGTTTCCAAGTTGAGTCGGATCAAACAGATAAAAAACTTTGGACAGCGATTATCAAAGAACAATTATTAGATACAGTTGTCGACATCAAAGTAAATCTTGGTGAAACACAAATTCAATTAAAAGACATGATGGATTTAAAAGTAGGGGATGTAATCCCGTTAACTCAAGATTCATCGGGTGAATTAGATATTCAGGTAGAAGAAGTGAAGAAATTCAAAGGCTACTATGGAATTCACCACGGAACAGTGGCTGTGCAAGTCACAAGACAAATTGAGAAATAAACTTAACACGGAGGAAAAAACATCATGAGTAACGATCCAATGGACAAGGTCCTAGAACAGCTTGAAGAACAAGAGCTAGGTGGCGGAAGCGCTGCTGGCGGCGGTTCATCTGCTGGTAATGCAACAAAAGACAGAAATCTAAATTTAATTTTAGATATTCCATTAAAAGTTACAGTAGAGCTTGGCCGCACAAAAATGCCGGTGAGCGAACTACTTAACTTAACTCAAGGTTCAGTGATCGAGCTTATGAAATTAGCCGGTGAACCGATGGAAGTTCTGGTAAATGAAAAACTAATCGCCCGCGGTGAAGCCGTGGTGGTGAATGAAAAATTCGGTGTTCGTTTAACGGATATCATCAGCCCGACAGAAAGAATCGAGCAATTAAAATGATGCAAAAAATAATTTTACCGGTATTGGTTGTTTTATCAGTAGTTTTCGCAAGCTTTGCGCAAGCAGCTGACGAAGTGAATGCGGCGACAGCGACTGCAGGTACTGAAGCGCAAGCTTTAGCTCCGGCAATCACTAAATCAACGCCTGAAAATGAAATTCCGTTAAAGCTTGAAAAAGCCACGACAGGTCAGGAGCAAACATCACAAACTGGTAAGTTATTTTTAACTTTATTTGTCTTAGTAGGTATGGGTGGTGCTGGTTTTTTCTTAGCTAGAAAGTACGCTTTCTCTAATAAAATCAACAAATCCAACATGCAGATCAAAGTTTTAACGCAACATCATTTAGGGGCGAAAAAATCGTTAGCAATTATCCGTGTAGCTGGCGAATCAATCCTAATCGGTGTGACTGATCAAAATATTTCAATGATCAAGTCATTAGCGTTAATCGATGATGAAGTACCTGCTGAATTACCTTCACAAAGCTTTGCCGATACAATGGCTGCTGGTGGCGGTGAACAAATCGTTCAAAGCAAAGAAATTACTGAATTAGCCGGTGAAGTAGAAGATGACTTTTCTTTTGCCGGAATTAAAACAAATGTTTCGCAAAAACTTAAATCCATGAGGAATTTTCAATGATTAAACGATTATCAATCGTTGCATTCTTACTTTCTCTGTTGGTAGGAACATTTGCGTTCGCGCAAGTGACTCTTCCTACGGTGAACTTAGGATTTAAGACGACACAAAATCCCGGTGAAGTTGTAAACGCCATCAAGCTAGTGCTTGTGATGACGGTTTTAACTTTGGCGCCGGCGATTTTAATCATGATGACGGGCTTTACCCGCATCTTGATCGTTTTATCTTTCTTACGCCAAGCGATGGGTGTGCAGCAGTTGCCACCAAATCAATTGTTAGTGGGTTTAAGTTTATTCATCACATTTTTCGTGATGAATCCGGCGATCACTGAAATTAATCAAAAAGCTTTACAGCCTTATATGGCGAATACGATCACTCAGGATCAGGCTTTTGAAAATGCGGTCACACCATTACGTCGTTTCATGTTTTCGCAAACGCGTGATCAAGACTTAGCTTTATTTTTAAAACTTTCTAAAGTTGAACAACCTAAGACTCGTGCGGATGTTCCAACTTTAGTTTTAATCCCAGCGTTTATTATCTCTGAACTTAAAACAGCTTTTATGATCGGTTTTATTATTTTCTTACCGTTCTTAATTATTGATATCTTAGCGGCATCGGTATTGATGTCGATGGGTATGATGATGGTTCCACCGGCTGTGATCGCGCTTCCGTTTAAGATCATGTTATTCGTGATGGTTGACGGTTGGACTTTATTAATCGGTTCGATGGTTCGTAGTTTCGGTTAATTTTAAAAGGATAAAACAATGGGTGAAGATATTATTTTACAATTAGGACAGGATGCTTTGAAAACAATGGCTATGTTATCTGCGCCATTGTTATTAAGCACACTCGTCATTGGTCTAGTTATCAGTATTTTTCAGGCTTTAACGCAAATTAATGAAAATACGCTGACCTTTGTTCCTAAGATGGTTGTCATTGCTATAGTACTAGTTTTGGCCGGTCCGTGGATGATGGATGTAATGAAAAATTACACGGTTAACCTTTTTGAAAATATGGCCACTATTGTGAGGGATCGTTAATGTTTTCAGTATCGCAGCTGAATGAAATTCAATTGGTCGCATTCGGACTTATTTTGCTCCGTATGTCGGGCTTTGTTTTTACGGCTGCGATTTTGAACTCTCAAACAATCTCTGTGCCGTTAAAAGTTTTACTTTCATTAGTTTTAACGATGACTGTGTTTAATACTGTTGCGAACAACACGGTGCTGGTTCAATTAAACGAATTACAAGATTCGCTAATCACTTTGGCTTTAAAAGAAGCTTTTGTGGGTATTTCGTTAGGCTTTGCCACACGCGTATTTTTCTTTGCGATCGGTATGGCGGGTGAGCTTATTTCAGTTTCGATGGGTTTAGGCCAGGCGCAAATCTTTAACCCCATGATGGGTAATATGGGTAATGTGATGGAGCAATTTTTTGTAGCTTTAGCCACATTACTTTATATGGGTTTGAACGGGCACCATTACATGATCCAAGGTTTAACTAGCAGTTTTGAAACTGTAACATTAGCCACAACTTCGATCAAAGCTGTAGGTTACTTTGAAGTAGCGAAATACGCTCAAGAATTTTTTATTTTCGGAATTAAGATTGCAGCTCCAGTGATGATCTCGATGCTGGTTGTGCAAGTGGGTGTGGGAATCCTAAGCCGTGCGGTTCCACAAATTAACGTGTTAATGACGGCAGCTCCAGTAACGATCTTACTGGGCATGGCAATTTTATTTATTAGTTTACCGTTGATGATTTTACAACTTAATGGGTTGTTAGATGTTTCAACGGGTGAGTTATTTAAATTTATAAAGATGCTTTAAAAAGTGTTCGGCAGGGATGCCGAACCCAACCAGTGATTCTAGGAAGGAATTAAATTGGCTGAGGGGCAAGACGACAAAACAGAACAGGCCACGGAAGCGCGCAGGCAGGAATTTCGTAAGCGTGGACAAGTGGCAATGACCAGAGAACTGGGCACGGCGCTAATTTTTTTAGCGGCCGCGGGTCTGTTATACGCTATGTCTCGCTTTTTCTTCACGAATATCGCTGAAGTGTTCAACGTCAGTTTTGGTTTATCAATGCTTAAGTTTGTTAAAGCTGGCGAATACTCTGATCTATTATGGTTTGCTAGCGAAAAAATTGCCATCTTAGTGGCGCCGATTATGTTTGGTGCTTTAGTGATCGGTGTGGCGTCAAGCTTAATGCAAACTGGTATTTTGCAAGTTGAAGACGCTTTAAGTTTCAACTTAGGCCGTTTAAACCCAATGTCTGCGATGGGCCGTATCTTTTCAATGAAGGGTATCGGCGAATTAGTAAAATCAATTTTAAAAATGATCGTCGTAATGTGGACGATGTATTTACTTTTAAAATCTGAAATTCATCAGATTCCAGTTCTTTCAAGCTATTCAATCCCAGAGCAATTTGCCTATTTAGGCCGCGTGATCTTTAAACTATTAATGGGTACTGGCGTATTCATGTTAGTGATCGCGGTCGCAGATTATTTCTTTCAACGCTGGCAGCTTGAAAAAGAAATGATGATGTCTAAGCAAGAAATCAAAGAAGAACATAAATCTCACGAGGGGGATCCGATGATTAAAGCTCGTATCCGTAAAATCCAGCGTGAAGTTTCACAACGTAAAATGATGCAGAATATTCCTAAGGCCGATGTGATCATCACAAATCCGACTCACATTGCGGTGGCTTTAAGATACTCTGATAAATTACCAGCGCCGCAATTAATCGGTAAGGGCGCTGACTTTATGGCTGAAAAAATTAAAGAGTTAGCCCGTCAGCATAATATTCCAGTAATTGAAAATAAACCTTTAGCCCGCACGATTTTTAAAACGATGAAAGTGGGCCAAGTGATTCCGCGTGAACTGTTTGTCGCGGTTGCTGAAGTTTTATCTTATGTATTTAGACTTAAACGTAAACGTAAAGCGCGTAGACCTCAGGGTGCTGGTCAGTCGGCGTCGCAACGCCCGCCAAACCAAAACCGCAACCCTAACGGACCAAGATTATAAGGATTAGCAGATGGAAGAATTATTTCAGTTTGTTAAAAAATTTGATAAGTACACAAAGAACACAGATCTGTTCGTAGCGATTGCTATCTTAATCGTTCTTGGTGTGATGATTATCCCACTTCCGGCGATCATGTTAGATTTCGGTTTAACAATTTCGTTAGGTATATCAGTTTTAATTTTATTAACTTCGATCTATACAACTTCGGCGTTGGATTTTACATCTTTTCCGTCGTTATTATTAATGACGACGTTATTCCGCTTAGCTTTAAACGTAGCGACAACGCGTTTAATTTTATCAAACGGTCATGAAGGCGAAAATGCCGCCGGTGCTGTTATCCATGCCTTTGCTTCTGTCGTCGTTGGCGACAGTTATGTGATCGGTTTTGTTGTTTTCGTAATCTTAGTTGTTATCAACTTCGTAGTAATCACAAAGGGTTCTGGGCGCGTAGCTGAGGTTGCAGCACGTTTCACATTAGATGCAATGCCAGGTAAACAAATGGCCATCGATGCTGAATTAAATGCAGGTGTAATCAATGACGTCGAAGCTAAACGACGTCGTAAAGAAATCGAGCGCGAAGCCGATTTCTACGGAGCGATGGATGGTGCCTCGAAGTTCGTACGCGGTGATGCTATCGCGGGTATTATCATCACAGTGGTTAACGTTGTAGGTGGTTTATTAATTGGTGTTTTACAAAAGAACTTAGATATTTCTACAGCAGCAAAAAACTACACGATGTTAACAATCGGTGATGGTTTACTTGCGCAAATCCCAGCTCTTATCATTTCAACTGCTGCCGGTATTATTGTGACTCGTTCAGGCTCAGATGAAAACATGGGTACTGAAGTAACGGGTCAGTTATTAACAAATCCAAAACCAATCTATGCTTCTGCCGGTGTGTTTGGTGCATTAGCGATTATTCCAGGTCTTCCGACATTACCATTTATCGGTATGGGTTTATTCTTGGCTGGTTTTGCTTGGATTTTATCTCAGTACAAAAACGAAAAAGTTCAAGAAGAGAGAAGAAAAGCCGATCTTGAATTGTCAGCTCCCAAAAAAGAATCAATCGATTCAGTTCAGCCGGTGGATATGCTTGAGCTTGAAGTGGGCTACAGCTTAATCAAAGTTGTTGATTCAACTAAAGCCGGCGATTTATTAGAGCGTATTACTTCAATCAGAAAACAATTTGCTCTTGATATGGGTATCTTAGTTCCAAGTATTCATATTCGCGATAATTTATCGTTAGCTCCAGGTGAATACCGTTTCATGATTAAAGGTAATAAAGTGGGCGGCGGTCTTCTTAAGGCTGATATGTTAATGGCGATGGATCCAGGTAACGTAACAGCTAGAGTTGATGGTATTCCAACGAAAGAACCTGCGTTTGGATTAGATGCTTTATGGGTTAGCCAAAATAATAAAGAGTCAGCTGAAATGGCTGGTTACACAGTAGTTGATCTTCCAACGGTGATTGCAACTCACTTAACAGAAATGATTCGTACACATGCTTACGAATTACTTGGTCGCCAAGAGGCTTCAACGCTTATTGATAATTTCAAGAAAACACATCCAAAAGTGGTGGAAGATCTTATTCCAGAAACTTTATCATTGGGTGGCGTGGTTAAAGTTATGCAGAACTTACTTAAAGAACAAGTTTCTGTTCGTGACTTATACACAATTTTTGAAACATTAGCTGACGAAGCTTCGCGCACTAAAGATTTAGATTTATTAACTGAAGCAGTTCGTAAACAGTTAGCCCGTTCAATTACGGCTAAATATATCTCTGATGATGGTGCTATGTCAGTTATGACATTAGATCCAAGATTAGAAGAACTGGTTTCAAATGCGTTATTACAAACTGAACAAGGTGTTCAGTTAGTGATGGACCCTCAATCAGCGTCGAAAATGATTTCAAATATCGCGCAGCAGATTGAAACGCATCCAGAAATCGCAGGGCAGCCGATCTTATTAACAAGCCCTACGGTTCGTCGTCATTTATTTAAATTGTTATCACGATTTATTCCGCAATTGATTGTTCTTTCGCATAGCGAAGTCGCTCCAGAAGCGCAAGTGCAATCAGTGGCGTCAGTAGGCTTAGCTTCTTAAACGGTAAAGGGTAAAATATGCAGATCAAAAAATTTGAAGCCAGATCAATGAAAGAAGCTCTTGAGTTAGTAAAAACTCAGTTAGGGCCTGATGCTGTTATCCTGTCGGCTAAAGAAGTCACTAAAGGTTTTGGTTTAGGTGGTGAAAAATCTATCGAAATCACAGCGGCTTATTCTGAAAATGTACTTCAACATAAAAAATATGTTGAATCAAAATTACCAGAGCATTTAAAAGAAAAATTTTCTAAAGCTCCGGCACGCACACAAAAAGAAACTATGCAAAAATCAATCGAATCAAGATTGAAGTTAATGCAAGCCGAAGAAACGCGTAAAAAACCGGTTATTCCGGTCACGATGACTCAACGTCGTTACGCTGATATTGATAATGAAGACACAGTGCCAGCGCCGGTTGAAACTTCAATCAAATACAATCCAACGCCTAAACTGACTCAGCAGGCTCAAGCTACTTTCAACAACCTAGAAGTAGACCAGTTAAAGTCAGAGATTGATCAATTGAAAAACCTTTTAGGCCAATTTAAACAAATGCCTCAAGGTTTCGTACAAGCACATCCAGGTGCTGAACACGGTGTGAATTATAATTTAAGCTCGCACTATACAGCTTTAACGCGTAAAGGGTTATTGCCAGAAGTAGCGGCTGAAATTTTAACTCAAGCGCAAACGCAACTAACTCCAGATAAGCAAAACAATAAAGCTGTTGTTGAAGCTTACATTGCGCGCTTTATTTTAAAAACTGTTCCTGTAGCACAAGAAAACTTCGAGCAGTTTCACCTATTCATGGGCCCATCAGGCTCAGGTAAAACGTCAACAATGATTAAGTATGCGAGTGATTTAGTTCTTAATCATAAAAAGCGCGTAGCTTTAATTTCAACAGATACAATTAAAATTGGCGCTGATGAACAAATGAAAATCTTTGCGCAGATTTTAAATTTACCGTTTATCGCGATTCGCTCAGAGGCTGACTGGTTTAAAATTCTTCCTTACTTAAACCAGGTTGATCACGTGCTTGTAGATTTCGCGTCTTTAAATTTAAAAGCTGCAGATGAATTACGTTATATCAAAAAGATGATGCCTCCAACGACTGAGTCAGTGCGCACGCATTTAGTGTTATCGGCGATGTCTAAAGATGCAGATTTATTAGAAGTGCACAGACGT
Source organism: Pseudobdellovibrio sp. HCB154 (assembly GCF_046267985.1). GTDB lineage: Bacteria > Bdellovibrionota > Bdellovibrionia > Bdellovibrionales > Bdellovibrionaceae > Pseudobdellovibrio. Next base: position 2,877,641 of record NZ_CP176530.1, on the reverse strand, counting down.
TACCAAGCTTTAAATGTAAGTGATGTGGTGTTCACATCGTTAGATGAAGCTTCAATGCACGGAAACATTTATAACTTCGTCCAAAAAACGGGAGCTCCGCTTTTTGGTTTCGGAATTGGTTCTAGAACTCCAGAAGATTTCGAGCGTGCGACTGCTGAGCGCGTTTTAGATTTAATCTTAAATATCACGGGCACTAGAACAGAATCAGGAATTAACTTATGAGAATTATCGCAATCAGTTCAGGCAAGGGCGGAGTTGGAAAAACAACTCTAGCTTGCAACATAGGCTTAGCGATCGCCGAACAAAACAAAAGAGTTTTGATGATCGATGGTGATTTAGGTTTAGCCAATGTCGATATTCACTTTGGCGTGCGTCCAATGCACCATTTAGGTGATGTTTTACAAGGTAAATCAATTAAAGAATGTATCACGCCCTTAATGAAAAATATTGATTTGATCGCCGGTGGCAGTGGGTTAGTTGAACTTACGCACTTAAATGCGTTTCAAAGACGTGAATTAATCAATCAAGTGCAAGATCTGCAGTTTTCTTACGATTACGCAATCATTGATACTTCGTCGGGAATTTACGAGCACGTTTTACATCTAAACGCTGTTGCTGATGAGTGCATTATTGTGCTTACGCAAGATCCATCAAGCTTTGCTGATGCTTATGCAATGATTAAAGTTTTACATCAAAAATATAAACTGCAAAATTTCAAAGTGGTGTGCAATCAAATGAAAGGCATGCGCGGCGAACAGTTATTTATTAAGTTTGCAGAAGTGGTAGAACGCTTTCTGTCTGTGCGTTTGAGCTTGCTGGGATCTTTGCCATTTGATGAGAATTTACAGAAGGCACAGCAACAACAGCGTACTATTATGAGACAAACAACAAATTCTCCGGCAGCGCAAATTTTCAGAGAAATCGCTGTCGAACTTGTTGCCGAATCCGCTCTGGGTGGGGCTCATAACTCATTCTCAGAGGGAACAGGCCAAAAGACCAGTGGTTTAGCAGCGATCTTCAAACCAGCCACAGGTCATGCTTAAGCCAGAATTTAATTATTGGACTATCGGAAATAAGAAATTTTTCGGTAAACTATATATGTTACGCACGAGGGGTAAAAACTAAATGTCTAAAGCCAGCTTACTAAAAAAATACGCTAAAGATGAGCCGAAAAAAATCAAGCGCGAGCAAAAAGAAGAGCTTATCAAAGAGTATGCCCCACTTATTCGCTTCGTAGCGCAGAAGATCGCTGTGCGGCTTCCTCCGAATATCGACATTGATGATTTAATCTCTGCCGGTGCAATTGGTTTAATGGATGCTATTGATAAATGGGATCCGACTCGTGATAACAAATTTAAAACTTATGCTGAATTCCGTATCCGTGGTGCGATCTTAGATGAATTACGTTCACAAGATTGGATTCCACGTTCAGTGCGTGATAAATCAAAAGCTTTAGACAGAACGATCACTACTCTTGAATCAGAGTTGGGCCGTGCACCAACAGACGAAGAAATTTCTGCTCGTCTGAATATGCCGATCGAAGAGTTCCATGATTTAATCAATCAAGTTCGTCCGGTAAGTTTACTTTCAATCGATGATCAACCTTCATTCAGCGATTCAGATAAAAAATCAATCGTGAATTTATTAGAGGGTGCTAAATCAGCTAATCCATTTAACCAATTAAACGTTAAAGTTGTGAAAGATGTTGTCGCCAAAGCGATTGAAGATCTTCCAGAGCGCCAACGTTTAGTTTTATCTTTATACTACTTCGAAGATCTTAACTTAAAAGAGATCGGGCAAGTATTACGCGTCACTGAATCACGCGTTTCTCAGCTTCATGCACAGGCGGTATTGCGCTTACGTGCTAAACTTGCGGCTTCCATCGAAGCTGGCGAGCTGGAAGCTATTTAGTTGGCCTTCGGCCAAACAGGCTATTTAATCAGTTTCTTCTTGGCATAATTGCCATCCTCAGCTACTAATCAGGGCATGAAGTTTATCGCTGCCACATTAGTAGCTACTTTTATCACCTCAACAACTTGGGCTTACGGTCTGACAGGGCAGTGGCGCGGGCAAGGGCCTTTAGCCATTAACGGTGTCGTGCAAGACGGGCTTTGTCAGATGGAGCTTGATATTGAACACACGCCAGAAACTTTTTTAGTGGCACGTTCGTATTTTAAATGTCCAGGTATGAATTTTGTGAATAAGCCGCAAAAGCCATTGCAGATTAAAGACGGAAAAATTTATTCGGGCGATAAAGTCATGGGTGAAATTTCAGAAGACACAATGAAAAGTTTTACGTTGTTTCCAGACGGACGCGAGCAAAATTATTTCATCCATAAAAATGAAGATGGTTCTTTGCAGTATTGGGATCGTGTCGACTGGACTAAAGCTTATTCGACAGCTGTCAGCGGAACTTTATTAATGTTCTAATTTGAGACAAATCATCGCTTAAGTCGCAGTTTGTGACATTAAATTTTAAAATTTGGCATTTTAGAATCTTCATAAAAATGTCAAAAATTCCGACAAGATAAGAGTGAATAAGGTACGTGCGCAGGCTAAAAATCTGAACTACTTTTTGGTTTCTATTTTCGCGTTTACAATTTTAAACGCGATTTCTGTTTTTGCGGGTCCTTCACGCACCACTTATCAGGCCAAGATTGTTAAGCCCGACGGTTATCCGTTAGAGGCTGCAAGTGTCAATTTCAAGTTTACAATTTTAGATCCGGCAGGAAGTTGTATTTTATATTCTGAAACTTATTCAGCCGTGAACATGTCTGGAACTGGTGGTTTAATTTCTTTTGCACTGGGTTCTGGTGTAAAAACATATCCTGCAAGCGCAACGACTTTCGAAAATGTTTTTAGTAATGTGACACCAAGTTTATCTTGTGATGCTGGCGGTCCTCCAAGTTATTCTCCGGTAAGCAGTGATATTAGAAAAATCGTGATGCAATTTCATGACGGTAACGGTTGGCAGACTTTACCTGCGATGAGTATTAATGCTGTTCCTTATGCAATGTATGCCAATGATGCGCTAAAGTTAAATGGCAAGACAGATGCAGACTTTGTTCATGTCACTTCTATTCCGACCTGTGTTGCCAGTGAAGCGCTTCATTATAACGGCGCGATGTTTTCTTGTATTACTACGGCTCAAACACTGACCTCATCAGCGGTTATTTCAGCTTTAGGTTACACGCCAGCAACCGGAGCTAGTTATAGCACGGTGACCTCAGATATTTCTGCCGTGTCAGCAACTGTAGCCAGCGTTTCAAATTACGCTTCAAGTGTCAGTGCCACGGTAACTAGTTTACAAAATTCAGTGGCCGCAAGTTTTGCAGCGATTACAAGTTCACAGTGGAGCAGCGTTGCTAGCGGGATTAGCTTTATCAGCGGTCGTGTGGGCGTAGGTACAACAACGCCAATCACGGCATTTGATGTTTCAGGCGGTGTTCGTATTGGTGCAGAAAATGCGGCCTGTGCAGCTAATTACGCAGGAACATTAAGATACATAAATAATAACGTAGAATACTGTAACGGATCAACATGGGCGGCATTTGGTGTTAGCGGTGCTGGTCTTCAATCACTTAACGGTTCAACAAGCGGAACACAGTCATTCGCGATCGGCGTGGCGGGTACTGCCCCGAATTTTAATACTTCAAACGCAATTCATACTTTAAATATCCCATTAGCATCGACAGGATCTGTGACGGCGGGATTAATTTCTAACGCCGACTACACGGCATTTAGTAATAAAATTACTTCGAGCGCTGCCAGCATCGCTCAGGTGCTAGGTTATGTTCCGGCGGATAATGCAGTCAGTGGAACTTACGCGCAAAAAGCAAATAACCTTTCTGATTTAACAAACATAGCAACGGCAAGAACAAATTTAGGGTTGGGCACATTTGCAACAGCAAATAGTTTGGACTTAGGAAGTGCCAGTGCCACAGGAACATTAGCTATCGCCAGACTTCCAAGTTTTACCGGAGATGCAACAATCGCAGCAGCTTCAAATACAATCACGTTAGCAAATAGTGGTGTGGATGCAGGCACATATACAAAAGTTATGGTCGATAGCAAAGGTCGCGTGACTAGTGGAACTCAACTTACAAATTCAGACGTGACCACAGCTCTTGGTTATACACCTGCCAATAGTGCTACACTTGTTTCATCACAATGGATAACCAGTGGTAGCGCGATTTACTATAATTCAGGTAACGTTGGTATCGGTGGTGGTACAATGAATTACACCGGTACAGCCAGTTCTGCAGTTCTGGTGGGTGCTTCACAAATTGTGTTTGACGGTGGAGCAGCATCACTTAGCCGCTTACAATGGAACAGCGGTACGTTGTCTTTTGGAAAATGCCAAGACTCAACTTGTGGTCCCATGTCGCCATATCTTGATATTAATACGACAACAAACATTACAACATTTTATAATATGAATGCCGTACGGGCCGGAAACGGTTATGGTAACGCCACGGCTCCGACATTTAGTTTTGGAACTACGACAAATACCGGAATGTTCAATCCAAGTGCGGGCACCTTGTCGTTTTCTGCAAGTGGCACTGAAAGAGTTCGCATTACTTCAGCCGGTGATATTGGTATCGGAACTACAACTCCGACGGCCCGTTTACATTTAGCAGCGGGAACTTCTAGCAAAGCCTCTTTTAAACTGACGTCAGGTACTTTATTAACTTCTCCGCAATCGGGTACGATGGAATATGACGGTGCAAACTTTTATTTAACAGATGGAAGTAACACTCGTCGTGCAATTGCTACAGGATCTTCAGCAGGGTCAATCGATAATGCTTCGGTGATTAATTCATCCGGAAACATTACGATGGTGCCCGTGGGATCAGTTGTTGTTTCATCAACGACTGCTTCGACCAATTCACAAACAGGTGCACTTGTTGTTAAAGGCGGCGTCGGAGTAGCGGGTAACATTAACACCGCCGGAGACTTAGGTGTTTCTGGAGCGACAACATTGAATGCGACAACAATTGCAAATGCCGCTGATTTACGATTTGTAGCCACATCAGGATCTCCTACTGATCCGGGTGATGTGGTCTGGTATAACAATGATATGACTGAGCGTGCTCGCATTTATTCAGGCACCAGTGCTTCGCCAGAATTAAGATTTAATGTGAGTGGTGTAACTCGAGTTGCTGTGAATTCGTTAGGTCATATGGGTGTGGGCACGACCACTCCAGGGGCTCTCTTACATATTTCGGGGGCATCACAAACGATAGAAAAAATTCGTCTTTCAGGTCAGGAGTTTTATCAAGCTGGAAACACTGATACAGAAGGTTTAGCTTTACTTTTAGGAGTCAACAGAACTGGTAATCGTCAGTTATGGATTGGTGACAGTGCGAAGCTAACTCAAAATACTTCAAACACGATTTTACGATTAAGTCCTAGTTCTGGTGATATTTCGGCGTTAGCCACAGACGGCGTAACTGTGAAAAGTTTATTACTTAATGCTAATGGCGGTAACGTCGGTATCGGAACAAGTACCGCAAGTGCAACTTTACATATATTGAATAGCGCTGGTGGTAATTCTTTTAAATTAGAACAATCTTACAATGGTCCTTCAGGTGCATATATCGAATTAAAACACTCTCGTGCGGGTGGATCATTAAGTAATGGTGATTTTACAGGTGGAATTTATTTTCAAGGCATAAATTCGGGCGGGTACGCATCTGATAGTTCAAACATATTTGCTCAGATGACAAATGTGACTTCAGGCTCGGAATCAGGAAATCTTTTATTTTATACACGTGATAATGGAACTCGTTCAGAAAAGATGCGCGTGGATTCTAACGGTAATGTTGGGGTCGGGACGACTGCTCCAGTGACAAAGTTTCATGTTTTTGAGTCGACAACGATGGGTTCAGTTGGTTCGTTGAATTTGAACAGCGCTGTCTTGCGGGTGCAAGAAGCTTCTGGAACTTCCATTAACATCGATGGAAATACCATTGCGGCCGAAGCTGATTTATTCTTAGGTACAAAAAACTCAAATAATTTTCATTTGTTTGCAAGCGACACGACAAGAGTATTTATTTCTGGAAGTTCAGGTAACGTGGGAATCGGAACAAACTCGCCGGCTGCTAAGCTGGAAGTTGTTAACGCCATGTCTAGCAGCACAGATGGTATAAGCTTGAAAGATTCAACAACGACCAGTGGACGAATAGCTATTGGCGATGCGACCAATGGTGCCTCTTCTTACGTTCCGGTCATTTGGGGTAAAGGTGAGGCTTTAACAAGTGGAAACCGCTACGGTTTAATGTTAATCGGTGAACCGGCTTTTGATAGCGCCAGTGACGCCGCTGTTGTGATTGATGCCAGATTTAATTCGGCTGCGGTCACAAGCTCTCCTATTTTAAAAATAACAAACTATAACAGTGAAAAAATGCGTGTTGATGTTAATGGTAATGTCGGTATCGGAACGACCGCTCCAACAGCGAAGTTTGAAGTCTCAAGAAATTTTAACGGTGAGAGTAATACGACCGCAGGCTTTATTGGTGGCTATGATGCCGGTTATACAAACACCGGAGCTTATTTCGTTCAGAAGGATAACACGGGGCTTGGCGCATCCACCACTTTACTTTTCAATGTGGTAAAAAATAGCGCTTCGCAGTTTGCCATCAATGGTTTAGGCAGCGTTGGAATCGGAACAACATCACCTCTAGCTACTTTACACGTGGCGGGAACAGGGTATATCAAAGATAGTGGAAATTCTTATCTTGAGCTTTTATCTCGCAATGATTCTGCATTTAATATTACGAATAACAGTGCGACAAAACGTGGGTTTAGTTTACATCATGAAAACAGCAGTGCTTTAATAGCTCAATGGTATCATTGCCCTTCGGGTTCATGTACGCAAAAATTAAGTTTCGATTATGCAGGCAACATGGTTATTGCCGGTACGCTGACCCAGTCATCTGACATCAGACTGAAAAAAGATATACTACCGTTGCAATCTAGCTTAGATAAAATCTTAAGCTTAAACGGCGTTTCTTATTATTGGAAAGACGAAAAAGTTCCCGGAAGACAAGTTGGATTAATAGCCCAAGAGGTTGAAAAAGTTTTTCCAGAAATTATTAAAAAAGATGAAAAAGGATTTTTATCGGTGGGCTATCAGAATCTAGTGGCGCCATTAATTGAATCGGTGAAAGAGATTTACCGCCGTTTAGTCGGTGTTGAACAAAAACAAATCGAACAGCAACGACAAATTGCATCTGTGGTTGATTCAAAAGCTGATAAGTCCGAAGTAGAAAAGCTAAAAGCCGAAAATGCGGCACTAAAGGCCTATATCTGCGGTAAAGATCCTCAAGCGGCGATTTGCCAGTAAGAATTGTCTCACTTTAAGACAACTAGCCCCCAAAAACCGGGGGATTGTCGTTTATCACGCCACGAATTTGTTGATAATTACACAGCTTAAATCTTTATAAAATTGTCAAAAATTCCGACAAGTTAAGAGTGAAAAAGGTACGTGCGCTGAACTGTTTTGCTCTTTTTATTTTCGTGTTTATGATTTTAAACACGCTTTCTGCTTTTGCAGGTCCGTCGCGCACAACGTATCAAGCTAAAATCATCAAGCCCGATGGTTACCCACTAGAATCTTCAACCGTTAATTTTAAATTTACAATTTTAGATCCAGCAGGAAGTTGTATTTTATATTCCGAAACTTTCTCTAGTGTGAATATGGGAGCTAGCGCAGGCTTAGTTTCGTTTTCTCTAGGAAGCGGAGTGCGTACATTTCCTGTGAGCGGAAGTACTTTTGAACAAGTATTTAGTAACACGACGGCTTCTTTAACTTGTGATGCTGGTGGCCCTGCAACGTATTCTCCGTTAGCAACAGATACACGAAAAATTGTGATGCAGTTTAATGATGGTAACGGTTGGCAAACATTGCCAGCAATGACAATCAATGCCGTGCCTTATGCGATGTATGCGAATGATTCGTTAAAGTTCAGTGGTAAAGACATCACTGATTTTGTGCAAGTAGCAAGTCTTCCAACTTGTGGCGCGAGTGAAGCCATTCGCTATAACGGTGTAGGATTTTCTTGTATTGCAGCGGGTGGATCGGGTGGAAGTGTTACTTCAAGTTCTGTGATTTCTGCCCTAGGTTATACTCCTGCTGATGGCGCAAGTATTACGACTGTCACTTCGACGGTGGATTCGGTTTCATCAACAGTGGCGAGTGTTTCTTCAACGGTGTACTCAGTTTCAAGCACGCTGACAAGTTTACAAAATTCAGTGGCAGCTTCCTTTGCGGCTATTGCAAATTCACAGTGGCTGACTTCAGGAACAACGATCAGTTACAACAACGGTAATGTTGGAATTGGCACTTCTACGCCAATAACAAAACTTGAAGTTTCTGGTGGTATAAAAATTAGTACAGAAACTGCAGCCTGTGCCGTTAGCTATGCGGGAACCCTAAGATATGACTCAGGTAACGTAGAATTCTGTAACGGTTCAACTTGGGCGGCTCTTGGTGTAGCGGGTGCGGTGACAAGCTCATCTGTCATAACAGCTCTCGGTTATACACCAGCTGATAATGTTAATGTGACAACGTTGGCGGCAAGCTTTACGGCGATGAGTTCATTAGGTGCTGGTCAATTTCTTGTAGGTAATGCTTCAAGTACAGCTTCTGCAGTGGCTTTATCGGGTGATGCTACTCTCTCTGATACAGGCGCATTAACTTTGGCCAACACGGGCGTTGCTGCCAACACATATGGTTCATCAACGTTAGTTCCTATATTTGCCGTCGACAGTAAAGGGCGTATTACCAGTGCTTCAACGGTTCCTATGACGTCTTCGCAATGGACAAATGTGGCTGCCGGACCAACTTCGGGTACAACAATCACGGGAACTGGATTTAGTCCTGTCGGTCAGCAAGGAACTCAATCATCTGTACCAACTTCAGGTAGTGTTGATGATGGTTATTACGCTATTAATTTACCGTTTGCCGTAAATTTTAATGGCAACAGTTATTCAACAATTTATGTCGGTACAAATTCTTACGTCACGTTTAATGGCCCTTCGACACTTTATGCGGGCTTGTCAGCGGCAAGCCCAGCTCTAGATAAAATTTTGATCGATGCGGCTGATCGCAGTTCGAATTCAGTTTGGTTTTTTAGTGATGCTAACTCATTTAGTATTCGTTACGAAGGCGGCTGTACAACAGCACCTGCAACATCATTAGTTTGGGAGTTACAAGGTTCAAATGCCAATGTTAACCAACTCAAATTACAAATTATTTCTGTTTGTGGTGGCGGGTTTAGCACTGTCGCGAATGCATCTACGCAGTTGCAGTCACTGGCGGCGGTAGCAAGTACAGCGTACTTGATTAATTATGGACTGGTGTCATCTGGAACTTCAGACACTATTTATTTTAATGGCCATGTAGGTATCGGCACGAGTTCACCGACAAAACGTTTAGACGTAGTTCATGACACATCATCAACTTACGGCATGAGATTAAAATCTACCACGCCAGCGACGATCGGCGGTTTATTAGTAGAAAATGATACGGGCGATAGTGCTCTAATTCAGGTGGGAAACTCAGCCGCTTCAAGCCCGGTTGCAGGGCACATGCTTTTACAGTCTGGCAGTAAAGATATAGTTTTTCGTGCGGCCACCAACGAGCGTTTGCGTATTTTAGCCAGTGGTGAAGTGGGCATCGGCACATCAACACCATTTGCTAAACTGGATGTGTCAGGTGGTATTCGCATCGGTATGGAGTCATTTGCCTGTGCGGTTAATTATGCCGGAACATTAAGATATAACGCCGGCGATGTGCAAATGTGTAACGGCTCAACTTGGCAGACATTAAGCACAGGATCGGTAACTTCTGCGGCAGTGATTGCGGCCATGGGTTACACACCTGCTGATAGCGCAAGTGTTTCTTCGTCAATCACTTCTCTCTCTTCTTCAGTTGTAACTTCATTTACGACGGTAAATAGTAGTATTACTTCAGTTTCAAGTTCTGTGACGGCACTTTTAGGCGCGATCAATTCAATTACACCAACTCAATGGGAAACCGCTGCAAATAGCGGAACCGCAATGACTACGTTAAGTATTTCTAATTTTAGTCCCTTAGGTCAGTTAGGCGCACAAAATTCTACGCCAACTACGGGCAGTGTGGATGATGGTTATTACACATTAAATTTACCATTTGCGGTCACGTTTAATGGAACAAGTTATACAACAATGTATGTGGGTACAAATTCTTACGTCACTTTTGGCGGCCCTTCGACAGTTTATTCAGGTTTGTCTGCGACGAATCCGGCTTTAAATAAAATCGTAGTCAATGCGGCCGACCGCAGTTCAAATTCAGTTTGGTTTTTTAGTGATGCCAATTCATTCAGTATTCGTTATGAAGGGGGTTGTACAACAGCTCCAGGAACATCATTGGTCTGGGAATTACAAGGTTCAGTCGTCAATACGTCTCAGCTCAAGTTACAAATTATTTCAGTTTGTAGCGGAGGGTTTAGCACGATCGCTTCACCATCTGCGCAATTGCAAGCGCTGAATGCGACAGCTGGCACGGCCTACGTAATTGGAAACGGAACTGCGGCAAGCAGTATTTATTTTAATGGTCATGTCGGCGTTGGCACAAGTTCACCGATGGTGCGTTTAGATGTTGCGCATGATACGTCATCGACCTACGGGATGCGCTTAAAAGCAACGACATCAGCGACAGTTGGTGGCTTGTTGGTTGAAAATGATTTAGGTGATAACGCTGTTGTGCAGGTGGGACAATCTTCAGCATCGAGTACTCTTGCAGGGCACACATTCTTGCAAGCGAGCAAAAATTTAATTTTATCCGCAGCCAATGTAGAACGCTTACGAATTTTATCAACTGGTGAAGTGGGCATTGGCACATCAACGCCTTACGCTAAGCTTGATGTTTCAGGTGGTATTCGTATCAGTATGGAAACAAACTGCGCTGTTAGTTATGCAGGAACTTTAAGATACAATGCTGGTAGTCTACAGCTCTGTAATGGTTCTGCTTGGCAATCATTAAGCACAGGTTCGGTCACATCTTCTACTGTGGCAACGGCGTTAGCTTCAGCAACAAATGTGGGGATCGGAACAAATTCTCCGGCAGCGACATTAGATGTCAGTGGTACGGTAAAAATTTCTGGAGGTTCGCCAGGAGCAGGAAAAGTTTTAACTTCAGATGCTTCGGGAAATGCGACTTGGCAAACCATCGCAGGTGATAACTTAGGAAATCACACGGCCACACAAAATATTAATTTAGGAAATTACAAACTCGTCGGCCAAGGTGGTTCTGAAGGAATCACGATTGATTCTTTAGGAAATATTCGTTTAGGTTCTGTCGGTGGCAGTACGGGTATTACCGCAGGCCCAGGGTCTACGGCCTCAGGTTCATCATGGGCTTCGATCGCTGCGGGATTTAATGCGCAAGCAAGTTCGATCACTTCTTTTGCTTTCGGTAGTTATGCACGCGCAACTAATTGGTACGCTTTTGCGACTGGAAATAACACGACTGCGGGCGGAAGAGCCAGTGCGGTGTTTGGTCAAAACATGACTGTGAATGGAGATTATTCAGTAGGTTTTGGTCTTTCAAGTTCAGTGTCATACACTGCAACTACGCCAAGCACGATGGCTATTATGGGTGGTAATGTCGGTATCGGAACGACGGCTCCAGCGACATCGCTTCATGTGCGTGGCGGTGCAAGTTACGGCGCCATTATGCTTGGTGACAATGGTGGAACGACGAATCACCACTTAACTCATGAGTTAGATGGTAGTTTCGCAATTTTCACCGGAACTTTTGGTTCAGGAGTTCGTCAATTAACAATTACTTCGGGTGGCGCTGTAGGTATTGGTACAACAACTCCTGTATCACTCTTAGAAGTTAGTTCTGCATCACAAACTTATGCGCGCATCACAACGACCGCTAATAATACAGCTGCAGAACTGGCATTTACTAATAGTGGTGCTACGGATTGGGTTATTGGTGCAGACGGCCCTAATCGTAATATGATCAATAACGGCGGATTTCACTTTTGGAAAAGTGGTTATGGCACAGCCATGTTGTTAGATGACAACGGATATGTTGGTATCGGCACAGTAAGTCCTACAGCTACATTACATGTTAACGGAACAGCACGTATTGTTGATGGTAATCAGGCCGCAGCGCGTGTGTTGGCTTCTGATGCCAGCGGCAATGCTTCATGGAAGCAAACGATTATTCACGGAACGGTGGCTTCTGTCGGAAACACTTCAACAACAACAGGACAAAGAGTTTCATCCGGTGTTTATATCACTCTTCCACCGGGACGTTGGCAAATCACCGGAATGGGAATCACTACAGGTGCTTCATGTCGCGCGGATTTTGGTGTTCGCGTGCAAGCAACTGATTCAGTTGTGAAATACACATTGATGCCAGTAGCAACGGGCGACTTTCAAACAGCAACAGTGACTGCATATGTTGATATTGCATCGACGACAACTTATGACTTGTACATTAGCTCGCGTGGCGTATGTAACTCGCAAGTTCATTCTGACAATATGCTTTGGGATATCACGGCAACTGGTGTGGCCTACTAATGTCTAGCCAAATAGGCTTAATGTTTCATTTTAAAGCGGTAAGTCTACAAAAAACTGTATAACGTCACTACTTCTGCCTTGAATTTGTCGGTAATTTCACAACTTAAATCTTTATAAAATTGTCAAAAATTCCGACAAGTTAAGAGTGAAAAAGGGACGTCTGTTGAACTGCTTTGGTGTTTTTATTTTCGTGTTTATGATGTTAAGCACGCTTTCTGTTTTTGCAGGTCCTTCACGCACAACGTATCAAGCCAAAATTATTAAACCTGATGGTTATCCACTTGAATCTACAACCGTTAATTTTAAATTTACAATTTTAGATCCGGCAGGAAGTTGTATTTTGTATTCTGAAACTTTTTCTAACGTGAATATGGGCTCAAGCGCAGGCTTAGTTTCTTTTGCGCTGGGAACAGGTGTACGTACATTTCCAGTCATCGGAAGTAACTTCGAACAAGTTTTCAGTAACACCGTAGCTTCTTTAATTTGTGATGCTGGCGGGCCAGCGACTTATTCTCCCTCAGCGAATGACACGCGTAAAATCGTCATGCAGTTTAATGACAACACTGGTTGGCAAACCTTACCAGCAATGACAATCAATGCTGTGCCTTATGCGATGTATGCCAATGACTCATTAAAGTTTAGCGGCAAAGACATCACTGAGTTTGTACAAACGGCAAGTCTTCCCACTTGCGGAGCTAGCGAAGCGATGCGCTTTAACGGCGCAGGGTTTTCTTGTATTGCGGCGGGCGGAACCGGAACAATCACATCAGGTTCGGTGATTACAGCTCTTGGTTACACACCAGCCGATGGTGCAAGTATCACAACTGTGACTTCAACAGTAAATTCAGTTTCATCAACAGTGGCGAGCGTTTCTTCGACGGTGTATTCAGTTTCGAGTACAGTAACAAGTTTACAAAATTCAGTGGCCGCTTCATTTGCAGCGATCACGAGTTCGCAATGGTCAACAATCGGTGCCGATATTTATTATACTTCGCGTGTCGGTGTGGGCACATCTTCGCCGTCAACGCTTTTTGATGTGGGCGGTTGGCCAGAAGCTCCTGCAGGTTTAGCTAACGGTGCAAATATCACGGGCAACTTGTATGTTGGTAATACGGGATCAAATATTGCGCGCACAAGATTAAGTAGTAATGTTAACGGTGGATTTCTTCAATGGAATCGTTTGTTAACCGCTTCAGGAGCCGTTCAAACTGATGTCACGAAACCTTCATTCAGTTTTGAAATGAATGGCACAACGGATCGTTTTATTTTTCAAAGATCAGCAGCCAGCAGTACAACACTTGTTGATTTGATGACGATCACCGGATCGGGGCGTGTTGGTATCGGGGTAAGTACTCCGGTAACTGCGCTTGAAGTTTCTGGCGGTATTCGCATTGGATCTGAAAGTGTAGCGTGCGCACCTAGTTACGCCGGAACATTACGTTATAACGCCGGTGTTGTTGAATACTGTAACGGAACATCTTGGGCCGCCTTCGGAGTCAGTGGTGCAGGTATCTTAGCTATCAACGGTTTAGCATCAGGTTCACAAACTTTTGCATTTGGTTCTTCAGGTACAACGCCAAACGTTTCATCAGTAGGCTCAGTACATACATTTAATTTTCCGTACGCTTCGGTGGCTACAACTACAGCGGGTGTAATTTCTTACAGTGATTATTTAAATTTCTCAAATAAACAAGTGGCTACAAGCGCAGCGATCATAGCGACTTTAGGTTACACACCAGCTGATTCAGTCAGTTTAACAACTCTTTCTTCAACTGTCGGCTCTGTATCGTCAACGGTAGCCAATGTGTCTTCAACGGTAAATTCAGTTTCAAGTTCAGTTGCGAGTTTACAAAACTCTGTAACAGCCTCATTAGCTGCAATCACAAGTTCGCAATGGGTCACAAGTGGAACAAATATTTATTATAATACGGGTGCTGTTGGTGTAGGTACGGCTCAACCAGAAGGTGCTTTTAACATTGCTCGTACAGGAGCTCCTGGCACTTTAGTCTTTGTTGATACTTACTCTGGAACAAGTGGTATTAATCCAGCCCTCGTTGGAAGATCATCACGTGGAGTTGCAGGCTCAGCAAGTGCGACACTGCAAAGTGATAAGCTATTATTTATCGGTGCTCGTGGTGATACCGGAACAGGATTTTCTTCAACAAGTCCGGTGAATATTATTATGCGTGCGAGTGAAAACTGGTCAGCGGTTTCACAAGGTACACAAATTGAATTTAGCACTTCAACGAATGGCACAAGTGCATCGCTTGAACGTATGAAAATCACCAACGCTGGTAATGTCGGTATTGGAACAAGTAATCCAGCTGCAAAACTTGATGTTTCTGGCGCGATTCGTATCGGTGTCGATACTTCAAGCTGTATAGCCGGATTAGCGGGAACAATTCGCTATAATGCAGGTGTTGTTGAATACTGTAACGGATCAACATGGGTAACTTTCGGCGCTGCCGGAGCCGGAATCTTAGCGATTAACGGTTTAACATCGGGTTCACAAACTTTTGCTTTTGGTTCAACAGGCACAACGCCAAATGTTTCTTCAACAGGAACAGTTCACACATTTAATTTTCCATACGCTTCTGTGGCGACAACTACAGCTGGTGTAATTTCTTATAGTGATTATTTAACTTTCTCAAATAAACAATCGGCCACAAGTGCAGCGATTGCTGCGACACTTGGATACACTCCGGCTGATGGAGCGAGCTTAACCACCCTGA
The DNA here is from genome assembly GCF_046267985.1 of Pseudobdellovibrio sp. HCB154. Taxonomy (GTDB): domain Bacteria; phylum Bdellovibrionota; class Bdellovibrionia; order Bdellovibrionales; family Bdellovibrionaceae; genus Pseudobdellovibrio. The sequence goes on along the minus strand of NZ_CP176530.1, from coordinate 2,862,327 downwards.
CTTCAACCGTCGGTTCTGTTTCTGCCGCTGTGAATTCAGTTTCAAGTACAGTGTCGAGTTTGCAGAACTCAGTGACCGCATCGTTGGCCGCAATGACTTCATCTCAATGGACTACAAGTGGTGCAAATATTTTTTATAACTTGGGTAATGTCGGTGTTGGTACAAGTGCACCCGCCGTGGCTATGGATATAGTTGGTTCGTTGCGTGTTGCTCCTTCAGCTGGGGCTTCGAGCAGTGTTGAAATCGGTAATATGAATTACGGGTCTTTAAATCCAGGAGCTTCAACTTCAAACGGAGCTTACATTCAAGGTCCGATGAACGCTTCGATTGCGGTTGATTTAAGAAATAATCAATCAGACGATGCTTTTGCGATTCGCTATTCGGCCTCGAACTCAGCCACGGTTGATACCATTGGTTTAGTTTTTAATGGCCAAGGTCGAATGGGACTTGGTACGAGTGCCCCGGCAGAATTATTACACGTGCATGCGGCTTCGGGTACAAGTCGCGCGGTTGTTCGCACTTCGTGGACAGATACAAACGCTTACGGTGAATGGAATGCTTATGAAGGCGCTACATTCATGGGTGGTATTTCTGTATTTGGTTCGACTTACGCCACATCAGCTTATCGCAACGCTTTTATGATGAGTGCAGCCAATAATAATTTAGGTTCATTAATTTTCAGAACAAGAACCGGTGGCACGTATCAAGAAAGAATGAATATTCTTAATAATGGTTACGTTGGTATCGGTACAAGCGTGCCGAGCCAGCGTTTAGAAGTTGATGGTGGAATTTCTAGTATAAGTAGTACTGATAATTCAACATCACGTTCAGTCAGAATTAATATGATGACCGATACTGTAAATGCGGCGAACGCTTTTGGTAACGGTGACCCATGGTTAACTTTAGATGGCGGTGCTAATAGCGGCTCTGCAACATTACAAATCGTTGGTAATCAAAATCGTACTTTAAACGTTAGACTTCATGATGGTAGTTTACTTGTACCGTACGGAAATATCGGTGTAGGTCTTGTAACTTCAGCGCCTGCTTCACGCTTACATGTTTCAGATAACAGTGCTGTGATTATGACTCTTGAACGTCAAAATAATCAAAACACCCTGATAGAATATAAAAATACTTTAGGTAGCGTGTACGCCGGTCAGATTACAGGTACAACGGATTTTGGTGTTGGAACCGGAACTGATTTAGGGGCCTCAGCCACTTTCCGTGTAACCAACACAGGTCGCGTGTATATCGGCTCAACAACAGCGCCAACAGCAAGATTACATATCACAGCAGGTACGTCATCAGTGGCGCCAGTGAAATTAACATTAGGTACATTGTTAACAACACCACAAGCCGGTGCGATTGAATACGATGGCACTGATTATTACATCACTGATAATTCTAATGTTCGCCGTATGATTGCGACAGCTTCAACGGGCGGAGTGTTAAATAATACTTCGGTTGTGTCTTCAACATCTGGAATTACCTTATGGCCAGCAGCTGGAAACTCAGTTGTTGTTTCATCAACGGTGGCTTCAACAAATTCAACAACGGGAGCCTTGATCGTGAACGGTGGAGCAGGTATTGCCGGAGCTTTAAATGTTGGTGGTATTATCAGTGGCTCAGCGGTGATTAAAGGAACGGGCTATCGTGCCAATCAAGGTGCTCCTGATGCGGCTGATAGTTCTACTGTAGGTTACGCGTTTGGTTCAGACGGTGATACGGGTATTTTCTCGCCGGGAACTGGTTCGGCGAATGGTGTTTTAGCATTTTATAGCAACAACGCTGAAAAAATGCGTGTTACAAATAATGGGTTAGGTATCGGTACAACAAGTCCGAGCTTTCCTTTAGATGTGCAAACTGCCGGTACAATAACTCAACGTTTATATCATGCTTCAAACAGTCAGTATGATGATGCCAATCTTATTTTAGCGCGATCACGCGGAACAATTTCCGCGCCAACCGCCGTTTTATCTGGTGACGCTCTGGGCGGTGTGTACTTCCGCGGTCATGATGGATCAGGTATGACTAGTTCAAGTGCCTATATCGCTGTCTCTGCCGAACAAAATTTCACAGGAGGCGCAAAAGGCACTTCGATGAAATTCGGTACAACAGTTTCAGGCACCGGTTCGTACCAAGAAATTATGCGTATTCACTCGAATGGTTATGTGGGGATCGGAAATACGACGCCAAACGCTTTACTACAAGTGGGACCGTCAGGATCGCAACCTGCAAATTACAACATCTATTTAGCAAGTTACAGGAGTACAGCTGGTCAAGGTCAGTTAGTTGGTAACTGGGCTAATACTGATTATTGGGCGATTGGACCTGCGACAAACTCCGGATCAGACAATACTTTAAGATTAGGAAATACGACAGATCGCACGGGAACATGGTCTGGCACACAAAATTTAAATTTAGTTATGGGTGGTGGTCTTGCAGTAGGTTCTGGCACTGTGGGAACTTACAAATTTATCGCCACAAAAAATTTCAATGGTATTTCAAGCGAAACAGCAGCATTTATCGGTGGTACAGATGCGGGTTCTATCGGATCTGGTATTTACGTGATGCAAAAAGATAATTTGGGTTTTAACACGAACACAAGTTATCTGTTGAATGTTGTTCACAATAACATTTCAAAATTTTTAGTTACTGGTTTAGGAAATGTTGGTGTCGGCACATCGGCTCCATCTGAAAAAGTTCACATCGAAAACACGACAGGCCAAGCGAATATCTTAATTAAAGGTATGAGTGGTGCTACATCAACACGCGCCGAAGTAAAACTAGATCGTTATGATAATCCGCGCGGTGCTGGTGTGCGCATGTTAGATAGTAATACTGGTGGCGCGCAATGGTGGGCGGGTGTTCCGTATAGCAACGGTGGCGCTACTGATATGTTTACCATTGGACGCCATACAACGCAGCCTGAATATGTTGCGAATGCTATGCTTGCTGTAACGTCTGCAGGAAATGTCGGTATCGGTACAACAACACCTTCTGTGATGTTAACGGTAGACGACACCGGAGGAACTGTTTCAGCTCCGTACATAGCGGCCACAGACAAATTAGCTGTTATGAGTACAGGTAACGGAGTTATTCAAATAACGACGCCAGCGAGCAATTCTGCGGCGATTTATTTCTCTGATCCGCAAAGCCGTGATCCAGGTGGAGTTGCGTATTCACATTTAACAGACAGTATGAGCTTTCGCGTAAACCAGGCGACCCGTATGACGATTGCTTCTGGTGGCGCGGTGGGTATCGGCACCGGAACACCAGCCACAACTCTTCATGTTCGTAGCGCTGCGAATTACGGCGCAGTTATGTTAGGTGATAACGGCGGAACATCGAATCATCATTTAACTCATGAATTAGATGGAAGTTTTGGAATTTTCACAGGTACTTTCGGAGCTGGAGTGCGCCAATTTACAATTGCTTCAGGTGGCGCAGTGGGTATTGGTGTTACATCACCTTTAACAGCGCTTGAAGTGAATGGTGGCATTTCCACAAAAGGTGGCGAAATTATCATGCAAAGACCGGTCGTCGGCGGCGGTTGGGCGCGCGGGCTACACTATACTCCAGACGGAAGTTCAAATGCGACGGCCAATGGATTAGCAGGGATCGGTCTTCTTGGGTCGGGATCTACGCAAACATCAATTTACTTAGCGTTCGGTGCATCTCCGTGGGCGTCGTCGAGCGGTATGCACATTCTATCAAATGGCAATGTTGGTATTGGATTAACCAATCCAACAGCGCTTTTACATGTGAATGGTGCAGCGCTTGCGACAGCGTGGAATACAAGTTCAGATAAACGCTTAAAAGAAAATATTAAACCGATTGAAAATTCAGTCGATAAAATTTTACAACTGCGTGGTGTGGAATTTGATTGGCGTAAAGATGTAAAAGCGCCGACGAAGCACGATGAAACACACGACATCGGTGTGATCGCCCAAGAAGTCGAAAAAGTTTTTCCAGAAGCGGTAACAACGCCAAAAACTGGTTACAAATCGGTTGCGTATTCAAAGCTAGTGGCGCCATTAATCGAAGCCGTGAAATCGCTTTATCATCGTATTTTAGGCGTTGAAGCGCAGCAGGTTGAACAAGCTCGCACGATCGCATCTAAAGCCGATCAACAAGCTTTAGATATGGCGAATGCAAAAATTCAAAAACTAGAATCTGAAAATGCAGCTAAAGAAAAAGAACTGCAAGAAATGAAATTACGTCTTGAAAAAATCGAAAAGGCTCTAAATTCAAAGTAAGAGCCAGACTTGGTTGGCTGGTACCAAGGCCCAGATTCAATACCTTAGTTATTAAATAAAAAATAAGTTAGTCCTGTTGTCTCGGTTCGGGAACTCACTTTCGCGGAGCAAAAAAAAGACTGTCTACAATATAACCAACTTTGGTCGGTTTATTAAATTGAGATAACTCCGATAAGACATATGGGGAGAACTCTATGAATTCATCGGTTTTTATCGGCGTAATTGCGTGTGCTACCGTCGTTTATTTCGGTATCGTTCACGGTTTAAGTGCACCAAGCATGTTACTCAATAGCCATGCCATTATTTTAGTAATGGGCGGAACAGTAGCGATCACATTATTTTCATACTCAATGGAAAAAATCTCAGAAGTTTGGAACTTCGTGAAGAATGGTTTCTTTTTTAAGAAAACAAAAAAAGAAACCGCGATGATCGAAGATTTACTTGTGACGGTTAAAAATTGGTATAACGGAAGTTGGTATCAAAATTCATCGAACCACCCCTTCGTGAATGACTCGTTTAGAATTTTAAATGAGGGCGATATCTCTGCATCCGATGTAACTCATATCTTAAATGCGCGCCGTGAAGCGGTCGCCAGAAAATATTTCGAAGATGCAAAAGTTTTAAATAACATCGCGAAGTATCCTCCCCACTTAGGTCTTCTTGGAGCCTCTTCAGGTATGATCCAAATGATGATGGGTCTTGGTAAAGGTGGTATCGAAACAATCGGTAGCGCCATGGCCGTTGCCTTAACAGCCACTCTTTGGGGTATCTTTTTAAATAACTTTATTTTTCTCCCATTATCAGATTCGGCAACTAAAGCGGCTGAAGATGAAATGTATATCCGTAACATGATCGTTGAAGCTGTGATCTTAATTAAAAAAGGTCACCCAGAAAAAGTTGTGACAGAAACAGTTGTTTCCCGTTTATCAGCTCCTCAACGTATCGCGCTTAAATCTAAATTTAAACAATTGGCCAACGGTGGGGCTATTCCTGTGTACAAAGCTAAAGGTAAAAAAGGCCAACAGGATAAAGCAGCTTAATTATGAATTACGATGATAACAAACCTTTAGACGAACAGGATCAAATCGTAGCCGAGGCTGACACGGCTTCAGGTTTTGAATTTGATCCAAAGCCAAAGCTTGAAGTGCACGAAGGTGGTGGCCATGGTCACGACGGTCATGACGATGTTCACTTTGGTGCAGGTCACGCAGGTGGCGGTCATGGTGCGGGCGGCAGCCACGGCACAGAAATGGGATGGCTGGTTTCTTACGCCGACATGATGACTTTATTATTCGGTCTATTCGTTCTGTTATACACAATGTCTTCTACGACTTCAAAAGGTCAGATGGAAGAGCAAATGAAAAAAATCTCTGAAGAAGCTTTCGGTGGTGCAATCAGTGCCGTTGAATTAGAAAAAGCTTCTCCTGACGAGATGATTGAAAAACTGTTAGATAAAAATAAAAAGATGGCTAAAGATCTTCAAAAATCTCAAGAAGAAATTGAGAAGAAGAAAGACTTAACTGTAACTGAAACTGAAAAGAAACAGTTAGAAGTTAAAATTGCCGAGCTTGAAAAACGCATGGAAGAACAGCAAACTATCGAGAAGCAACAAACGGCTAAAGTCGAAGAACAAAAGCGCCAAATCGCTTCAGTTCAAGAACAAAACACAGTTATTCAGTCGGTGACTTTAGAAAATAAAAAGATCAAAGAAGAATTAGAGAAAACTCAGCAAAAACAAAAAGAGCTTGTTGAGAAAATGAAAGACATGGTTCCTAAAGAAGATAAAAAGGTTGTTGAAAACCCTAATAACTTCTTAATGATCAGCACAACATGGGCGACTGAAAAACACGATATCGATTTAGAGATCGTGGATACCAACAATAAAAAATTCAATTTTAAAAAGAAAAGCTACGGCGGTATTGACGGTCAATTCGAAATCGATAGCCGTTATGGTCCTGGCCTAGAAATGTGGAAGACGCCAAAATTACAACCGGGTCAGTACAAAGTGAAAGTCACTTTATACAACTCAAACGGTAATGAGGCTCCGGCTGAAATTCAAACAAGTCTTATCACAGTCACTGAGAATGTGAAACTTCCGAAAATTACTTTATCAAAAACAGACAAAGTTAAAGAAGTACGTTTTAGCGTAGATGAAAAGGGCAAGATAACACTTGAGTAATAAAATCACTTTTTCATTCAAATCACCAATCTGGCAGAAATTAAAAGTTTCTGCCGCGTGCCTTTTATTGGTGGTGGCTACGGGCTGTTCGAATTCATCGTCTGATGAAGAACCGTCCTTGGCTGAAACAATGTTAAGTTGTGATTCTATTGTCAATTCTGCAACGGCAACGACTAAACTTTGCCTTAATAGCACAGCAGGTCGTTACATCTACGACGATCAATACGGTGGTCGTTATACAGCTTCATCAAATGTGATTAATGCGGCTAACGGTGTGGCGAGTGTACTTATCCCGACGGGTTGGTACGCAGCTGGTGGTACTGTTAATTTCTCAGATTCAAATATCGTTCCAGCAAACATTAAGGATGCGATTGTTTTATTCGGTTCTACAGGAACAATTGTGACTGCTGCCGAAGCTGCTTGTATTTTGCTAGCTGGCGGTGGTGTTCGTTCTGTCGATTGTTCGGCAGCGCGCGATGATTATTTTTATACAGCGGCTTACGGTGGTCGTTCATTTGATTGTACAAACGTGGGCCAAGCGACAACAAATACACAAGCATGTTGGGTTGATGCTAACGGCTACAGAATTACTTCTACATTACCAACAGGTGGTGGTTCAGAAGCAGACTGTGCAGTTACAGGTCAACAATCAGCGGCTTGTCGTGGTATTGCAGCAACGTACTGGTATAACCAAGCGTACGGTGGCCGTTCATTACTATGTACTTTAGGTTTTAATGCACAACCTTGTTGGTTAGACGAAACAGGTTATATCGTGTCATCAGCTGATGGTAGTAATGCATGTACAGACAATGCTTTGAATAATGGAGCTTGTGATACACAACCGGGCCGTTATGTTTATGCGGCTGAATACGGTGGCCGTTCGGCAAATTGTACAAATGATGTGAATGGAAGCTGTTTTGTAACAGCTTCAACAAAACAAATTTTAGAGCCAAACTTAGTAGCTGATAAAATTCGTAATAATACTTCAATCTTTGGTATTACAGGAACTTTCTCTGGTAACGGAGACTGGGGTTCGGGAGCTCATCGTAATATTGATACACCACAAATCGGTTCAGCGGCAGAAGCTGGACAGTATGCGGCCAATGGTACATTACCAAATTTACCGGCTGGTTATAGAACAGTTCCTAAAATTGCGACTGACGATGATGGATTAGATCCTTCAACAAATTTAAACGTTGAAGCCGTTGACCGTACAGGCTGGGGCACAACTTCATGTGGAATTACTCAAGCGACTATTCTTGATCGCATCACTGATTGTAGTAGCGTATTTGGTGGTAATGCGCTTTGGAACGGAGCGGTTAGTGGTAATGCCGGTCAAGGTATTTGGAAGCTAGTCAGCCGCTCGACAAATAAATCGGGCAGTAAAGGCCGCGAAGTATGGCGTGATGAACGCACAGGTATGTTATGGAGTTCAATCATCGGTACAGCCACGAACTGGTGTAAAGCGGCTGGTAGCAGTAATGCTACAAATGTTTCAGCTTCAATCAAAGAATCTGACCCTTCAAGTATTTGCGATAATGGAACTTATCAGAATCAAACAACAGCGATCAGCGGTTGTTTTGAAGGCACAGGTTTCACAACAACAGATGCTACCATCGACAATTTAGGTAAAGTAGGAATGGACTTAGCGGGCGCAGTGACGGCTCCAAAAGTCGCTTGGCGTTTACCAACTTTATATGATTACGAAGTGGCTGATGCCAATGGCATGCGTTTCGTGCTTCCAGATCTTGGAGCCAACGGAAACTTAGATGAATGGACAGCTACAATTTCTTCTTCAATTCGTTCGCGTGCCTGGGTTTATAACGGAGCCCAAGGTGTGCACTCGACAAAAGCGCGTACATTAACTTCAGCTTTTAGATGTGTGGGAAGGTAATATGAGATTTAATCTATTACTTTTAACTACAGCATTTATTTTTTCAGTCGGATGTTCAAAATTCCAGATCGATGAGTCGTCTTTAGTTGACATGACGGAGTGTGATGAAAACGTAGCGACAACATCAGATCCGTGTGTCGTGATGGAAAATCATTTCGTTTATAGTTCGGCCTATGGTGGCCGTTCAACAAATGGTGCGAACCAGACAACAGCGAATGGTTCATTAACTAATAATTTTCCGGCCGGTTGGTACGATGGTAACACGTCAGCTGTGAATGATTCAGATTTACTTTCAACAAATATTGCCGATGGCACAACGATCTTCGGAGTGACTGGTGACTTAGTGGGTTCAGTATTCCCGTTATGTACGGCCGGTGGTCAAACCGACAGTGAAGGTAAAATTCTTAACTCTTGTAAAGCTGAAACGGGACAATTTGTTTACGAAGACGCTTACGGCGGAAGAGGCAGTATCTGTGTTGAAGAAACTATCTTAAGTGCGCCGTGCTGGTTACCAACAACGGGTAAATACATTGTAACTGATGGTGTGACTGTAGCTAATTGTACGGTTGAAGGTATCATTAATACAGCCTGCGTTGTTGCGGCTACAAAATATTGGTACACGTCTCCTTACGGTGGTCGTTCAGCCACTTGTACTATTGATGGCCCACCAAATGGAGCCGAGTGTTGGACAAATCAAGCAAACACCTATATCCGCAGCGCTCTGGCGTGTAACGATGGTTACAACGGGGCTTCGTGCGTGATTTCTCCTCCTAAATACGTTTATACAACTGAATACGGCGGAAGAAACGTTCTTTGTACTTCGAATAACGTAGGTAGCTGCTGGTTCGATTCAGCGAAAAATGTTGTTGATACAAATTTAAAAGCGGCGAACATCCGTATCGGTGAAACGATTTTCGGTATTGCGGGTTCATTCACAGGCGTTCTTACAGCTTGGGGATCCGGTATGTCTCGCGCAACATCTTCAACAGTAAATCAAATTTCTTACGCCGATGAAACAACAACATACTCAGCGGTTTCAGGTACAGCTTTACCGTCTGAATATCGTCCGGTTCCAAAAATTGGTTCAAGTGATGATGCTTATAACTTAACAACGCAAGTTACATTAGTTGATCGTACGGGTTGGGCTGCAACAACTTGCGGTACAGCCCAAGCGACAATCCCAGCCAGAATTGCAGATTGTGCTACGGTTTTCGGAGCCAATGCAACTTGGGATGGCGCTTCGAAAGGTCATAACGGCGAAGGCCAATGGAAACTAGTGACTCGTACTGGAAGTACATCTTCTGGTAAAGGCCGCGAAGTATGGCAAGACCAATCAACAGGTTTAATGTGGAGTTCAGTTGTATCAACGGGATTAAACTGGTGTAAAGCTTCTGGAAGTTCGAACAGCACAGAATCAAATATTATTGCAGGTAACTACAATGAAGATGATCCGAATGATATTTGTGATAATGCTTTCTACCAAGTGCAAACAGCAAGTCCAATCAGTGCTTGTGAAGATGCGATTGGTTTTTCAACAACAGATACAGATATTGATAATTCAGGAAAAGGCGGTTTAAACCGTACTTCTTCTCCGAAAGTTTCTTGGCGTATTCCAACAATCTACGATTACATGGTGGCCAACCATGATGGTCTTCGTTTTGTTATGCCAGACGCACTAAATGCAAATACCACTGGTCAAGAGTGGACAGCCACTATTGATTCTACAGATCGTTTAAAAGCATGGTTATTCGATCCGACAACCGGCACACGCAGCAAAGATGAACGTAGTTTCAGTTATGCGGTTAGGTGTATAGGAAGGTAATTATGAAAAAGGTCACTTATAAAATAGTAGCGATCTGTTTTTTATTATCCCTGTTGTTCAGCTGTCAGGCTGAAATCACAGATCCTATTGTGCAAAAGTCACAAACTCCAGAAGGAGATTCTAATTTTGAAGAATGGGATCCATCAATGGTTTTAGTTCCAGGGTTAAACCTTGTGACTTTTACTGATGGTGATCGTGAAACTTCATGGCCTTATTATAAAGCGAATGCTTCTTATAAAATTAAATTCCAAATCGTTTCAGGTACAACTGAGGCGGGTGGTGAATCAGTAGATCCAGGTTTATATTCTGTAAAACTAGAAGTTTCAGCAAATAGCGGCACAACGTGGACAACTTTACCTGCGGCCGGTGCTTTACCGTCTACGGCCGGCTCAGAAAGTTCTTACGACTGGGCGATTCCACAAATTCAACCTGAAGGTACAAATTATTTAATTAAAGCCACAGCTACAAATGCAGCTAATAAAACAATTACTGTTCAGTCATCGCGCACATTTACTGTCGATGGGGCTGCACCAGTTATTAATTTCTTCGGCTTAACGCCGGGAGCATTAGGCGTTGTCAGTGTGGGTAGTGTCAGTGATCCCACAGTCGCTAAAGTAGTGAATCGCAGTTTCTTTGAAACCAGCATTGCTGTTTCAGATACAACAACCGTAGTTAAATTCTTATGCGTAAAAGCTTTTGATCTTAATCCTCCAGCTGAAGACGATTCTTGCTGGCAAGATATGGAAGACGAAGCTTCAAAAGAATTAATCAAAGATGATATTTCTACTTTCGTTGGTTTCGTACAAAACACTTATAAAATCAGTGTTTGGGCGATGGACTATGCCGGTAATATTTCTGGTTTAACAGCAGGTACAGGCCAAGAAAATAAAGATCAGGTTACTATTGCGTACAATCCAGCAGTGGCTCCGACGATCACTAATATGATCGCGTCTACAAATAACTCCTCATCGTTATCGCCAACAAAAGCTGAAACAACTTTTGTGGCTAATCAAGATGTGTATGTGCGTTGGAAAGTGACCGACACTGACTTAACAACAGCACCGATCAGTTTATATTACACATTAGATGAAGAAACTTTCTATGAAGTTCCGGGTATGCAAGATATCACGAACTCTAAAGTGGGCTGTACAACAGATGGTAACTATACAGGTTGCCGTAAAATTTCAGCTCCAAGCTCAGGTTATTTTAAAATTCAAATTAAAGTTAAAGACCAATCAGGCTTAGTGTCTTTATCAGCTACTCCGGCCTTGAACACAGAGAAGTTTTCAATCGTTGCAGGTAATACTGATTTAGGTATTAACGGCAGTGCGAATAAAGCGATTTTCTTATCACAAGTGCGCGCCGCTGACGTTCCCGGTGATTTCGGTACTTTAGCTGTTTCATCAAAAGGTAAAGTTTATTTCTTAGATTCTTCACGTGGTATTTTAATGGTTGATCCGGTCGATGGCGTGCAAAAAGTTTTCGTTAAAAAAGGCAGTACAAAAACGGGTGATGGTGGCAACGTAGCCAATGCTACAACAATTGGTAATGGTAAAATTACAGTCGATTATCAAGACCGCTTATTGATTTTTGATGGTGACCGTATCCGTCGTGTTGAAGCTGACGGAACAATTAATACAATTATCGGTGGCGGTACTGTTAATACGTATACAAAAGCCGTTGCTGCAAAAAGTTTAAAGTTTAGCACAACAATGAATATGTACTCGTTATTCCAGGTTTTACCGAACGGAAATATTTGGTTTACGATCGGAAGCCCGACAGCTCAGGTTTACGATTACATGATGGGTATTTATAAAGCTGCTGAAGACAAAGTATATTTTATGAAATTATCCGGTAAAGGTCGATACGGCGATCCAGAGTATGTTTACTCAACGGATTATGTGCGTACGATTGCTTTATCGTTTAACTACCGTACTTCGCAGCCAGAATTTTTAACATCATATATTTGTTATCCGGTACCTGGCGGTTGTGGCCACTATGTCGCAAACTTCAATGCGCGTAATGGTGTGGCTGCAGGTTACGGAACACATGCGCCAAATTATGCGTATTGGGAAACACAAATGTTCGCTGCACGCCGTGGTGCGATCTATTGGTTAGGTGCCCATTACCCATTTAAGTTAGGTAAATATAACGTTGCTACAAATCAATGGAACACCGTGGTTGGTGGACAAACCCAAGGCTATTGTGCTGACGGTGGAACAGCTTCAAGCTGTTTAATCTCAGGTATTGATGCTTTCGTTGATGGAACAAACACAGTTTATTTCAATGATGCCGGACAAATCCGAGTCATTTTACCGGATGGAAAATTAAAAACATTATTCGGCGAAAGAAAATCAGCCGGTGATGGAGCCTCTCCATTAGCGGCGCGTATGAACGGCGTAAACTACATGGGCGTTTGGGGAACCAGCGATACCGTTATCGCTGCCGATAATAAAGAATTTAATGTGCGCGAAATCACCCAAGGATCTTCGGGGCAAATTAATCGTCTTGCCGGTAATTACACAGATGAGGCCGTTTCATTTGAAGCGCCATCGGTGAATCGTTATTCGATTAATGCTGCGTCGGCGTCTTCATTTGCCAATGAATTCTGGGGCGGTATTCAAGGTGTGCAAGTTGACCCGCGCGATGGTACTTTCTACGCGTCATTAACTCGTAACGGAATCGTCGTAAAATACGAAAGAGATATTGCTACAGGTAAAGCCGGCAAATGGAAGCTTGTTCTAGGGGCCGGTGGCACAGCTTTCTTAAGTTCATCAGCTAATGGAGTCGAAGGTCGTAATATTTCGATGAATGGTTATCCGTTAGTGTTACACGGAATTATGATTCCAGACGGAAGCACAATTCCTACATACGCTGTTGAAAACGGAACTTCGCAAGCTTATTTAGTGGCTTGGACACAACGCTGGAACGGTCAATGTCATGTTGACCCGCATGCAAAAATTTTCACGTCAACAAGTGGTACGGTTAGAAAATTTATGGGAGCTTCGACAAATCCAACTTGTGTTGGCACGGCCACAATCGAAGAAGGTGTCGACATCAGCGATAGCATTCAAATGCCGATGTGGGGTAACCAAACAACATCTTCAATTTATTTAAAAGAAGAACGTGCTCTTCTTATGGTGAATTTAAATAATAATAGAGTTATCAAAGCACCATTATTGCGTAACGGCTCTGACCAAATTATCGGTGGTGGTGTAACTTCGTTATGGACAACCACAGCTAAAGGCATTCGTGCGTTTAACTACAAACAAAATGCCTCTAGCCAGTACGAACTTTATTACTGCGCAACAGATGGTACTTTAAACAAAAAGAATTTAACAACAGGTACTGAAACTAACTTACCACTTCCGACTAGTAGTACGGGTACGAAGTTTTTTACTTGTGACGGATTATCAATTTCTTGGGATTATAATAAGCAGCAAGTGTATTTCCCGTTCAGGCAAAATGGTTTGTCTGGCGTAGGTAAATACTGTGTTACGACAACTGGGATATGTCCATGATGATGAGAACTTTTTTTGCAGGAATAATGTTTATGATGATGCTATCATCACTAGTTAAAGCCGAAGTTAAGATGACCGACGAAAAAGGTCAGGTTATCGCATGGCCTGCAAAAGAAGAGTTTTTCACAAACACTGAAGGCTTTCGCCAATACGGTGTAACTATCGAAGTGCCTGATGCGGCTAGTGGTTCAGAAATTATCACTGAAAACGGAACAACAGGCCAAGTGGGCGAAAAAACAATTTGGTATCTTTCAAATTACGACGACACCATGACATACACAACAAATTTAGGCACCGAGAAAAAAATCACCGCGAAATGGATTCCATTAGCGAAGAACGTAGTGGGCGAGCGCTGCGGTAAAAACTCAGTGCGCGTGCAATTGCAAGATCCGAAAAAACCTTTAAATTTTCCATTAGCTGTTTCTTGTGATAATACGCAAAAAACTTTAAACATCACTTTAAGTGCTCCAGCGCAAGTTGAATGGATGGATTCAACATTATTCGAAGTCGCAGGTAAAGGTGAGCCGTGGAGAAGTTATAACTTACCAGCCACTTCACCTCAAGGTGGTCCAATCGGTACAATTTCAATGCGTAACGGTGAGCAAGAATACGTTATCACATTAGTGACTCCAAAAAATATCGATTTAGCTAAAAAAGAAGCTATGGAAAAGCAAAAGCAAAAACAAGCTAGCGAATTCCAGCAGTCACTTTATTTAGGTAAAATTGATTTAACTTATACTGCTGATCCGGTGACGGCCGAAGACAGCAAGTATTCATTTAAGTATGCTGTTTTAAGTCCGAAAGTTATGGGCTTTTTAAAGTGGGGTGGCGAATTTAAAACAAGTTTTGCCACAGGTAAAAAAGACGAATCAGTTGATTTATTATATTACAATGCGCTTGTTGGCATTCACTACGATTATAAAAACCAACTTGATCTTGGATTACGCGCTTTATTTTCTGGTTTAACAGTTCAGCAAAAATCATCAACGGCGAAATTAACATCAAACCAAGCAGGTTATGGTGTTTATGCAGATTACCTATTTGATGCAAAAAACCGTGTGATTGCAAAAGTGAACATGATCGGGATGATGTCTGAAGTGATCAAATCCCACATGGAAATTGGTTTAGAATATCGTTATCAATTAATGTTTAATAAAAAACCACTGTGGGTAGGTCTTGGTTATAACAGTGAAAACTATAAAGCTGAAAATGAGACTGGACTAAGCCGCGAATTTAAAACGACCGAAATACAATTGGTGGTAGGGTTTTAATGCTAAGGGCTAAAAAACTTTTCATTTATTTAAGTGTGCTGTTAGCCGGAACGATGATGATCGCCGGTTGTGAAGCCACGATTACAGATCCGGTTACTCCGGCTTCTGAAAATCCGCCATTGAATGGTGAATCACCAGAAGTAGTGATTGAATCATTACATGGTAATGAATATGTGAAAGGTGGAGCCCTTTATCAAATTCACATGATCATTACTGATCCGACATTAGATACAAACTCAAGCACGATTGAATACAGCCGTGATGCGGGTCTAACATGGACAACAGCTGAATCATCAACAGGACAAGACGGTGATGATTTTGCTACGTACTCTGGCCAAGAAACTGTTTTTAACTGGTCAGTGCCACGTGAAATGGATTGTTCAGTTGTAAGTCCAGCCAGTGATGGCGGTAGCTATAAAATTCGTGTAACAACACGTGGTCGTCCGGATGCTTTTCCGACAGTGTGGGTGACTCCTGGTTTATTCACGGTTGATTCTTGTGCCCCGGTTGTCTGGGGAATGAACTTTGCTTACGCCAGCACTTCAAGCACAGGTTTTTCATCAATCTCTCTTCCAAATATCTCAGATACTTTTTCTTTATCTCCGATCAAAGATATTTGTTTAAAATATATTGTCACAACTGTGCCGACAGAAACTGATTCATGCTGGTTAAATGTAAACAGTTTAACAGGTTCAGCTTATCAAACATCGATTTCAGGTGTAAGTATTCCTTTCTTCTTTGGTTACACGGCTTTAACAAGCATGACGGCGACGTTATGGGCACGCGATTACGCTCACAATCAGACAGAGTTAACATTAGTGGCCTCTTCTCCAGTGGGAGTAACAGGCACGGATATCACAGATTATTTCGACCGTTCATGCGGTGGTTCTAATTGCACGAGTGCGACTGTGACGGGTGGAGTTGTTTCAAGTAACGTGACGGTGAATAGCGCCACTGTTTTAGATAAATCAGATTCACCAGATTCAGACAGTTCATTACTTGATCCACAAATGTTCGTTGTAAATTCGGCCGGCGTTATTTACTTACGTGATAAAGTGCGCGGTATCGTCAAAGTTGATCCAATCACGGCAACACAAACTGTGATCGTGGCGTTAGCGCCAACAATTGCCGATGGTTTGTTAGCCACAGCTTCGGTGAAACAGCCATTACGTATTGCCTTAGACAGAGAAGAAAACTTAATTATTTTTGACTATGATCGTATTCGCCGAATTAATTTAAATGAAGCTCCAGCTTCGCAAACGATTGAAACTATCGTGGGTGGTGGTACAGATTCTTTTGAAACAGTGAAGTCAGCGACTGATTTACAAATCGATTATCATGATAATTTATTGTATTACGGAACTTTCCAGGTTTTACCAAATAACTGGATTGTTTTTAACTCAGAAGATCCATTAAAAGAGTTAGATAATTCAGTGATTGCTGATGAATCAGACCGTTTTAGATTGCGTGTGTACCGTCCAGATCGCGATACAAAAATCGTATCTATCAGACTTTCAGGAACAGGTATTAATGGTGATCCATCACAAGCGGTAGATCAACTATGGCCGTACGGTGGTATGGCGGTCACTTATGATTCTACAAACAAAGAGATCGCGAATATCTACGCCCGTCTATGTGATGATGATACGACTTGCGCGCAACAATCATTGGCGATGTTTGATGCTGACGGCGTAGCTGCAAGCACGAACGTCGTATTGCCGGGTTCATTCAGTAATAACTATATGTTCGTATCGCGTACGAATACTTTATATTCGATGAATCGTTATGAAGGCTACGTGAAGCGCCATAACGGAACAACTTGGCAAACAGTGTTAGGTAAAGGGGCTGACGATTACCCGGTAGCTCTTTGTGCTGATGGAACATCTCGTACAAATTGTGATATTAATCTTTGGGATACTTTCATCGGCATGAGTGAAAGAATTTATTTTATCGATAGCGGTACTATCCGTTATGTCGATTTATTAAATGGCCGTGTTTACACGTACGTAACTCTGACTCCGTAAGAATCAAATTAAAATTCCATACCAATGCCGGCATGTAACGCCATCTGCGTAATCACCGGCACTTTTTCAGAGTAGTTTAAAGAGTAGTGGTATTCAAAACCCACCGGAATGAAATAATTTTTCATAATTAAATAATCAGCACCTGTCGCCACCAAAATTGAATTGGCAATACCGATAGCGCCTTTATTTAACGACGTAGATTCTTTATTCAGCGGAAATTTAATGGCCGAACCCGCTGCAGCCCAAAGCACTAAACGGCTATTGCGGTAGTAGTCGTAACGAATCGCTGCTGAAGCTGCGATATAGTTAATATTCACGTTACAGGCTGTTGATGTTTTACTAGAACAAGAATTGTATTTCGCTGTTCCTTCGACTTCGACAGGCTCTAAACCCAAAGAGCCACGCAGTAAAAACCAATCTGTCGGCCAATCGATCACACCCATAAAACCAACGCTACTGCCGGTCATGCTGACGGTTTCTTCGTTCGGTGTTGGAAATGTCGCATCTTTTTGTTTAATCGAAATACCGTTATTTAAAAGTTTAGTGTGAACAGAAATTTTAATCGCTTCTTCTTTAAATGAAGGATCGCCTAAAATACGTTTCACACGCTCGCCAACAGTGAAGTTACCATCTTGAAGTTTAGCCACAGCTTGCCCTGGGCGAATTTGAATAGTGATTGCACGGCCTTGGTATTCAGCACCGGGAAGAGTGATTAGGTAATCACCACGTTCTAAAACAGCGCCTTCAAGATCAACGAGAATTCTGTTGTTACGAATTTCTAAAACTTTAAAAGCTTCGGCTTTGTAAGAAAGCACGAATAATAAAGTAAAAATAAAAGCAAAGGCAGAGGCAGAGTTTCTCATCAGCCTTTTTAGTATGTGACTATTTCATTAACTCCGCAAGTGCGGTTTTGATTTTATTGATCAGGCGAGCTTCGTTTTGGCGAACAGCTTCGCGGGTAATGTGATACTTTTCTCCGATTTCTTGGAGCGTAAGCGGCTCTTCATTTAAAACACGTTCATCAAGGATGATTTTTTCTTTTTCTGTTAAGCTATCTTTAATGCTTTCAATCGCATCTTTTAAAAACTTAAGCTGCTCGGCCAAAGCCAGCTGTTCATCTAGGGGAAGGCTGCCATCTTCTTTACGTAAAATACTTCCTAAAGATAAAGTGGCGCCGCTATCGTCATCAGCGGTTTTATCAAGGCTGACATCGCGACCAGAAACACGTTTGGCCATCTCTTCAACTTCTTCTTTTGGAATTCCAAGTTTGTGAGATAACTGCGCGATATTTTCCGGTGAAGACATTTTTTCTAATTCGTTTTTCTGACGTTGTAACTGATAGAATAATTTTCTTTGATTAGCTGTTGTTCCAATACGCACCATTGAGAATTGGCGCATTAAGTACTCTTGAATATAACCGCGAATCCACCAAACAGCGTACGTGATTAAACGGGCCCCTTTATTGGGATTATACTCTTTTACCGCATGCATAAGACCAACGTTACCTTCTTGGATAAGATCGATCATGCGTGAAGAAAAACGCGCGTATTCAGCCGCAATTTTTACAACAAAGCGAAGATTCGCACGCACTAAAGCTTGCGCCGCTTCGGGATCTTTGGTTTCAAAATAACGTTTCGCTAATTTAGCTTCTTCTTCGCGGCTTAAGACAGGGTATTTACGAATTTCATTTAAGTAAGTTGTTAGCGGATCACGAGAACGAACTGTGCCGTGGTCAGAAACAACGGTCGGTAATTGATGGGTAGGTTGTTCGATCTCGAGTTCTTCGGCCGCTTCGGCTTCATCATGGTCAGCGTCAAGGTGACGACCATCCGGGTCATGCTGCGCATGAACATCAATCGGTTCATCGTGTTCGTGGTGATCTTCAACCAGAACGGCGTGAACTTTTTTAACGTCTTCTTTTTCTTTCGGAGTCTTAATTTTAGTAATCGCTTTTTTGACAGCCGCTTTCACGACAGCTTTTTTAGAAGTCGCCTTTTTTGTCGTAACTTTTTTAGCGGATGCTTTTTTTGCTGCTGTCTTTGCAGTCGCTTTTTTAGCGCTTACTTTTTTCTTTGCCATAGAACTTTAGTGCAAACTCTCTAGGTTAAAACCTTTTTAAAGGCTTTTTCGATCTCTTCTTTGATTTTTCCCTTAAAAAGAGCCAATGCAAAAGGGATGTCTACTTCGATGGCTACCGAACACTTGTCGTTATCAGGTTTAATCTTTAAATCAGCTTTAAATTGCGAACCATTGATTTGACATGATTTGTTAGACTGGTCAAAAGTCGCAGAAACCTTAGGATCTAGCTTCTTAAAGTGATTATCTGAGTTTAAAAACGTTTGGATCTTAGTAAAAGCCTGGTCAGCAGATAATGGAGCCGGCATTTCGAAGTTTACTTTGGGCATGTTCTAATCCTCTGGATGGTACAATTTTGCCACCTAATTAAAGATGAGTTTTGACGAAAGTTTGTCAACTATTATACTCTAACTGTTCTAATCTGGCTTGAACACCAGAAAAAGATGCGCGAAACGCAAAAAATAAATAGAAATTAGGTTTAGTTATGAAATTTGTGAGAGAACTAAAAAGAACGAACTACTGTGGCGAATTAAACAGCAAACACGTGGGACAAAAAGTTGTCTTGATGGGTTGGGTCAATGTTCGTCGTGACCACGGAAGTCTTATTTTCATCGATCTTCGCGACCGCGAAGGTATCGTTCAAGTTGTTCTTGATCCAACGAAAGCTGATACAGCAAGCGCAAAAGATTTTCGCGGTGAGTACGTGGTTGCCTTAGAAGGTGTCGTGCGTGCTCGTCCAGACGGAATGAAAAATACAAAAATTAAAACAGGCGAAATCGAAGTTGAAGCGACTCGTTGTGAAGTTTTAAATTCAGCAGCAACACCTCCGTTTCAAGTCGACGATGAAAACGTGAATGAAGTTTTACGTTTAAAACACCGTTACTTAGATTTACGTTCACCGCGTTTACAACATCATATGATCACTCGTCATAAAGTGGCGCGCTTAGTTCGTGAATTTTTATCGAACAACGGCTTCATTGAAGTTGAAACACCGATCTTATTTAAATCTACTCCAGAAGGCGCACGTGACTATCTTGTGCCTTCACGTGTGAACCCAGGTAATTTCTATGCGTTACCGCAATCGCCACAATTACTTAAACAGTTATTGATGGTAGCAGGTTACGATCGTTATTTCCAAATCGCTCGTTGTTTCCGTGACGAAGATTTACGTGCCGACCGTCAGCCTGAATTTTCTCAGATCGATATGGAGATGTCGTTCATCGACGTTGAAGACATTATCGAAATGAATGAAAAAATGCTTCGCCATATCTGGAAAGAAATCAAAGGTATCGACGTACCTAAACTTCAACGTATGACGTACTTCGAATCTATGGATAAGTACGGAAACGATAAACCAGATACACGTTTTGAAATGCACATCGTAAAACTTGAAGAAGTGTTACAAAGTTCAGGTTTTAAAGTTTTTGACGACACATTAGCTCGTAAGGGTATCGTGCGTGGTCTTTGTGTTCCGGGTGGACAAGCTTTCTCGCGCGGTCAGTTTGATAAATTAACTGATATCGCAAAAAAAGGTGGCGCTAAAGGTTTAGTGTGGTTAAAAAAAGATGCAGATGGAACCATTGCTTCGCCAGCATCAAAATTTATTTCACAAGAAAAACTTCAATTAGTATTTAAAACACTGGGTTGTACAGATAAAGACTGCGGTTTAATCGTAGCTGATGATTACGATCCAGCTTGTGCGGCGCTTTCAGCGTTACGTAACCATTTAGGTCGCGAGTTAAAATTAATCGACTTCAGCAAATACAACTTCTTATGGATTGTTGACTTCCCATTACTAGAGTACTTCCCAGAAGATAAACGTTGGTTCTCACGTCACCATCCGTTCACATCGCCAACTGATGAGTACTTCCAGGATATGATTGATAACAACGAAAAAGCGTACCCACATATGTTAGCTAAAGCTTACGACTTAGTTTGTAACGGCTACGAAATGGGTGGCGGTTCTATTCGTGTTTACAAACAAGAAATCCAAGCGGCCGTTTTCCGTTTATTAGGTTTATCTGAAGAAGAAGCAAAAGCAAAATTCGGATTCTTCTTAGAAGCTTTAAAATACGGAACTCCTCCACATGGCGGTATCGCTTGGGGTATGGACCGTTTAGTGATGTTATTAACTCAAACTGAAGCTATCCGTGAAGTGATCGCGTTCCCGAAAACAGCTCAGGCGTCTTGCTTAATGTCAGACTGCCCAAGCCCAGTGAACCGCGACCAGTTAAACGAAGTAGGTATTAAGTTAAACGCTCAAGCCGAAAAGTTTTTAGAAGATAAAGGCTTAAAATAGTTTTCGTCTTTCGGAATTAAAAATTGTTAGACCCGGTTTAAGTTATTTTAAACCGGGTCTTTTTTTTGAACTGTGCTATGACATGGATTATTTTCGCACAGACTGTATTAAAAGTTATTTTGAAATTGTAGCTCTTGTAAATAAGGGTAATAAGATAGTGAACGAGCAAACCGAAGCTAAGTTCTTCATTACAAATGAAAAATTGTACCTTGGAATAAATAGCCACCAAAAAATTTATTTGTGTAAGAGAGTAAACTATTGGTTGAGAGGAACTGACTCGGGACATACGAATTTGGAAATGTTTGTTTGTAAAGTATTGAATACAAACAAAATAGTTTCCGGCGATGTTAATAATCTAATCAAGTCAGAGTTATTTAAGCTTTCCGATTAATTCTTGAAATTCATTACGGGCTTCTTCGATATCGATGGGAGTATCTTCATAACATATCGTGTATTCATTTGTGGTTAGATTCATAAAAAAATCCAGGTTCGAGTCTATGTAACGCAGATATGGTTCAGCTTTTAAGGGAGGTTGCCATAAATGAGCGTAGGGTAATTTGTCTATATACAGATGGTTTAACATTAAATCATGAAAATGCTCATTGTATTTAGGAAGTCGAATAATTTCGAACTCAGTCGCACTTTTAAACTTAAGATATACGTAGTCGTTTTGATAAAGATGAATCAATTTTTTAACGACTTCGATGTTTTGCAAACTTTGCTCATTTGTCATATTAGGTTTATCGGAATATTAGATAAACCCCTAAGCTCTGCTTAAGTCTAGGTTTCCAGCTGTTGCAAAGTAATCCCGTACTCTTCAACAGAACCAAGTTCATAGATTCCTTGTAAACAGCGTTTTCCATCGCGCTTTTCAACAACCAAAATATTCTGCACCGTTAAACCAATAAGTCGGCGAATTGATTGCAACGACCATTGTGGTGCTCCCATTTGAATTAACATCTCAAGACGTAGCAAAGCTTCATGCGCCGTGCGCGCGTGAAGTGAACCGAAACTTCCGTCATGACCTGTGGCCAAAGCCATCAGTAAAGCTGTCGCTTCTTCGCCGCGAATCTCGCCCACGCAAATACGATCAGGGCGTAAACGTAAAGCTTTTTTAATCAGATCATTCATGGTTACATCAATCAGCTTTTTTGTCGGATCAAGGCGGGTTAATAACGAAGTATTCTGCGAAAATACCGGATTTAACTCTTGTGTATCTTCAATAATCACTAAACGGTCTTGAGGCATTTCGTTAATGCAAGCTTGCAGTAAACTGGTTTTTCCAGAGCCCGTTCCGCCAACGACCAGAAAATTCTTTTTCTGCTGGATTAAATGTTTAATCGCTGCAATTTCTTCGGGCTTAGCCCATTCTTGCGCGCTTAAACGATCAAAAGTCCAACGCGTTAAAGGCTGTTTACGAATCGACACGATAAATTCGCCACGGCAGATTTCAGGAAAGAGCACTGTGATACGTAAATTGTTTAACTGCACTTCGATAAATGGTTTTTCAGCATTAATATAGGTCTGACAAAAGTTACAAAGCTTTTCGATAAAGTCTTTATAACTATTAGAATCAAAAAAGTGATCTTCCGATCTTTGCAGTTTTCCTAAACGTTCAAAATAAATCTGATCAAACTGGTTTATTAGAATTTCAGTCACCGACTCATCAGCTAACAGATGAGTGATCGGTCCAAAACCATTAAGTTCATTTAAAATTCGTTCACGCACCGCTAAATCAACAGCTTGTAAGTTTTCATCTAGCGACAGCAACAAACTTTTTTCTTTAAGTTCAGGCGCTGTAGCGGTCATTACATCAGATGCTAAGATCGCGGTTTTATCAGCGCGCAGTTTTTGAAAAATATTTTTAGCTTCACTTAAGTTCATTCAAAAATCTCAGGGGTTACGAAGATCATCATTTCAGTTTCGCTTTCACGAAAGCCTTGGCTTGAAAAGAGTTTGCCGATCACAGGAATCTGCGTTAGGTACGGAAGGCCCGTGGCGCTATCGCCAATACCATTATGAATTAAGCCCGATAAAACAATAGTGCGCGATTTCACTAAATCAAAGTGACTTGAAACTTTATTTGCTGAAATTCCAGGAATACCATCGATCGATTTAGATTCATCAGGTGTTGAAACTTCAGTTTCGATAGCAATACTCATTTGCCCTAACGGATCAACGACAGGTTTAATTTTAAGACTTACGCCATATTTCTTCCAAACCACTTCGCGGGTTTTATACTTAGTTAAAACAATAGGAATTTCGCCACCCGCAAAAAATTCAGCCTCTTTACCATTACGGCAAATAAGCGTGGGGTTAGCTAAAGTCTTAGAATTGCCAGATGATTCTTCGGCATTTAAAACTAAATCAATCGAATTATCAAAAGTGACTTTTGAATCTAATAGCTGGCCACGCACAGCTTTTTGCCAATCAATACCCAGTTTTCTAGCGGTTGATTTTTTAATTTCAACAAACTTAACTGCTACTTTAATGTTATCGCTGATCTCAATTTTATTAGGATTATCTTGGGTAAATAGCCCAACCTGATTAGTTTGATTGCGGCTGGTAATGCTATTATCTTTTGAAGATAAAACAGCTTTCCAAGGTGAAGATGAAAAAATAATCTTTGGCGGGGTGATTTCATGATTTCTAAAATACTGCACGTACCATTTTTCAACTTCAGAACTTAATTTATCGCTCATGTCTAATTTTAAAAAGAGAAAGGCGTTTTTTTCTTCCATCGTAGAAATGATTTTTTTAAATTCATCTAAATTAAAGATTTCACCTTTTAAACATAAACTTTGTTCGCAGAAAGCTACGCTGAGTTGGGGGCTCTTGCGGGCGAGCTGCGTCCAAATTTTAAAAGATTCTTTAAATCCTGTAGGAACTGATAAAGCCACGATCTCTTTTTGATCGATACGAACTTTCGATGATCCTAAAGCTAAGGGCTTTAAGGTGACTGAGCTTCCGCTACCAGAAGCAGAAAAGATCTTAGGGTTTTCAATCCATAGTTTGTGCGACACGTTTTTTAAGACATGTTCATCACCCATTTCGACCATAATGTCGTAACGAGGGCCTGAAGAAAGAGTTTCAGCCAGCAGGGTAGAAAATGGAAAAAGAATAAATAATAAAAAGAGCTTTTTCATAACCCTAAAACAGTTCATAAACCGTTCCAGAGGTTTTAAAGCCTAATGGTTAAATCAAAATCCTATTTTCGGATTTCCGGAAAGATAAAACGAACGCTCACTCCGTCTTCCGTATTGCTGATTTCAAGACGGCCATGGTGCGCTTTTAAAAGAGTTTGGCAAATGGTTAAGCCTAATCCCATACCGACAGAGTGATTCATCACATTTTCATCGAGGGTAAACGGACTTAAAATTTTATCTAAAACATTTTGTGAAATCTTCGGGCCTAAGTTTTGAATTTCGATCACCACGTTTTTATTATCTAAACGTGAAGAGACTTTAATGCTGCTTTGAGCTTGGCCAAACTTAGTCGCATTGTGAAGGGCACGAGTCACAAGAATTTTCATGTGCTGCGGATCAGCTTCAACAGTTTCTACGCTTAAGTCAAAATCAAGCTTTTGCCCCTTGGTGTTCATCATTTTTGAAATATCGTCAGGTAGCTGTTCAAAGAATGATTTTAATTTAATTGTCTCGTAGCGAATCGGAATTTGCCCTAATTCACCTTTAACAACTAATAATACGTCTTCAATAATGCCTTTAAGCTTTTCGCCAGATTTATTAATACGATCGACGAATAAAGCTTGTTCTTCAGATAATGAAGATTCACGTAAAAGACCAGTAAAACTTAAAATAGAAGTTAAGGGTGTTTTTAATTCGTGATTAATCAAAATCATAAACTGCGATTTTGTTTTATCTAAAGATTGCAGTTCTAATAGCGCAGCTTCTAAGGCTTGGTTTTTTTCTTTCAGCTCCTTACGCAGCGAAAGTTTTTCGTAAGCATTTTCTAAATTCTTCTGAAGATCAACAGGGTCCCAAGGTTTGGTGATGTATTTATAGATCTGTCCTTTATTGATGGCTTCAATGACAGATTCAATATCCGTGTAACCTGTTAACAAGATCCTGATTGAATCGGGATGAGTCACAATGGATTTTTCTAAAAACTCAGTTCCTGTAATGAGCGGCATGCGTTGGTCAGAAATAATAATCGAGATATCTGGATTTTGGTCTAGATGAGCAAAGGCGTCCTGCGGCGTTGAAGCTTTAAATACCGTAAAACGCTTTCTAAGCAAGCGTTCCATAGCATCTAGATTATCAACTTCATCATCAAGAAACAGCAGCTTTGGTTTATCCATCTCAAACATGCTATCGAATGAAAAAAAATCGGTCAGCTTAAGAATTTGTAGCTGTCCTTTGGGCCACTGACCTTGGACTATTTTTATTTACTGGACCCTGTAACTATCGCATAGACCTGTCGAAAAGTGATACGATGATCTAGGTATACGTGTATCTATTTTTGATATGATTTTTTTAGGAGACTCTATGTCGTTGAAAAACATAATTAATTTTCTTCTTACAAGCGTGTTTGCATTTGTATTCTCGCTTAGCTTTGTAAGTGAAAAGGCAGAAGCTCAGTTTAATGCTTATGCCAATGCTGGTATTAACGCTGGTTACGGCGGTGGTGGCGGTATGTGGGGGTCAGGCTACTGGGGCGGACAACAGGGTTGCGGATATCCTGTTAGACAGGGAACAAATGCCACAAGTATGTCTGACGAAGAAAAAGAAGAGCGCAACAGAATCTCTGAATTGCAAAAAGATTTAAAAGCTCGTCAGTTAGAAAAAAAACGTGCAGAAACTGAAATGCAATTTGCGGCACGCAAACTTGAAAGACAATTCGACGGCGAAATTCTAGATTTCTTATTAGAAACACATATCGAAAAAGGTAACACTTGTAACGATTACGACACAGCTCCAGGCTTAAATTGTTCTGCCTCAGCGCAAACAGGTGCAACAGCAGTAGGTACAGCGACAACAAAGATTGATCCAGCAACAGGTCAGCAAACTGTAGTCGAAGGTTCAGTCACTGTAACAGCTTCAGCTGATTGCGGTTCTAAAGATACAGTTCCTGATAAATTAAGAACTAACTGGAATGGTAAATACTGTGCCGCTAAAACAAAATCTGATGGCGGTAAAATCAACTCTTCAATTTGTTCTGACAGAACTTTACAACCTGAAGACCGTAAATCTTCAGCGTACTCAACTACTGAGTGCGGTAAGCAATTAAATGACTACCGTAAATTCCGTATTAAACGTGACGAGGCGCAAGCTCGTATTGAAAGAATCGAAGATGAAATTCGTGACCGCCAATACGCCATCTCTGATGCCAAAGAACGTGCAGCGATTGAACGTGAATACCGTGCTAAAACACAACTTGAAGGCGATTGCCCAGAGTGTGGTAGCGGCGACCGTGATGGTGAATACCAAAAACCAAAACGTGACTGGGTTTCAATTTTAGGAACAATCGGTATCGGTCTTGGTTTAGGTTATATCGGTAAACAATATGATGATAGAAATGCAGAATACTCTGCACAATTAGGTTACCCTCCACAACAAGGTTACCCAACAGCGGTCGGCTTAGGTTTACCTTTCGTATTAGCCGGTGCTTACGGTGCGATTAACGGTGGTTCTGGTTTAGGTGGTTTTGGTTGCGGCGCTGGTTTAGGTGGAACAGGTTTTCCTTACGGAGCTGGCGGCGGAATGGGTGGACCATTTGGTGGTCCGATGGGTGCTTACGGTCCTTACGGTCCAGGTGGTGCGTTCGGTTATCCTCAAGGTATGTTCGGAACTCCATGGGGTGGTGGTATGTACCCTCCAGGTTATGGTCCGGGTGGTATGATGGCTGGTCCAAATGGCGGATGGCCATATGGTTACGGTCCTGGTTTCGCAGTTAACGGTGTAGTTAATGGTGGAATCGGTTATCCAATGTATGGAAATGCAGTCGGCGGTTATCCTATGAATGGCGGCTACCCGATGAATGGTGGTTATCCGATGACAGGTGGATTCCCGATCAACGGTGGTTTTGCCGTGAATGGTGGATTCGCAGCTAACGGTGGTTTCCCGATGAACGGTGGATACCCTATGACTGGCGGTTTTCCGATGAATGGCGGATTCCCGATGAACGGTGGTTTTGCTGCCAATGGTGGATTCGCAGCTAACGGTGGATTCCCGATGACGGGCAGCCAAATGATGTGTGTTCAATGGCCATGTCCTGGTATTGGAACATTTGCTAACGGCGGTCTTGCGATCAATGGTGGTTTAGCAGCTAATGGCGGATACCCGATGAATGGTGGTTATCCGATGATGGGTCAATTTGTAAACGGCGGAATCGGTGTTGCAGCTAACGGCGGTATTCCAATGATGGGTATGCAAATGAACAACCCACAAATGCAATTACAAATGTTGCAAATGCAACAACAGCAAGCGCAAATGCAAATGCAATACTACCAAGCTCAAGTACAAGCTCAGCAGCAACAGTATCAACGTCAAATTCAAGTTCAAATGCAAGCTCAACAAGTTCAGCAAGAGATCATGAATTTACAAATGCGTTTACAAATGCTTTACACAGGGGCTTACTCTGGTGGTACAGCAGGTGGCGGATACTACGGTTCAGGTTCAATCGGTGGATCAATCGGCGTAGCAGCTCCTTCAGTAGGTACTATGCAGTTTGGTTCGGCTATGTCGACACCTCCTTCTTGGATTCCAGGTGGTGGAACAGGAACAACTTATCCAACATACCCGACGTACCCAGGTACAGCGGTTCCTTCAACGGGTGGACAAGTTACGATTCCGAACCCAGGTGGCGGAAGATAGTAGTCAAAAACAAATTTAAAAATGCACGAAGGCTGAGCGTAAAACCTCAGCCTTCTTTTTTTTGAGATTCTCTGTTAGTTTGGTGAGATGAGCGAAACGATTAATAACTGCTTTGATAGTCACACACATTTTCTAGGAACAGGCCAAGTGGCCTTAGAGCTTTCGCTGCGTGACTTAAAATCAGCGCTCGATGTTTCAGAACTTAAAATTGAGCAGCATCACCACCGCGGTGAATGGCTTGTGGGATTTGGTTGGAATCATAACAACTGGGTGCCTTCAGATCTTCCGCATAAGTCTATCTTAGATAAAGTTTTTCCTGATAAGCCGGTTTTCTTTTCGCGCGTTGATGGTCATAGTAGTTGGATTAATTCAAAAGCCATTGAAGTGTTAAAACAAAAGGGTTTTGATTTTTCAAAAGACCCACAGGGTGGAAAAGTCTTACGCGATTTAAACGGTGAACCAATTGGTATTTTGCAAGATCAAGCGCATATCAATGCTCTATTGATACTTCCGGATTATACGGATCAACAACTGTCACATTTTTTAGTTAAATCCGGCGAAATCTTTAATACCGGTGGGTTTACCCATCTGCGTGACATGTCGATGACTTTTCGCCAGTGGCAATTGCAAAAAGCTTTGTGTGAACAGCAAAAGCTAAAAATTTACTGCGAAGGTTTTATCACGGTTGAATCCGTAAAGGATTTAGACCGCGGTTTAAGTGAATATCAAAGGTGTTTAGATAATCCGTGTGCGCAATTAAAAGTTAAAGGTTTAAAAATCTTTATCGATGGCTCATTAGGATCTAAAACAGCGTATCTATCGCAAAACTATGTGGGCGAAAACCAACGTGGTTTATTAATTTGGTCAGCCACAGATATTAAAGCCACGATTGCTTACTGTTGGCGTAATAAAATGGAAGTTGCCATTCACTGTATCGGTGATGAGTCGGTTCACACGGTGGCTCAATGTGCCCGTGAAGTTTCTGCGGCTGGTTTACTTGGTAAAATTCATATTGAGCATGCGCAGTTATTGCGACCAGAAACAATTCCGCTTTTAAAACCATTACATGTGTACGTGCACATGCAGCCTTGCCATTGGTTATCAGATCACCCGTGGTTACAAGACTGTATCGGTGATTTAACAAAATACTTATTTCAATGGGAAGCTCTTCGCAAAAACCGTATTCATGTTGATTTTGGATCAGATTCACCGATTGAACCGACAAATTTATTATTAACTCGTAAAGCTTTATTAGAGAGCGCTAAATCAATCCCAAAGCCGTCAGAAGATTGGAAGCGCTTTCACGCTTATCCAACTTCTGGGTGGGGGCAATGCCAAACTGAGTTTGACGATCAGGGGATCATTGCCATTAACTTTGAAGGCGAAGTTATTCGCTTCCGCTAGAAATCTCGTAAGATTTTAAAAAGAAAATCGTAGCTACCGTCGCAAGACCGATCAGATATTTATTTTTGTGTTCTTTAAAATGGTCAGTCATTAAATCTGTGCCCCAGTTGTATTTCTGGCTTAAGTTACAACCACCTTCTGAAAAATGTGGCAGCACCTGTAAATCAAGCTGGCTTACAAACTCAGTGTAACGGGGATGATCACAGTCACCGTTTAAAAAGAATTTCTTTTCGCCATTTTGGGTCATAGATACGTAATCAAGGTCTGAATGTTTTAAAGCATTCAAATAAGGATCAAGTAACAAACGATTACGTAAGTTGTTCGCCACGTTTTTACCAGCGACAAAAATCATTTTATCTGAATCTTCATCTGTTAACTTACCGAAAACTTCGTAGATCTTTTTAAGCTTTTTAAGTTCATCAGAAAGTTTCGCATCTTTATTTAAAACAATTTTCTCAGTCGCTAAAATTAAGTTTTTAATTTGTTCTAAAGTTAAATCATCTTCTTTTAAGCTTAACGCTAACTTTTTAGAAAACTGCGTAACATAATCCTTGTTATCTAAGTCAAAGTTTTCAATCAAGAAATCAAAATGCGGTGTTTGATTTTTTGAGAGCGAAATAAAAGCCTTAGGAAAACAAAGGTAATTATTCTTAGCACAGATTTTTTTATAATCTTCAAGCGGAGTATTTTTATGTGCAACAAGCACGATGCCTTCGTCTGCAAAACTTGTACAGCTGATTAAAACTAATAATAAAACTAAAAATTTCATTCTATCCTCCGTTGTATTCGATCTTTACGCTTTTTTTGCTGGCGGCTGCTTGTTCACGAACCGCGGGGTTGTCACTGGCTTCATTTTTATTCTGAATCACCGCAAAAAATGGCCCATCGTATTTAAGTAATTCACTCGATAAATGATCGGGCAGAAGTAACGAGTAAGCGTTCGGGTTATTCGGAGCACGTAAGATTTTAACTTTCTGAAAAAGCTTTTTAGAATGACGTGAACTGTTTTTACCTAAGTAAATATCCACAACACCATAACCTTCAATCAGACTGGCAATGGCTGTGATATTTTCTAATTCAATCGGCACCAGCGCGTAGCCGTTAGGAATTAATGTATCTACGGTGAGTAGTTTTTCCTGTGGTTTTTCGCCGCGTTCATCTAGGGTTGTGTAGATATAAACAAAAACAAAGAACACAAACATAAATACAAAGTACTTATGCTGTTGTAATGAAATTTTTAAGCGTGATTTAATATCCATTATTGGCCCTTTACCGATTTTGAAATTTTGTATTTATTGGAAAATTCACGCTGATGTTTCGCCATAGTTGAAACGGCTGTTAGCATCGCTGTGAATAGTAAAATCGTTAAAACGTATTCGGCGATGACTTGTCCACGTTGATTGTTAATTCCCATTTGTCTTCCTTTAAATTCGGTGCCACCGAACATTGTGTGCTCAGAACATTCATCCATTTAAAAAAGGTCTGATATTCTGATCTTGTGTAGAAACCCATCTTCCAAGAATAGGCCAAAGTAAGTTTCTTTTCGGCATCAGGCTCCCATTCGTAATTCGGGGCTATTCCGCCTTCCGAATCCGCACGGACGGCAAAGCTAGGTAAACGTTGCGGGCTAAAGCCGCCCAGCATTTTGATCATGTACTTCCACGGTTTTGCCAGTTCGTATTGGCCAGTATTGGCCTTAATTACTAAAGCTGAATGTTTTGCAGTTAATTCGGCGCGGGCCTTAAAGATGATCGCTTTTTGGATTTTATCTAAAGCATCTTGTGAGCGATAAAGACCATTCAAAATTCTTTCTGTAGATGCGATTACAGGAGCATTCATTGTCGCCGTTGCCAAAGCCAGGGTGACTTTGGTTATAGTAATAGACCTTCTTAAGGCGGTAGAATATTTATTAAGGGCAAAAAGAGTACGTGCATTTTTAAGTGTAGAAATTTGTAAATCGCTGGCCTCGTTAACACAAGTGCTACGCACATAATCGCGCTGCTGTGACAGGGCAATGGCAAAAACACCTGTGAAATACAGGCTTAAGAAGGTCATTAAAATAAAAACAAAAGATAAACTTACAAAGCCTTTAGAGTTTTTGCCGGTATTTTTCATAGTTAAACTCGCGCGTGATTGTGGTTGAAGCCAGATGGGTGACTGTCACGGTTAAAACAATTTTATTATGCGGTTTTCTGATATAAATATTGATGTCGCGTAATTGGTTTTTCGTAAGATTATTTCGCAACTGCCGTTCACAAGATGGTTTTTTAGCTAATTCACAGAAAAAATAATCTTCAGCCATAGCATCAAGAGCTACGGTGAAGATTACCAGTAAAAGACAGCGTAACAGAAAATACAAAAATAGCCCGGTCATGCCGAGCATAAAAATAGCTTCAGTCAGCGCCTGGCCTTTATTGTTATTTACCGCTGTTAGTTTTGGCGCCATCTAAAAAGTTCGATAAATCTTTTTGTGCTAAAGCTCCATCACTGGCATTTTCAGCTTTAAGCTGTTGGCCATCGGCACCTAAGGCGCGATTCACGTTTTCGTACTTTTTACCTAAGTTGTTACCAACGACTTTAACCACGCCGATAGTAGCTACTGCGATTAAGGCCACTAACATTAAGTATTCGATTAAGCCTTGGCCCTTTTTGTTTTTTAGAATTTTTTTGGACATAAAAAAACCTCCGTGAAGGAGGCTTTTTGCAATCGCTAAACTTAATCAGCTTGCGATCTATAATTTGTGGAATCCGGAATTCGAGAACATCCGGACCTGTCGGATTACTTTTTAGCTTTTTTCTTAGCTACTGGGATTACTTTAGGAGCAGGTTTTGCGGCTTTCGCTGCTGGCTTAGCTGGAACTTTAGCAGTTACTTTTGCTGGAGCTGCTTTAGCCGCTGGTTTTGCAACCGCTTTCGCTACCGGAACGGCTTTAGCTGCTTTGGCTTTTGCTTCAGCTGCTGCTTTTAAAGCTGCTGCCGCTGCTTGAGCTTCAAGTTTAGCGGCTTGTTTAGTTTCAGTTTTTTGCGCTTTTTTAGCTGCTTTACGGGCAGCAACGATACGATCTAAAATTTCGTAAGCTTCTTTTTGTAAATCGTTTTCAAAAATAAAACGGTAAAAACCTTCGATCTCAGGTGATTGGCGGAATTTTTTTAATGACGTTGGTAAGCTTTCAGATTGAACGAAATCAATTGAGTTACCATCTTTTGAAAGTTTAACTTTTTCAGCCATCGGAAGACCTCTTTGTAAGTTTGAAGTTTTTTAAGGACAGACTTTGCAATCTAGTAGAAAATAGCTTCTGGGTCAAGAAACCATTGATTGTGTTGCTGTTTGTAACCTATTGAAATCGCTCACTATTTTGGTAGTTTTAAGACTCACAGATAAACCAGCACGAAATGAGGGTCAACGATGAAGCTACTTAAGGGCCAACCGGTCAGTGAAAAAATCCAAGCAGATATCAAAGCTGAAATCGCCTCATGGCCACAAAAAGGGTTAGCTCTTCCTCACTTAAGCGTCATTCTGGTGGGTAAAGATCCGGCCAGCGAAGTTTACGTCGGCCACAAAGCCCGCATGTGTGAAGCTTTAGGTTTTTCTTCCGAAGTGATTCGTTTAGATGAAAAAATCTCGCAAAATGAATTGTTAGCAAAAATCGACGACCTTAATAAAAATTCAAAAGTTGATGGTATCTTGGTTCAACTTCCGCTTCCCAAACACATTCACGAACGTACCGCTTTAGAAAAAATTGCTCCAGGTAAAGATGTTGATTGTTTAACAAAAACCAACATTGGTTCAATGGTGGTAGGTGATGCGATTGTTAAACCTTGTACGCCCGCAGGTATCGTTGAAATTTTAAAATATTACGATATCAAAATCGCCGGCAAAAAAGTGGCGGTGATTGGTCGCAGTCAAATCGTGGGAACGCCGCTAGTGCATTTATTAACGCAAGAAAATGCGACGGTGACTTTGTTCCATTCAAAATCTGAAAACCTGATGCAGGAAATTAAAACTTTCGACATCGTGTGTGTGGCCATCGGCAAATCAGAATATTTTAAACAAGCTGATTTTAAACAAGGCGCCATTGTGATTGACGTTGGTATTCACCGCGCTGAAGGTCACAAGTTAACGGGCGATGTGGTTAAAGCTGTTGAAAACGACACGTGGCTATCAGCGCAAAGCCCTGTCCCTGGCGGCGTTGGCGTGACAACCATTGCAATGCTTATGCAAAACACTTTACAGGCGTGCAAAGCGCGCAGACAATCTTAAAACTTATGAAATTTTCTTTAGTGCTTTCTTCGTTATTATTAGCGCTACCAGTAATGGCCGCGCCTAAATTTACCTTAAAAAAAGTTTGGCAAATTCCTGCGCAAACTAAATTTGAAAACTACACGATCGGCGGCCTTTCGGGCTGCAGTAAATTAGGTGATGAAATTTATTTCGTCTCTGATGATCGTGGCAATCAGGGGCATCCGCGTATTTTAACTTTAAAATATGATTCACAAAAATCAGAATTAAACACGACCGATTTAAAATGGTTAAAAGTGGCTAAGCCTGTAGATAATAAAACTTTCTTAGACATGGAAGGTTTAGCGCGTATTTCACCAGAGCGCATTTTAATTTCGAGTGAAGGTGATTTAAACCAAAAACCGCGTCAGCCGGTGGCTTTGTTTTGGATCAATTCTAGCGGTGAACGTATTGCCGATGTGACTTTGCCGCAGAAATTTATTGCTAACGGTACGGGATTACAAATTCGCGGTACGCAAAATAATAAAGGTTTTGAAGGTTTAAGTATGGATGCGGATGCTGGCTTATGGGGGGCTATTTTAGAAGGCCCATTAGTGCAAGAGCGCAATAAACTTATTATGATTGAAGGATCAGCCTCTGGCGACACAGCGGTTTTAAATGAATGGTCTTATCCAATGCCACAATACATCGGTAACGGTTTAGGGGCTGAGATGGGTGTAACTGACTTCGTGTATGATAAAAATCAAAACCTGATTGTGATTGAACGTGGGGTGAGTGTTAGCCTTAACGGTTTACAGTTCGATGTGCAGATGTGCACGGCCGCAAAAGATCAGAGCTCTAAGTCGATTAAAAAGAGCTGCGCGTATGATTTTGCTACCGATAAGGTCCTAAAAGCCCAAGTGAAAGAAGTGCAAAATTACGAGGGCATCTGCTGGCTGAATGACCAAAAAACCCAGTTTATGGTCATTAGCGATAATAATTTTTCAAAAACCGATAATAATCTTTTTCTTTTATACCAAATCGACTAAAAAAGAGCCTTCGTAAAGAAGGTTTAGTCATGAGAATTTGGAAGCTAAAAAAAGGTTCGGATCAACGTTTGCGCTCGCGCCACCCGTGGGTGTTTTCTAACGAATTAATGGATAGCCCCCGCGGTCTTCAGCCTGGTGAATTAGTTGAAGTGCATGATTATCAGGGTCACTTTATTGCCCGTGGTTACGGTAACCCTCATTCGTTAATCGCTTTTCGTGCGATGACTTTTGAATTAAAAGATTTCGAAATTGGCAGTACGACTTACGTTTCTTCAAAATTATACACGGCTTGGGAAAAAAGAATTCACTTAGGTTTTCAAGATTCATTCCGCGTTTGTTTTTCTGAAGCCGATTCTTTGCCAGGCTTAATTATAGATCGTTACGTGTTTGAAAAAAACGGCGAACGTTTTCAAGTTTTATCTTACCAACTTTTAACTTACGGTATGAACCGTATCTTTGAACAAGCCACTGAGATTTACCAAAAGTTAGTTGAAGGCGTTTTCTCGCAAAAACTTTCTGATATTGATTGGGAACACACCATCTTACTTCAACGTAACGATGTGAATATTCGTAAACTTGAAGGTTTAGAAGTTGAAGAACCTAAGGTGATCTACAATCCAAAAGATATTTCGTTAACTGATTTAACGATTTTGATTCCGTCTGTAATGGCGACAACTCTGAATACGACGGAAACTTTAAAATTCAACGTGAACTTAATCGAAGGTCAAAAGACAGGTTTTTTCTTAGACCAAACTCACAATATCCGTTTATTGATCCAGTCTTTAGAAGGTTTAATTCGTGTTAAACAATTCACAAAAGAAAAACCACTTAAGATTGTAGACCTTTGCTGTTACATGGGCCAATGGTCAGCGCAAGTGGCGTTTTATTTAAATAAAAAAGAAATCCCTTTTGAAGTTTTATTGGTCGATGTTTCTGAGTTAGCTTTAGAAAAAGCCAAAGAAAACTTAAAGCAGTACACAAACAAAGTGACTGTGATGAAGGCTGATGTGCTTAAAGATTTAGGGCCCATCGAATCTAACAGCTTCGACGTGGTTATTTCTGATCCGCCAGCTTTTGTAAAAAACAAAAAAGATATGGAATCAGGTCTTCATGGGTACATGAAATTAAACGAACAGGCTTTTCGTATCGTAAAAGCCAAAGGCGTTGTAGCTTCATGCACTTGTTCAGGTGTGG
This sequence comes from Pseudobdellovibrio sp. HCB154, assembly GCF_046267985.1. Taxonomy (GTDB): domain Bacteria; phylum Bdellovibrionota; class Bdellovibrionia; order Bdellovibrionales; family Bdellovibrionaceae; genus Pseudobdellovibrio. Next base: position 2,826,283 of record NZ_CP176530.1, on the reverse strand, counting down.
TTCAAGTAACAGACTTCAAAAATTCTTTACGTAAATCTATTCTTCGTTCGGGTAAAAAAGCTCAGCTGATCTGCGAAGGTGGGTTAGGGTGGGATCATCCAAGTCTGATTCAATTCTCTGAAGGTCAGTATTTGAAGATGTTGTTACACAAAGTTGATTAGTTCTTTGGTTTGGCCGCTGCGCTGGTTGTCGCCTTCCTGGGACGGCCTTGCTGACGGCATCGTGCCGTCAGACTTTCGTTTCTATGATTTACTGATTTAATTTTGCTGGTCTATTTTTACCTCTCGGGGTTTCAGTCCACATTGTGGGCCTAAACCCTGAGTGATTAAAGTGCGTCATGATTTGTGCTCGGGAGTTCAGGCAACATTGTTGTCTGAAGTACAGAGCGTCGGAAGATGAGCAGATTCTTTCTCTTAAATAGCGAACGGGGCTCTGTCCTAAGTAGATGACGAAAGCCCCGTTCTTTTGGAAACCTAAATTGTAAGTAAGCGAATTATCTTTGGGCGATTTGTGCCTGAGCTTGTTGGCCTGGTTGAGCTGGGTGGCCTTGAGCTGCAAAGATCTGTTGTTGGAACGCTGTCATTTTGTTGATGTAATCTTTAAGAGCGATGTTTTCTTTCTTTAAGATTTCTGTTTGTGTTTTTGATTGCTCAAATTGGCCACGTACATTGTCTAATTCAGATTGAATACGGTCGCTATCAAGTTTTAATTCAACGATTTTGTTTTCTGCTACAGTCATTAAGTGTTTGATTGTTTCAGCTTGTTCTTGGCTATGGCCTTCAACTTCCATCATGCCAGCTTCAAGTTCGTTGATTTTGCCTTCAAGCATTTGGATCTGCTCTTGTTTTTGTTTGATTTCACCGGCTAAGCCTTGGTTCATTTCTAACAAACGGCCTTTTTCTTTTTGAAAATCAAACTGAATGTTTTCGTAATTCTCTAAATACTGTTTACGGTCATCCATTTGAGCTTGAATTGCTTTAGTTTTGATTTCTTGAATTTCTAACTGAAGTTTTAAAGATAAATCTAACGAACGGGCTAAATCTGTAGAAAGTTTTGAATTGTGGTTTCTTTCTTGGTTTAAAAGATCCGTTAATTCTTTTACTTTCATCGTTAAATCAGAATTTGATGTCGTCATTTTCTCTAAAGTTTCGATCTTTAATTTCATATCTTCGTGATTTGAAACTAACTCGATTTGAAAGTTTTTCAGTTGATTTTGCATCTTGTCTAATTGAACTACGCGGTCTTTAGAGTTCTTTTGGTCTTCGTCCTGCGATAATTCGTTCAACTTGTGACAAATTTCGTTAAAAATCTTTTCGTGCTCTGGGATGTTAAGTGTTTCCATGATGTAAAGTGTCCTCGCTTACAGTACTTTCATCTTATTGAACGACTCACAGGTTGACCATAAGTCCTGTTTTGGTTTTAAATAATCCAGTACTAGGTCCAGAGAAATAGACAAAGGTTGGTGAATCTTATGTTAAAAAGTCGAGTTTTGACCATTGCAATTGCGGCGGTCTTTTTTCAAGCTCAGGTTTCGCAAGCACAGAATTCTTTCTTCGAAGTGAAAGAACCACCTCGTGCCGCTGAATATATTTATCGTTCTTCACAAAAAGAATCGTTAATCAGCGTTCAACTTTTAGGAGCAGTAAAAAATCCGGGGATCTACTACATCCCACCACAAACCGATTTACTAAAACTAGTTACTTTAGCTGGTGGAGCTGAAAACGCAGATCTAACAGAAGTGGTTGTTCGTAAGAACGATCCTTCACAAAAAGGTGTGTATGAACTTGATCTGAACAAACTAATGAAATCGACTTCTGAAGTTAAGCCGTTTAAATTAGCGCAGGATGATTTCGTTTATGTCCCGAAAAAGCAGCCTTGGATTTCAAGTGATATTGCACAATCGGTAACGATCGTGTCTTTAATCACTAGCATTATCTTAACCAGCGTTCTGATTGAAAAAAACTCTGACTAGAGTGTCATGTTATTTTTAATCGCCCTGATTTTTTTATCGAAGATCTCTTTAGGATTTATTCCGGGATTCCCTTACCAGGAATCCTTTTTTATTTTTCAAAAGGGTATGCATCCTTTTATTAATATCTTCTTTAACATAATAATTGGTTCGATACTGATCATTAAATTTTTCTGGAAGAGTAATCATCACTACTTACAAAACCGTTTCTTTAAGTTTTATCTGTTTATTTTTTGTTTGTACTTGTTAGCGGTGACTGCGATGCAGACCGTTCTTAATGAGGCGGCCAACCCATGGTGGTTACAAATCTCGGCGGCGTTATCAGCTTGTTTTACAGTGGTGTTATTTGCGCGTGTGATTCCAAGTGAGTTATCGGTGGCTAAATTTATAAACTACACGCAAAAGATTTCGGTCTTTCTTTGTTATGTAAGTTTAGCTTTACTTGTTATTGCTCCGGCGATGACTTTTAAAGGTGGGCGCTTTATCGGGGTGTTTAAACATATCCCGTACATGGTTACAGTGGCTACTTTAGCCAGTATCTTTTTAATTTATGAATTATTCGCTAAAGAGAACTCTCGTCCGCGTAAGATCTATTTATTGGTGAGTGTTGCGGTTGCAATGGCAGCTTTAATTCTAACGGGAACTCGTTCTGCTTTATTTGCAGTTGTTCTTAGTTACTTCTTAGCGTTCTTATTTTTTCCAGCCAGAAAAGCGGCGAGCCAATTTATTAAAGTGTCGGTGGCGTTTTCATTAGTGATTGCGATATTGTTATTTGGCCAATCAGTTAGTAACTATGCGCTTGAAATCGTGCGCGGTGAAAGTGCGGTGGGTTTACGTGCGGCGCAGGACGGGGTGGCTTCACGGTTTAGTGAATTTGAACGTGGTTACGAAATCTTTTCGAAGAACCCAATTATCGGCCAAGGGTTGTTATCTAAGTTTGGCGAAATTAACGAAACCGAAGTCGGCCAGTATAACGCCAATAAAGATCCGCATAATATTTTAGTTTCAGCTGGGGTGATTGGCGGTATTGGTTTTATCGCCATCGTGTTTATCGGTTTTGCAGGTCTTATTGCAGTTAGCTTTCAAAAACTAAGATCAGCTCCGCCAGAGTTTAAAATTTTAGCTATTTATATCTTAACACACATACCGATTCTGTTTATCTATCATGTGCATCTCTCATTGGGTGGTATGGCCGATCGCTTCTATTGGATTGTGATTGGCTATATGATGATTAATGTGAGAAAACAAAACGCATGAACCCATTAAATTTAATTTTGGCGTTACTTCTTGGGGCCGCAGCAGCGGGCTTAAGTTACGGCTTTCAAACTGTAGTTAATTTTTCTGAAAAGTTACGTCTAGAGTACCCACAACTTGTTTTAGGTCTTCCGATTTTATTTATTCTTACCGTTTTATTAAAAAAGAAAACTTTGTACTATCCCCACAAGGTCAAAGACCTTCATGAAATGACCGAAGAGAAAAATTTTTTCTGGAACCGTTGGAAAGCGGTTTATCATTTTGTCGGAGCAAGTTTAAGCCATATCTTTGGTGCGAGTGTTGGCCGTGAAGGTGTGATTGTTCTAACAACAACAGGTGTGGCGCGTTTATTTAATTTAAGTCTTAAATATTGGGGGCCCGTGGCAGCCAGTATCGGTTTTGCGGCCATTACCGGAAATAAATGGGTCGGTGTTATTTTTCTGATTGAAATGTACCGCACACAGTTTTCACAAAAAGTGTGGACGTTCTTTGGCGCGTGGGTGGCCATCTTAATTCTTCAGTCGCTTAAATTTCCGCATTTATTATCAGTGGTGACGATTCCTGATAGCGAATCTTGGTTAAAACGTTTTTTCTTTATTTTCGTTTTAGGCATGATTATTGGTTATATTTCGCGTCTGTATAAGAAAAGTTATTTCTTCTTATCAGATTTTTTTGCCGCGAAAAATATTATCTGGGCCATTGCGATGTCGGGAGCTGTCGGTTATGCGCTTTACAATACGGATGTGCGCGTCTTGCAAAGTCTAAGTTTAGATTTAGTTGAACGTTTTAGTTCAGGCTCGTTAATGACAGCTTATGATATGCAATTAGTGTTATTAAAACTCATTTTAACTTTACTGTGTGTTTCGTTGGGCTTTTTTGGCGGCGAATACGTACCGTTAGTTTTAGTGGGTGTTGGTCTTGGGGTAACAGGGGCGCAGTTCTACGGTGAAAGTTTATTGTTAGGTTCGGTACTTGGTGCTTTTGCGGTGTTTGCGGGAGTAACACGTTTAAAATGGACAGCTGTTGTGCTTTGTTTGGGGCTTCTTGATTACACGATGTTTATCTGGGTTTATCTTTTCTATTCGGTGGTTCACAGTTTTTCAGGCGAGAAAAGTATTTATCTTCAACCCCGTTTGCATAAATTCAACTTTATGAATTTTCAATTCGGGGGATTTCCAGGTGGCCAAGGTGGCTTTGGTGGTTTTAGCACGGGTGGCTTTGGTCAGATGAAAACGGCCGAGCGTGATGTCGGTTCATCAAGTGGTGAAGATCCCAATAAAAAGGGTGGCTTGATCGAGTAGAAGTTAACCTTGCGGTGCTTGGTTTCGCATAAAATCAGCGATGTGAGCAAAACTTTTTTTAAGATCACTCTTTAATTGTTCAGATGAAACAACATCTTCTAAAGCTTTAAACATACAGTAAAGCCACTGATCACGTTCTTTTTCACCAATCTTAAAAGGCATGTGGCGCATACGTAATCTTGGGTGCCCAAATTTTTCGATATAGATTTGTGGTCCGCCAGACCAGCCTGTTAAAAACATCACTAATTTATCTCTGGCTTCTGTTAAATCAGGAGCGTGCTGATCACGAATATCTTTAACTTCAGGTAAAGTGTCCATGTAGTGGTAGAAGCGTTCGACAAGTTTTTCGATCGTTTCTTTGCCACCAAGTTGTTCGTACAGTGTAGTTTCGTCGGTCGACATATTAGAACCTAAAGTTTTGATTTCTGATTTTTGAATTTGAAGATAACAGTGTTTGCGTTTCGTCAGATTCGTCGTAAATATCGCCAATCACTTCTTCAAAGATGTCTTCCATCGTAATAATACCTAAAAGCTTATCACCACTGCGAACAATGGCCATGTGGCTTTTACGTTGTTGTAAACGTTTTAGCGCATTTACGATTGGTTCATTCGGTGAAAGGTATTCGGCCTTACGAATCAGTTTTGTCCAATCCATTTTAGCCACTTCAGGTTCAGAGATAAATTCTTTGGTGTACAAAATACCTTCGACTTTATCTTCGTGCATAACCGGAAGGCGCGTGTTTTTGTGTGTTTTAATCATTTCAAAAACATCATGCGTATGATCTAAAAGATGAATTCTATTTACTTCATCCCACGGAAGCATCACATCTTTGACTTTACGTTTATCTACGCCGATCAAGTTAAATACAAACTGTTTATGAGTTTCATTTAAATTATCAAGGTCAACTTCTTGAGTGGTGTCGACATTTTCTTTTGTTGAGATTTTTGCGAATAAAATTCTAGTAATAAATTTTGTCGAATATTCAAAGATCACAACGAATGGCGCAAATACGCGATCCATAATCATTAAAAGTAAGCCGCCGGCTAAAGCTAATTTTACCGGGAATTTCAATGCGATTGATTTAGGAACAAGTTCACCGATCACAACACTGATGTAAGTTAACGGTAAAACCACAACGGCAATACTGATGGATTCAGCCACTTCTTCGCTTATCATCGGAAATTGAGCCATAAACCATGGGCTTAAATGCTCTTCAGCGCTGGCACCGGAAACGGCCGCTGAAATAGCTCCCACTAAGGTGATACCTACTTGCAGAACCGAAAGAGTACGCTCTGGATTTGATTTTAATTTTAAGACACGGGCTGCAGAACTTGAGCCTTCGGCCGCAAGCTTTTTTAAATGCGCTTTAGACACGGTCACAAACGCCATTTCTAAACCAGATAGAACGGCGTTAGCTAAAATACTAAATGCGACGACAAGAAATTCTAACATTATTTACAAACGATCGTGTTAAAGATTTTTGGATTTGTTTTCGAAGCTTGCGTTGTGCAAGACGATGGAATTTTTGCAAAACGTTTAACGAATAATTGTTTGCTGTTTTTTCCGTAGTAGCACACTAACCAAGGGATAATAGCTTTTGGCTTTTCAGTAGCTGTTTGTTGCCAAGCTGGTGTGCCGTCTTCTTTTTTCTCTTCAGCAGGCTTGATTGTCCATGTGTGTGGAGGAGGTGCATCGCCGTTATCAGGTTTTAACGACATTTTCTTTTTAGGGTCTTGATCAAACATCTCTAAACGTTGGAATTCGATGGTATCTGTTTCAAAATCGCGAAATTGCATCGTCGGAATGCTTTTTTCAGGCTTAAAACTCACTGGCACTTTTAATGGGCATTCGATGATTTGCGGTTTTTCGGCTAAAGCGTGTGCAGGCACAACAGCAAATGCAGGCAGGCAAAACAGCAGGGCGATTAACGTAATACGCATGGTATTTCCTCTCGTCAGAAAATCATTATCTGGGGGGATAAAAAATCTTGTCAAGGCAAGCAGTGGTGTGATTCTATACGCCCATGAATTTAGCCCCAATTTCAGTCACAAAAACGACGCAGCCCCTTAAAAAACCTGACGCGAATAATTTAGGCTTTGGCCAATATTTTACTGATCATATGTTCGTGGCTAAATATAGCGATGCTAAGGGCTGGTACGATTCTCAAATCCTTCCTTATGGTCCACTAGCGCTAGATCCGGCAGCTTCTGTGTTGCACTACGGACAAGCTCTTTTTGAAGGCATGAAAGCTTTCCGCCAAGGTAACGGCGATGTGGCTTTATTTAGAATGGATTACAACTGGAACCGTATGTGCCAGGGCGCTGAACGTCTTTGCATGGTGGCTCCGCCAAAAGAATTATTTTTAGAAGGTATTCGTAAGCTTGTTGAAATTGATCAAGACTGGATTCCTGAAAACAAAGGTTCGGCTTTATATATTCGCCCAACGCTTATCGGTAACGAAGGTTTCTTAGGTGTTCGTCCATCTCGCGAATACATGTTCTTTGTGATTCTATCTCCGGTGGGTGCTTATTATAAATCGGGATTAGCGCCAGTTAACATCTGGGTTGAAGAAGATTACACACGCGCTTGCCCGGGTGGTCTTGGCGCAACTAAAGCAGCCGCTAACTACGCTTCAAGTTTAAAAGCCGCTTACGAAGCTAAGAAAAAAGATTATTCACAAGTTCTTTGGTTAGACACAACTCGCACGTACGTTGAAGAAGTGGGAACAATGAATGTGTTCTTCGTTTTCAAAAACGAAATCGTAACTCCATCTTTAGAAGGTACGATCTTAGCGGGTGGAACTCGTGATTCAGTTATCCAAGTTTTAAAATCTTGGGGTAAACCTATCGTTGAACGTAAAATCAAACTTTCAGAGATTCGTGAAGGGGCGCAAAGCGGAAATCTTGTTGAAGCTTTCGGTACAGGCACAGCAGCGGTCATCACTCCTATGGGTGAGTTAGCAGCTAGAGACTGGAAAGTTAAAATCAACAACGGTCAAATGGGTGAACTTACAACGAAGCTTTACCAAGAGCTAACGGACATCCAATACGGTTATAAAGCCGACAATTTAAATTGGATCGAAAAGTTAAAATAAATATTTCAAAACAGCGCTAGGCTTTATGGGCTTGGCGCTCCGCATAGGCCCTGTGGTCTAAAAATTGTATTGAGCCTATCTAGTCCTATAAACAAAAGGATTTAGATGAAATTAGCCTCATACTTTCTAGCTTTTTTTCTCACGATCCCTCTTATTGCCGCTGAATTGCAGTTTGGCATTATAGGCGATGCCGGGCGCTGGAACAGCAATGCCCAAATGCTCTTGGCTTCAATGGCCGAATTCAATGTAAAAAAACTTATTATGCCCGGAGATAATCTTTATGAAGGCACGTACGAACAGCAATGGGGTGAATGGAAAAACGCAGGCTTTAGTTTTGATGTGATCGCTTTAGGTAATCACAATGAAACCTACCAGGCAGAAATTAAATTTTTTCAAATGCCCGGCGAATATTTTTCTAAGACCTATGCGTTTGGCGAAATTCAGTATTTAGTTCTTAATTCAGACAACACTTCAAATGTTACAAAGCAGATGACATGGCTTAAGGCGCAGCTTAAAGCCTCAACGGCGAAGCAGATTTATTTGGTCTATCATCATCCGACCTATAAGGTTGGTCGCTACATTCCGACAGAACAAAAAAAGAATTTTCAGTTAAAGATTCGTCCGCTTCTAAAAACTTATCGCCATAAGATTACGGCGTTGATTGTTGGGCATGAACACATCACAAGCCTAATGCATTTTGATACCTTACCAGTGGTTATTTCAGGTTGTACGCAAAGCCCGCGTGATGAAGTGCCTTTGAATAATATCCAGTCGGGAGTTCGCGTGCGTACGGCGATTCATTTAGATAGTGAACCTTTTTGGGTTATGCAGGTAACTCCTCAAGATATAACGGCGACAGATGCGTCTGAATTTTTATTTATTCGTGGCCGTGATAGCAAGGTCATGTGTAGGGCCACGATCAAAACCGGTCAGTCTGCGACGTATCGGTGTGATGGAGCATAAAATGCAACGCGCCAAGTCCTTAACTGAATCTAAACTTGCGCTACATTTTCTAAAGTGAAGTAATAGTTTTATGAAAAGAACCAGTTTATTTTTTGCCACATTTTTATTTTCACTTTTAACTTTTTCAGCCGAGCTTAAGTTTGCTGTCGTAGGCGATGCCGGTTTGTGGAATAGCAATTCTCAATCTTTATTAGCTTCGATCGTAAAATTTGATACTAAAAAAATGGTTATGCCTGGAGATAATATCTATTCAGGAACTTACGAAAAAGCCTGGACACCATGGAAGAACGCCGGAATCACTTTTGATGTGGTTGCGATCGGTAATCACCATCTAGGTTACGCTAACGAAGTTAAGTACTTTGGAATGCCTGGTGAATATTTTGCTAAAAGTTACTTAAACGGCGAAGTTTTATTTTTAGTTTTAAATTCTGACAATACGAAAACTGTTAACGAACAAATGACGTGGTTTGAATCGCAATTAAAATCAACAACAGCAAAACAAGTGTATGCAGTTTATCATCACCCAAGTTTAACAATCGGCGAACACAAGTGGACCGAGAAAAAAGCGTTTCAAACTAAAATCCGTTCTTTGTTTAAAACTTACAGAAGTAAAATCACCGCAGTCATCGTGGGGCACGATCATGTAGCGGCGTTAATCAACTTTGATAATTTACCCGTGATTGTTTCTGGCAGTGCGCAGTCTCCGGACAAAGGAAGCCCTGTGAATAACGTGCAAGAAGGTATTCAAGTAAAGTCACAAATTTATTTGTCGGCCCAACCTTACTGGGTTCAGCAAATCACTTCAGGCGGGGATTCTGCTGAATTTAATTTTATTCGTGCTAAAGATAACAAAGTTTTATGCAAAGCTGTTATTCAAACAGGAATGCGCGAAACTCATTCGTGCGTAAAAGAATTTTTAAGATAGTTATTTTTTTATTTTGGCTTGTTCGTGCGATCGCGCAGCAGGCCTTTGTGATCCATCGTCATTTAAGCCGAAAGCTCACCAAACGATTCGCCTTGGCCGTAGTTTTCGACGTTGGCGTAATACTTTAAATCTTCAAGAGCGATTTCTAATTGGGTTTTAAGATTATCTTGGTCAGGCATGCTTTTTTAAATAAATATTTCTTTATCTAATGCCGCACGCAATAGATCGTTTTTAAATGACAGCATGCTCATTCTATTTTAACAAACAATTGCATGAATAACTTATTAGAAGATCAGATTAGACAGTGTTTTGGTAGAGTTGTTTACACTCATAAAACTCATGAAAAAATGGCCGATTTGTTAATAGATAGACTTGGGTGCTACAAAACGGCGCAAATCGTCTTAAACGTGATTACAACGGGTGGAGTAGTAACTTTATTTAAGAATGATCAAGAGGGCACAAAGATTGTGACGGCTATAGTTTCCGCAATTTCTTTATTCGTAACTGCATATTTAAAGTCATTTGATATGGGTTCTTTGGCGCAAAAGCACCGTGACGCTGCCCTTAAAATTTTAAACATTCGAGAGAGTTACTTGTCATTATTGGTAGATATTCGTAGCAATTTGCTAGTAGCTGATGCAATTGTTAAAAAAAGAGACGATCTTCAAAAGCAATTAGTTACTGTGTACAGTTCGGCTCCGAGTACTAATTTTAAAGCTTACAGTATGGCTCAAAAAGCATTGAAGGAGTATGAAGAGTATACTTTTTCAGATTCTGAAATTGATAAATTTTTACCTGAAAATCTAAGAAAAAGTACTGATGTTATTAAATAATCATGAAGTAGAAGAGTTTATTTCGGAAATTTCTAAATCTATCGAAGTTCCTCCATCTCGGTATGAGTCTGTAGAGACAAGTTATCAGTCTATAGCGGCTTGGTTAAAGCGTGATGCATCAACTTTGAAAGTAGATATTCAAGTTTACTCGCAAGGATCATTTAGATTGGGTACAGCTATTAGACCTGTTAACGACGAAGAAAATTATGACGTCGACGTAGTTTTTGAAGTTTCATTGGACAAGTTACAAATTACACAAAAAGAACTCCAGGAAAAATTTGGTGTCGAGATTAAGGCTTATGCAGACGCCCATAACATGTCTAAGCCAGACCAATGGGACCGTGTTTGGACGCTCAATTATGCTGACTCTGCTCAATTTCATATGGATATTTTGCCATGTATTCCTGATGGTGAATTTCAGTTTCGATTGATTGAAGGTTTGAAATTTTCTCCCAAGGATATTTTTCGAAAATCCGTAGCTATAACAGATCGTCGACATGCTAACTTTACTGTTCGCTCATCCAATTGGCCGACCAGTAACCCAAATGGCTATGCTCAATGGTTTTATGATCGCATGGTGGCTCCCGTTGTTACTAAATCTCTTTCAGAAGCAGTACGCGGAAAGGTTGAAGTCGCGGATTTACCCAGCTTTAAGTCAAATACTCCCTTACAGGCAGCTGTTAAGCTTCTTAAAAGACATCGTGATATTCACTTTACAGGTAAGTTACATTTGAAGCCATCCTCAATTATTTTGACCACTTTGGCGGCTCATGCTTTTCAATATGAAACTGATTTAACTAAAGCAATTCAGGGAATTCTTTTGCGGTTTGAAGAAAAGCTGTTCAAAAAGGGAAATGATTACTGGGTTGAGAATCCATCCGATCCGAGAGAAAATTTTGCTGATTCTTGGAAAACCGAACAAAATAAGGCAACTGAGTTTTTTGGTTGGCTAAAAGCTGCACGTGACGATTTTCAAGTTTTCACGCAAGTTGTAGCTCTTGATCGAATGGCGGAGTCGTTATCGCATAAACTGGGAGAAAAAACGTTAGCTAAATCTCTCAATATAGTTAAAACAAAGAAGCAACTCACAGTTTCTCAGCCCAAAACTTTAAGTGCATACCAAGCTATAATTGCCTCTGCTCCGCATCGAATGAAGCCATTGTGGCCAGTCGATGAAAAATTTAATGTTAAGCTCGTAGTTGCGCAATATAGTCGTGTGGGTCACTTACCTGTAAAATTTCAGAGTGGCGACGATATTCCAATAGGAAGAGATTTAAGTTTTCGAGTAGAAACTAACGTGCCTAGGCCATTTAAAGTTTTTTGGCAGGTAGTAAATACGGGAGATGATGCTGCAAATGATCAAGGTCTTCGTGGTGATTTCAATGAATCCAACATGGAAGAGGGCGGTTTAAAACGACATGAAAAATCGCGATATCAGGGTACGCATAGTATTGAATGCTTTATAGTGAAAGATTACCAGTGTGTTGCTCGATCTGGAATTTTTATAGTTAATATCGGTTAACTTATTTACCATGATAAAACTTGAGCAAGTTGAGTGAGCCTGGTGGCGATGACGGTGGTTATGTGAATTATATGCTCGTCGATGTTACTGGTTACTGCGCCGAGAAGAGTTCGAAATAATTATTTTGAACTTCTTCTAGTTATAGACAGCAAGAAAGTGTTTTCTGCTTTTTTGCTGGTTTTAGCTTTTTTCTTTCTTGCACGTGCTTCAAGCGTAGGCTCTGATTTTGGCTTTTCTTTTTTAGGTTCAGCTTTTTTCCTAACCTTAGCTTTTGGTGCGTTGGTATTAAATAAGCTGGGCTTGCGTGGATCAGAAATTTCGCCTTCAGCTTCGAAACGCGCGCGCTTTTCTGCTGCGGTTTCTTGAACAGGAATTCCAAAGAGCGGGTTACCTTTTAAAACTTCGCGCAGAACAAGTTTTACTTCTTCTTCAAAGTTTTCATTTTCAGCCGGAATATAAAGCCATTCTTTTTTTACCGGATGGTTTTCTAAAAACGGAAACTTCGCAATCACCGCATTGTGTTTTAATTTTACAATCGGAAAAAAAGCGCCGAAGTAAAGTTGAAACTGATAAGACTTTCCACGATAAACAGTTGTCTTGCTATCTTCAGTCAGAAACAGAACGAACTTTTCATTTAAGTAATAACCAACGCCGTCTTGCATTTTCTTTTGCATAACTTCAAAGGGTAAAAGTTCTTCGATCCAGTAAAGAGTGTTCACCCTTTGAAGTATAACTAATTATCCAGGAAAATACGAATCATTGTTGTACTGTTGCGACTGCTGCCCCGGAGCCTGCGGTGGGTGTGGTGGGTGATTGCCACCACCGTTATTAAAACCACCTTCTTGTGATGGAGGTGGTGGTCTGTGGCCATGGCTGCAACATGCTAAAACTCCTTTAGAATTGTACACAAATAATCTAACATATTTAGATTATGACAGAAACTGTCGAATCTTCAAAAAAATCTTACTCTAAAAAAATTGTCGTTTTTATTGATCTAATGGGCTTTAAAGCCTTTTACAACGACCCTGACAGGCTATTTAATGCACTGAAAGATTGTCGAAAATTTTTAAAAGATGACGACCCTGCGGTTGATTTCATTCAATTCAGCGATTGTATGGTAATTGCCACGGACGCGACAAAATATGACGACGCTATTATTTTCTTAATTAAGTTTTCGATTCGGATTTCAATACTAATGGGCATCTTTGGCAGAGCATTGCGAGGAGCTATTACATATGGCGACTATCTCTACGAAGATGGTTTTTTAATTAGTCCAGCAATGGCTGAAGCATACTTATTAGAATCTAAAAAGGCTGTGCACCCAAGAATATTGCTTGATAATTCGTTACTTGAGGTTCTTGAGTCACTCTTGTTGTTGGAAGACAAAGTTAAGCATGAGCTTCTACGATCAAACATCAGTCTATTGATGAGGACAGATGAGGAAGATCAATTGCGCTATTTGGATTATCTTAGAAGTGCTGGAGTAAGCTATATTGAGGTGGATAAAAAGTATGGCTATTCAGAAGAGAAAGCTGTCTCAATCTTGGGCCTACACAAGCAGTTTATTAAAAAATCTCTTGATGAAAACACAAAGCGAGATGTTATTGAAAAGTATTTGTGGCTTATGAAATATCATAATCAAATTGTTGAGGCACAGCCGATGAGTCCAGAAAATAAAAAGAAATGTTCAATGTGATTAGGCAATAATTTTTATTTTCGAATGTTGTAAGTTTGGTGCGCAAGTCGTTCGGCGTAAGTAATTACAAGATCTTCATGTTCAAGTTTCATCAAACTTTCTTTATCGGGAAACATATTAATTTGGTTATGCAAAGCTTCAAGTGGCCATTTCATATGAATTTTCACCATGCTTTCAAAAAAATCAAAAATATCCTTAGCTGGTTTATTATGCTCTAAATAGGTTCCAAAAAAGTAATCCTTATGATTTCTGAAGTCTTCGAGTTGAGTTTCTGACATTGCTTTCGTTAAAACATGGCCTTGGTCAGTTCCAATGTACATTAATTTTTCTTCCTCAGACACAGTTGCTGTCGTTACTCGAGCTTTTTTGCCAATTGAATCAAAAAAATATTCTTTACCAATCTTAATAGAATTCGAGCTTTCAAATGTATCAGATACCATCGAGCCATCGAAAGTTTGAGGGATATTGGGGTAGTTCATTATATTTTCTAAAACTTTGTGTATGTCTGCGTGCTTTTTCCTTTGATGGTAATATTCTCTTAATGTGATCGGACCCTTTCTTGCGAAATCATATATTCCCAAACCGTGTGCAAAACCAGAAGGCGAATTAAGAGTGTTTTCCAGATGGTAGTGAAAATTCATGTTCGTCACTAGAATGTATGCTTGCACTCCATCCAGTAAGTCATCTTCTTTTTGCTCGAGTTTTTCACCAGCACGTTCTGCCCAACTTGGATTACTGTCTTCATGATTTAGATCAACGAAGATAATTCGTTGCGCGTTTTCAGAAGGTTTTTTTAGAGCGGCATTAATATGCTTGGTAAGCTGTATAGTTGGGTCGCCACCTGGTGACGGGCCATCAATCTTGCCCAGCACACCTTTTAATCCTCGTGCCTTAGCTTCAATGGAATATCTTTGGTTAGTTTCTTTTGAAACTGCATATAATTCGCAATGCTTAAAGCTGTTGTTTTGTTCGTCTTCTAATTCGATTTCTAGGCCAGCCCTTACGAGGCAATTGATAACAATTGACTCGTAATATGCGCCTTGGAAATTATTTGGATCTTTTAATCGTTTAATCAGATGATCTTGTAATTCGCTGTTCTGATCTATTAAGAAAAGGCTGTATGCCAAGCCAACTAAGCATTTCAATGCACCAGTTGAGTCGATCGATGTTAGTTGAGGAAAACCCTCTACATCAGTTCCTGCTTGCCATTGCTTCGTAACAATGGATTTCCATATTTTTATGGGATGTTCTAATTCACCATCTTTAGCAGCTGTTGAAAACCAGTCTCTGCCAAATATATCTAACATATATGTATTTAAAAAATCTGGAAAAGTTCTAAAGCTTCCTGAATGGTAAACTCTATTTCGAACTGCAATCAATCGATTTCCTTGAAACATTTCCGTAATGATAGGTTTGCCTTTACCTTGCTGTTGAATCCGAATTTGTTCTTTAACGTGGTGTTCTTCGTGCATTTTACGAAATGCAGCTTCGACCTCAGGTGGAATTGATCTACTGTTAGCTTTGGAGTAATGCCCGCAACACTTCTTATACTTTTTTAAAGAGCCACACTGACATGGCTTATTGCTATTTTCATTTCCCATTATTTACCTGAAGTTATGTCGACATAAGCTTGATGTTATCGGATGTGGTATCTTTAGAAAAAAGGAAAATTCAGAAGAACTAACCCAAAATTCACCCAAGGTTTTAAATTCAATTTAAATTTTAAAGTGATTTTGAGTACTTAAGAAAAATGGTGCCCAGTGAGGGAGTCGAACCCCCATGCCTCGCGGCGCTAGGTTCTAAGCCTAGTGTGTCTGCCAATTCCACCAACTGGGCACAGACGATAACAGAGACGGTTAAAGTAACCGTCCTGATTTAAAAAGACAATATTATTTTTCGCTGATTAGCTTTTTGTAGTCTGGAGCACGCATTAAGTTGGCTAATTCTTTCTCAGAATCCATCTCGATGCGTACTAACCAGCCGTCATTATTTGGGTCGTCGTTTAAAGACGCAGGATCGTCAAGTAAAGCCGAGTTTACTTCGATAACTGTGCCTGAAACTGGAGCAAATAAGTCAGAAACCGCTTTAACTGATTCTACAACGCCAAAAGCTTGGTTTTGCGTTACTTTTTGTCCTTCTTCTGGAAGGTCAACGTAAACGATTTCACCTAATTGGTCTTGAGCGAACTCAGTAACACCCACAGTTACGATATTCTCGTCAACTTGAGCCCATTCGTGGTCTTTAGTGTAATAAAAATCTTCAGGAATATGAAATGTACCCATTGGTAGCTCCTACTTTTGAATGAACGGTGTTTTTACAACGACAGCTTTAACAAGCTTTCCGCGAATGTCCACGAAAATCTCGGAACCTTCAGTTGAATGCGCAGTTTCAACGTAAGCAATGCCGATCGGTTCATCAAGAGTCGGAGAATGTGTCCCACTTGTTGTGATTCCGATCGTTTGGCCTGCTGAAGTTTTAATCTCGTAACCTTGGCGAGGAATACCGCGCTCAATGGTTTTGTAACCGATCAATTTACGTTTTAAGCCTTGTTCTTTAGCCGCGACGATTTGCGCTTTGTTCATGAAATCTTTAGCTTGGGGCTTGATAACCCAGCCAAGTAAAGCTTCGTAAGGGTTTGTGTTGTCATCGATCTCGTGACCGTACAAAGAAAACTTCATTTCTGTACGTAAAGAATCGCGCGCGCCTAAACCTACTGGAACAGCTTTTAATGGATGAGCTAATAAAGCATTCCATAAAGCTGATGTGCCCGCAGTTTCTACGAAAATTTCGCAACCGGCTTCACCTGTGTAACCTGTTGTTGCGATCATCACGTTAAAGTTTTGAAATTTAGATTTTTTAATTGTGTTACGAGCCCAAGTGCTTGGTTTGTCATTTGGAAATAAAGCATCGCAAAGTTCTAAAGCTTTCGGGCCTTGCACAGCGATTTGTCCCCACTGAGAAGACTCATCAGTCATGTCAGCGCCAAACTTATTGTGTTTAGTCATCCACGCGAAGTCTTTATCTTTGTTTGAAGCATTCACGCAAACTAAGTAGTCCGCATTTTTTTCTAAACAATAAATGAAGATGTCATCGACAAGTCCACCTTGATCGTTCGGTAATAAGCTGTAATGCGCTTGTCCGGCTTCTAATTTAGTAACATCGTTTGTTGTTAACCATTGAAGCGTTTCTACAGCCTTCGGGCCTTTAACGCGAATTTCACCCATGTGTGATACATCAAACAAGCCGATGTGTGTGCGGCAAGCATTGTGCTCTTCTTTAAGACCAGTGTACTGAACCGGCATTTGCCAGCCAGCGAAGTCTACGATGCGAGCGCCTAGTTTTACGTGATCATCAAATAGGGGAGTTTTTAAAGACATAGTTTCCTCTTGTAATACAGGAGGCCAAGGTATCGTGTTAGCCCTTACTGAATCAAGACATTTCAGGTATGATGCATGTAGGACGACCAGGCGGTCGGCCCTTTAGAATAAGGTTTGCCGGAGGCAAATCAAATATGGAAGACGGTCATTTTCTGTCGTTTGCGACAATCTCGTTAGGGATAGTTCTATTCTTTGTTTTAAGTTTAGGCGGCGTGTTTATTTATCTGTTTTTGCGCGGTCCACAAGTTGTTCAAATTGAAGAAAAATCTAATAAGTCCGAAGAACGAATCTAATTCATCCTATATTGGTTATAAATCAGCATAGAGCTTTGCATAACGACTGTTATGGCAAAAAATAGTCGTAAAAATAAGCTTCTTGAAGAGTACTCCAACTTGGAGTACTCTGGTGAACGTGTAATATGGTCGAAGCGGGTTGAAAAACAGTTGGACAGGTTGCCAGTTAATATAACGGAAAAATTTTATGACTGGATTAATGCAGTTGCATTAATGGGTATAGCTCAAGTGAGAAAGCGTCCTGGCCTTCATGACGAGCCTCTTGCGGGAGCTAGGCAAGGACAAAGATCTGTAAGGCTTAATAGAGCATATCGGATAATTTACATAGAAACCGAAAATGGTGAATTTAAAGTTATTCAAGTTATAGAGGTGAACAAGCATGAGTACTAAAAAATGGTATGGGATTGAAGATCTCGAAAAAAGACTGGGCCCTTTTACAATGGCTATGCTATTGCGTTCATTCCGCACGCGCGAAGAAATTTCGCAGGTCGATTTTGCTAAAAAACTAAAAATATCAAAAGCTAATTTATGCGATATTGAAAAAGGACGTAAATTAGTTAGCCTTGAAAGAGCTGCCAAGTTTGCTAAACTGTTAAAAGATTCAGAATTGCTTTATGTTAAGGTAGCTTTGGATGATCAATTGCGAGCTGCGAACTTAAGATACGAAGTTTTTATTAAAAAAGCTGCGTAGTTAACCGTAACCTTCGAGTTTAGTTTTAATTCTAAGCTCGTTCGACTTTTTCTCAGCATCAGCAGGAATTGTGATTAATTCTCCGCGCGGAATTGTTTGCTGATTTTTTTCTTTATGCATCCAAGCTAAGAATTCACGTTCAGGTGATCTGCAAACCAACTGACGAGTTTTACCTTTTTCTTCTAATGAATCACCTACGGTGCGCGCTTTATCTTTGATAAAAGCGGGTGGTGGAGTTTTTTTAGCTAATAAATAACTTGTTGTAATGGTTCTATTTTTGAAAGGTAAATGTTGTTCAGTCTCCCAAAACCATTTTGGAGCTGTGACGTGAAAACGGTCGTGGCACCAATCAGTTTTTGATTGTGTCAGTAACGGACACGCTTGTTGATGGGTGCACGGTGCCCAGATGTAATAACCACGATCAATCAACTGCTGACGAAGCTCAGAAAGCTTACGGCCATCATCTTGTGTTGAAGGTTCTAAAATCATAATCGAATCAAAATCAAAAAAACCGTCAGGAAGTTTTTTCATCTCAGTTAAGCTGTACGAAAAAACTAATAATGATTTTTTATAATCAACATCTAAACCTTTTAATTTTAACTCATTCGAATATTCAGGATTTTTTAAATACTGTTTTAAATCGGTAAAGTTTTTTAAAGCGACCGGCGATTGATCAATAAGAATCTGCTTTTTTAAGTTTTGCGGAAGTGTTTGTGATAACGCAAGACTTGCTGTGCCTGGGCCTGTGCCCCAATCAACCGTAGATTCAATACCATTAAAAAACTCCACCTGTAAGCCACGTTGAACAACATTCTCGTTACGAATGTAATTTAACGGTAGGTAATAATAGCGGTAAGCTTTTTGGCAGTACTCTTTATCCCACGGAGTAAGATCATCAGGATTATTTACAAAGTAGTCAGACAGGGTCTTAATGAAATCAGCCAGAGTTAAGGTCTTTAACTCTGGCTGAGAAATTAGATCGAAAATTTTAGAATGTTTATCTGACATTCCTTTATATTACTTCATGCACGTACTAACGCAACTTTGATATGCCATTTGGATTTTTGGCGATAAACATTCCGCTGTACCTTTGTGACGTAAAATTCCGTATGTTGAGCTTGGTGTGGCTACGTTTTTGCTGCCAAAGTAAGCTTGGCAGGCCGCTTTTGCGATACCTAAGAACGCCGTCGTCATTTTAGAAGACTCACGTAAGTAATCTTTAGCAACGTAACGGTTAAGACCAATACCATTTTTAGATGGTGAACTTTGACTTACGATAAAATCAAAGTACGTTGTCGACATCGAGTTACAGTCTGTGGCTGATTTAAGACGTTTTAAACCAAACGGATCTTCACCGATTTTATCAACTAATACTACGTGACCGCTAACGCCTACGATATCACCCGGTTGGATTGATCTTGTAGGTTGCATCGTTGCATTGCTAAAACATGTGAAGCCAGAATTAGCTGCGTTGATAAACTTAGAAGAATTCTGACGCGTGTAAACCGCTTTATTTTCAACACCTGGTTTATAACGTAAACCACCAGCGGCAATCGAAGCTGATACGTAAGCTGAACAGTCGATACCTAAAGCTGAACTTCCAGAACCCGCATTTTTAGTAAAATCTAAGATGTTATTTGAAATCGCAGCTTGTCCGCCGTAATCGTAGATTAGCGGATTGTTTCTTACGTTGAAGCATCCAGCCTGCGCTCCACCAGCAACCTTAATATAAGGATGTGTATTTTGCACCGAACTTAAACTAGATACACGTCGTACACCACCGATACCATCAGAGTGAGTCGCGTAACGTTCAATACCTTGTACATCAGCTGTCGCCGCTGAAACTTCTGGAATCTCTAAAACTGCGCAACTTTGGTAAGCTGTAGCTAATACGTTGTGTGAACCGACTAAAACACTTTTTTGACCGACAGCTGCTGGAGCGTCAGTGATGGTGCCTGGATCGGATGTACCCGGAGAGCTTGTGCCCGGGTCAACAACCACTGGATCGCCCGGCTCTTCAGTTTCACCCGTTGTCGGAGAACCTGCACCGCATTGTACATCTAACGCTTTAACGGCTTGGTCTACTTTCGCAAAAGCTTTTGCCCCGACGTTATTTAACTGAACGTTTTCTGGAGTGGAAACGTCTTCCATTTCCATTTCGATAATTGTTTGTAAATGTTCTTTGGCTGTTTTTGTTTGTTTTAATTCAGCCGATTTCTCGATAAGCACTTTATAAAGATCAGAAATATTCTGCTTTAATTTTTCAACAGCTTCTGGGTTATCAATTTTTTGTGCTAATGCAATCTGATCAATTTTTTCAGCTAATGAAGTCGAGAAATCTGATAATTGCGGGGCTTCTTGTTCATTATCTAAGTAGTCATACATAGAATCGTAGACTTTACTTTTGAAGCTATCACAACCAATGGCTTCAGCCGCCTTTTGGCTTGACTCTTCCACACTCGACTTGCCCTTCATACAGCCCGTCGTTAGTACAAGAGAAGAAAGCAAAATGGATTTATAAATGTAGTTCATGTTGATGTCCTTTTTTTCGCAAAGGCTCTATCGGTGCGGTTTTGCCGTAACTATAGAGACGTTTAATTTGTAGAAAAATTAGACGGAGAAATTTAAAATATAGGTTAGAAACAAGACTGAATTGTCTTGGAAATGTAGATGAATTTTACAGGACTTTTGTATTAAGGAAGCTCGATCTTAGTCATGCAATCAGCGTGATCGCACGTCTCGGGATTAGCTACTTTTGGTAAATAAATATGTATGTTTTTTCCGCGTGGACTCCAACGTATTGGGTGATGAACGCGGATATGCGAAAAAATAGCGTGCACTTCTTTATCTAAACTAGCAGCGATGTGCGCGACCCCAGTCGAGGGCGCAATTATTTTTTCAGAATAATTTAAAATTTCTAAAAGTTCGCTGAAATTTAATTTACTTTGCAGCCATTTAACCTGCGGATGGTTTAAGTAAACTTTTTTTATTTGATCAAGATAAGGTTCGTCAGCATCGGTTCCGGTGATCACAATGAGACGATTTAATTTAATTTGTTTATCAATGTATTCGATGTATTTTTGTTGGGGCCAGTTTAGGGCTGAACCCATCATGCCCGGATGAACCACGATGTAATTTGGTGATAATCCAAATTTTTCTAACGTCGCTGTTGATTGTGGTTTTTTAAATTTAAAATAAATTTCTTTCGGGTTTTGTGTAAGCGGCCCCGTGATTTTTTCAACCAATTCTAAATTGTATTCAAACTCATGCTTAATCGCGCGTGAACGCTTCTGGCGCACACCTTCATTTAAGAATAGAAAGCTGTGCCACTGGCTTAGAACACCAATGCGGTGGCGAATACGCGCTTTAAAAAGCTCGTAGTTAATCCACCACGGGCATTGAAAACTAACAGCGTAATCAAAATCGTTTTGTTTAAGGAAATCAGCAAAGATTTGACGAGATTCTTCAGGCTTAGATTTATCCAGTTCGATAAAACGGCGTTTTTTCTCACCGAAGTTTACGATGTTACCCATGCCTTTTTGCACAACCCAGGTCACATCATACGCGCTCTGATCCAAAACTTGATCTGTCGGTAAGGTACAGATCAAGTCGCCAATTTTATCTAAGCGGATCAGAACGATTTTTTTCACGATATCAAACTACTGGTAAGAATCTAACGGAGGGCAAGAGCACACGATGTTTTTATCACCGTAGGCATTGTCGACACGTCCAACTGGTGGCCAGTATTTGTTTGTTTTCACCCATGAAGCCGGATAAGCCGCCACTTCGCGCGTGTATTTATGATTCCACTCTGTCGCTAATAACGCTTCAGCCGTGTGCGGAGCATTTCTGATCACATCAGGGCAAGCATCGGCTTCTTTACGGATTTGAATCATCGCTTCACAGAAACGATCTAACTCGCGTTTTGATTCTGATTCTGTGGGCTCGATCATTAATGTTCCAATGACCGGCCAAGACATTGTCGGTGCGTGGAAGCCGAAATCCATTAAACGTTTAGCGATATCGTTCACGTCAATCTCATGAGATTTTTTTAACGGGCGAATATCAATAATACATTCATGTGCGACTAAGCCTTCTTTACCTTTGTAAACGATCGGGTAGTGCGGTGCTAATTTTTTTGCGATGTAGTTCGCTGATAAAATCGAAGTCATTGTGGCTTGTTTAAGACCTGCGGCACCCATCATTGTGATGTAGCTCCAGCTGATTGGTAAAATCGAAGCTGAACCCCAAGGTGCGCTTGTTGTAGAGCTTACGCCAGTTGAAGGACCCGCTTCTTTAACTAAAGAATGCTTCGGTAAGTATGGAGCTAAATGAGCACCTACGCCGATTGGGCCAACACCAGGACCGCCACCACCGTGAGGAATCGCAAATGTTTTATGTAAGTTCATGTGAGAAACATCCGGTCCGAATTTACCAGGTTGAGCCACGCCCACTAACGCGTTTAAATTCGCGCCGTCCATGTAAACTTGACCGCCGTATTTGTGAATAACTTCACAGATATCAGTGATCGCTTCTTCAAAGATACCGTGTGTTGATGGGTAAGTAACCATCATCGCAGCTAATTTATCTTTGTGAAGTTCCGCTTTAGCTTTTAGATCTGCTAAATCAACGTTACCGTTTTCATCACAAGCCGTTACTACAACTTGAAAGCCAGCTAAAGCTGCAGACGCCGGATTTGTTCCGTGTGCTGAAGAAGGAATTAAGCACACATTTCTGTGTGATTCATTTCTAGCTTTAAAGTATTCACGAATAACTAAAAGACCCGCGTATTCACCTTGAGCGCCAGAGTTTGGTTGTAATGAGACAGCGGCAAAACCTGTGATTGCGCAAAGTTTTGCTTCAAGATCTTTAATTAATTTTTGGTAACCTTGTGTTTGGTTGCTTGGAGCAAACGGATGGATTTTGTTAATTTCAGGCCATGAAACCGGAATAAGTTCTGTGGCTGCATTTAACTTCATCGTGCAAGATCCAAGTGGAATCATTGAGTGAGTTAAAGTCACATCTTTATTTTGTAATTGGTAGATGTATCTCATTAACTCTGTTTCAGAGTGGTAACGGTTAAATGTTGTGTGAGTCATGAAATCAGAAGTTCTTACAAACTCTTTGTTCCATTGATTTTTTAAACCAGCTTCAAGGTCAGCTAGCTTGAATGATAAAGCTTGGCCGCCGTTGAACGCTGTTAATAAATCTTCGATTAACTGGTGGTTACAAGTTTCGTTGATCGAAAAACCAACGCCATCGTTGTAAACGCGTAAATTGATTTCTAATTTTTCAGCGGCTGCAACAATCGAAGCTGTTTTGTCAGTTTTGATTTTTACAGTGTCAAAGAATTGGGTTGTTGTCGTTTTGAAGCCAAGTTTTTCTAAGCCAGCTACTGCTAATTGAGTTAAGCGGTGAGTGCGTAACGCAATTTTCTTTAAGCCGTTTGGACCGTGGTAAACACCGTACATCGCAGCCATGTTTGCTAGTAACACTTGCGCTGTACAAATATTTGAAGTCGCTTTTTCACGGCGAATATGTTGTTCGCGCGTTTGTAATGTTAAACGTAATGCTTTTTTACCATGTGAATCTACAGATACACCCACTAAACGGCCTGGGAAAGAACGTTTGTAAGCATCTTTCGTAGCTAAGAAAGCGGCGTGAGGGCCACCAAATCCTAATGGTACGCCGAAACGTTGAGAGTTACCCACAACGATGTCAGCTCCCCATTCGCCTGGAGGAGTAAGTAATGTTAACGCTAATAAATCAACTGAAGCCACGACAAGAGCACCATGGTCGTGAAGCTTAGCTGCAATCGCTTTGTAATCTTCAACAGTACCTTCAGTTGTCGGGTATTGGAAAATCGCTGCAAAGATTTCCTTTTTGAAATCGTAAGTTGTAGGATCAGCGATAATCATTTCTAAACCTAAAGGCTCAGAACGAGTTTTTAAAACTTCAAGCACATGCGGGTGAGCTTGTGGGTGAACCACGAAAGCGTTGCAGTCTTTTTTCTTACATAATGAATGCGCCATCACTAAGGCTTCAGCAGCGGCTGTTCCTTCATCAAGTAATGAAGCATTTGAAATTTCCATACCTGTAAGGTCAGTGATCATTGTTTGGAAATTTAATAAACTTTCTAAACGACCTTGAGAAATTTCAGGTTGGTAAGGCGTGTACGCTGTGTACCACACTGGATTTTCAAAAACGTTACGCAAAATCGGAGACGGTGTAATTGTATCGTGAAAGCCGATACCGATTAAACTTCTGAAAACTTTATTTTCAGAAACCGTTTTTTTAAGTTGCGCTAAAATTTCAAATTCAGAAATTCCATCGCCCACATCTAATTTGGCGTTTGAAAAAATTGTTTTCGGAACAACTTTAGTCATTAGTTCTTCAAAGTTTGAAAAACCAAGTGTCTGAAGCATCTCTTGTTGTTCGGCAGGAGTAGGGCCAATATGGCGGCCTGTAAATTCCGAGTTCGTGTTAAGGGAAGAAAGTGACGTGTTTAAATCCATGAAAGCCCCCATGTCATTGTTCGGCGCTTACGCTAGCACGAAGGTCTAGAAAAGGCAAAAATGACGGGGTCTTTGCGCAGTTGTACTTAAGACCAGAATGCAACATAAATAAGCATCAATTGTTTATGTTATTTTTCTAAATATGAGGCTTTCCGGTCTATTGTCCATTTCAAATTCGTGTCACTCGTCCGACAATGAAATCATGGGTGCTAATAAATTATTTAAAATTGTTGTGGGCTTATGCGTTCTTTTAACCAATGGTTGTGCAAAAGAGCCTGAAGAGTCGTCATCGACTTCGGATTCACGCTATCTTTATGTCGCATCCGGTGTGTGCTATTCGGGCAATAATACGACTTTCTCGAACACAACATCTTCTAATTTAATTTACCGCCTCAGTTTAGAGACTGGCGCTGTGGACTCGACCATCGCTGATTACTTTTCAAGCCCATCAAATACAGGGGATTCGCCGGCGAGTATTGTTGATGGGGATTCTAACTATCTTTATGCGTTGATCGAAAATACAACGACAACTAGTTTACGCCGAATTGAAAAAATTGAAAAAAGATCAAATGGGGCTCGTTCAATTTTTTCTAATAATACGACAGCTTTAAGTGCCCAGCTTAGACATTTATTGAAATTATCTAATGGTGATTTTGCGGTAAGCAAGTCGACAGGTGTTGAATACTTAACTTCGGGCAATGTGCGTTTGGGGGCTCCTTACATCAATGCGACGGCAGCTCCATGTAACACTTCGACAACATTAATTCCAAAAGTATTAACTTTATCAAACGGAAAATTTGTGTTCTTGCACGCGGCAGCAGCGCAAAACCGTTTCGGAATTTTTGCAACAACTGGCGGAACAACTTGTTCTGCAGCCCAGGCAGCGCCTAATGCGAATGCGTTTCCAACGGCAGCGTTCTATGATTCTACGAATGCTAAGTTATTTGTAGCTTATGCAGGTAATGCGGTAACGACAGACTTGAATAGTATCTATATGTATTCGATCGATGAAAGTACAAATGCTATTTCAGGGGCTACAAAAATTTACGATGCGAGCTTATACCCAGGAACCTATTCGTACTTACTCTACGGCGTTTCTGAAATGGTTTACGACGCGGCGACAAGTTCTGTGTATATCGCAACGGCGACAACGACGGCCACAACAGTGGTGAATTACGCCATCGAAAAATTTACTTACGACCCGACGCAAATCGGTGTTGATGCGACAAAAATTTTAGTGCGCTCAGGTACAACTCCATTTTTTGAATACGGAAGCGATACAAAATGCATTTCAAAAATGTTTATCGGCAATTAATGTCGGTTAAAATTTTAATTTTGCTTTGTGGAGTGATGTTCACTGCAACGGCTAAGTCACAGGTCAAAGTTGGCCTTGATTTCGGTACTCTTCAAGAGAACCGTTCTTCGACGCAGCTTTCAAGCCTTGGTCGAACTTTTTATGATGGTTATCTGAATGTGGGATTTAAAAAAGAATTCCCGCTATCTTTAGCTCTTGGCTATCTGGCTATCAACAGCGTTGAAAACTATGATGATTCAACGTACACGAAAATGACTTCGGTAAATCCTTATTTAGGTGTTTCGTACCAATTCTTAAAAAAAAGCTTCACGAGCTTTATCGTGACAGGCGCTTATTCGCCGTATGCAAAACTTGATGTGAGTGAGGCAGCGGGTAAAGAATCGTGGAATGGGACTACAATGGCCGCCAAGTTTGTGGCGTCATTTAATGTATCTCAAAAAACAAGAATTAATGTGGGATTATATTATATCAGCGAAAGTTTTTCTTCGCGTACATCGGGAAGTCTGACAACCAAGTCAGCCTTTAACCAAAGCTATCTAATGCCTTCGCTAGGGGTAGCTTTTGCATTTTAGTTAGCTTTGGCTATCTCAATCTTTAAAATTATTTTCTAACAGCTTTTTTTCTAGCTTTACGAACCGCAGGTTTTGCTTTCGTTTTTGCTTTAGAAGATTTCTTAGCCGTTTTTACGCCGTATTCAGCCGCTTTAGCTTTGATCGCTTTTTCGATCTTAGCGCGTTGAGCTTCAGCTTTCTTTTTGTAAGAAGCTAAATTCTTCTCAACATCAGTCGCAGACTTTTTAACTTGCGTAACAACTTTATGAACTTCTTTTTGTAATTCATTTTCTGCAGCGACAACTTTTTTAGCTAAGTCTTTGTATTTCTTAACTGCTTGGTCTGCTGACAGCTTTTGAATTTTTGTTTGTAAATCGTGAGTCACTGATTGAACGTCAGCGATCACTTTTTTTACGTTTTTTTGTTCAGAAAGTTTTTGAACGATCTTTTGAATATTAGTAAGAGCCATAGTTTTCTCCTAATTACTTATTGTCGTGTATAAACCCATTCTAACTTAAATACAAAAGCATTTACAGAGTAAAATTAAAATTCTTAATCAAGGCACCCGGTGTCTTGAATGCGCCAAGTTCACGTTTTAAGTAAGTCATCGTACTTACAAAAACTGAAGACTCTTTTGTCAGTTCGACCAAGTTGTCGCCAAAGATATTATAAATCGACTCGTCAAAGCGTAAGTCTTGAATAGGACCGACGATTTCGCCTTTCTCTACGTAAAAACAAGCAAAGCGGGTCATCCCTGTCATACGCGCAGTTTGCACGTCTGAGTAGTTGATGTAGTGAAGGTTAGATAAGTAGAGTCCTTGACCTAACTTTGACAATGCGTCTTTCTCGGCTAGAGTACCGGCTCTAACATCCAAACTACGCGGAGCTTCTGAAACGTCAGCAAAGTTCGTTTCAATATTGTACTCTTTCGCTGTCGCGGTACTTGTTAATAACGATTTTAGTTCGCCGTTTTCAATCAAGTTAATTTTGTTCGGGCTTAATTCACCCACTGAATTAAAGAGCGGTGATAAACCTAAATCAAAATTTTCAGTGATTGAAAATTTCGGAGATAATTTTAATTCTTTATCTTTTAATTTTTTTAATGGGGCATAGCCTTTATTAAAATTACCTTGGCTTAATGAGCCGTAGCTCATTGTTCCTAAGATTTCAGCCATAGCCATCGGCTCAAGATACACGTCGTGTTTTCCACGGGGGATCGTTTGCATCGGGCGGTTTAAAAGATTTAATTTGTTTTTTGTCGCTAAGGCTTGCGCTTGAAATTCAGGTAGCGAGAATTTTTCAGCTGAATAATACCCTTTAGCGGCTTTTGGTCCGTTGTATAATGAATAATCTAAGAAGAAATAATCTGTTTCAAAGAAATGAAACTGCCCTTCAGAGTTAATCGAAGCTTGTCTTAACGGGCCTGAGCACCAGAACCCTGCAAGGTCAGTGTCTTTGTAGGTTTCATAAATTAAACCTGGAACTTCAGAGTCAGCCGGGCGGTCTACTTTTTTGAAAGTTTCAGATGTGCCATTGTTTTTAAGCGCGATAAATTGCGGATGCGGGTCCATTTGCATAAGCTGCACACGGGCATCATCAAGTAAGTGCTTAGCACTTTGTAGATCGTGTTCAAGATTCATCGTTAAGTTAAAACGCATTTTTAACGAACGTTGATCTTTGTTAAACTGCAAAGTCACTTCGTGCTGGTGCACAGATGTGTTCTGGCGAACTTTACTTTGTGAAAAGCGTAAGAACGTTGAATCTTCAGAATGTAAGAATAAACCTAACTGTTCGCCAGATTTTAAGCCTGAAAATAATTCTTCAGAGAATTTTTTGATATAAGTCTTCATAAATTAACCACCAAAGATTTCAATGTTGTTAAATAAAGCGTAAGGCGATGAGTGGCCTACGCGGATAACTTGGCTTGGCTCGCCTTTACCGCAATACGGTGATCCATAAGTTTCAACCGTGTTGTTTGCTGTTAAAGCTTTTAAACTTTTCCAGAAAGGAACAGTGATACCACGGTAGTTAGGATTTTTTAATGTTCCGACAACTTTACCGTTTTTAACTTGTTTGGCGATCTCACAGCCGAATTGGAATTTACGGCGGTAATCATCAATTGACCAAGAACGGTTAGCGTACATGATCACACCGTTTTCAACTTCAGAAATCATTTGTTCTAGTGAATGTGAGCCACCTTCAAGGTTGATATTCGCCATACGGTCAATCGGGGCGCGATTCCACGAGCTTGAACGAGAATTAGCAACACCCGAAATTTGGCTTCTGTATTGGCTTTCTAAAGAACCAAGACCTGCTTGTAAGATACCATCTTTAATTAAATATTTTCTCTCGGCTGGATTTCCTACTTCATCAAATGCATAGCTGGCCATTTCATTTGAAGCTGTTGGGTCAAATACCACGTTCATGATTTTACTTCCGTACTCTAATGAGCCGAAATCTTGCGGCTGAACAAAGCTCCAGCCGGCGAAGTTTCTTTCGTCACCTAAGATGCGGTCTAACTCAAGCGGGTGGCCGATTGATTCATGGATTTGTAATAACATTTGATCCGGAGCTAAAATCACATCACAAGTTTCAGTCGGGCAGTTAGGGGCTGTTAATAGTTCTAAAGCTTCAGCTGAAGTTTGTTCACACTCAGCTAAGGTTCTATCTAAATCAAAAAACTCAGAACCGATTTGTAAACAGATACCACGGCCACCATGCAGTGAACGTGTTTGTGTTTCGTTACCGTCTTGAGAGGTAGCCGAGAAAGCACTTACGATAATATTAAAATCCTGTTCAAAGTTAGCGCCTTGAGACGACATATACTTTTGACGACATTCAATCACCATGGCTTCAGCAGAAGCGGTGATGATTTTATCGTTCACTTTTAATTTTAACGACGTCTTTTTTAAGAAATCATAAATTTGTGCTGCCGATAACTGATCAAGACCAGTTTGACGTTGTGATTTAAATTGGCCAATAGATTTAGGGCGAACTGACATATCGAATTTTGCCACTGGATATTTAGAACTTACGCCCGTCATTTTTT
Source organism: Pseudobdellovibrio sp. HCB154 (assembly GCF_046267985.1). GTDB lineage: Bacteria > Bdellovibrionota > Bdellovibrionia > Bdellovibrionales > Bdellovibrionaceae > Pseudobdellovibrio. The sequence goes on along the minus strand of NZ_CP176530.1, from coordinate 2,796,934 downwards.
CAGCCGCAGCGAAAGCTTTTGCAATTCCATCTGGAGTTAATTCACAAGTAGCACCGTAACCGATATGGCCATCTTTCATGATTTCAATTAACACTCCGATATCGTGGAATGTGTGCATCATGTCTGGTTTGCCGTTACGAACAGTAAAGTCGCGGGTTGTTTCAGAAATCATTTTAAAAGCGACGAAGTCAGCTTTGTTTTTGTAATGATTAAACTGTTGTTCGAATAAAGATCCAAAGCGTTTTGGTAATTCTTGTGATAGAGATAGTGTTTGCATAGACTCACTTTATAAGTCATCTTTTATCAATGAGCAAAACAAGAGATGAATATCTTCAGCAACACTGGACGGCATACCCAGATTGCCCGCGTGGGTTTCTTCAGTATGGCCGAGTGCATCAGCTGCGTGTGGGTGTAAACAACGTCACTACTTACAAAGCTAAAGATGCTCCTCAGTTTACCGGAGCCGATGTTTTAGCTGACGGCGATTTAATTGCTCTTATGCCATCGGCCCAGTTCGTGCTTTTGGCGCCCAATCACACAAACCGCCCTGGGTTTTATAAAGCCGAAGATGATCCTTGGTTACGTAAGAAAAACTTTTTTGAATATCAAAACTTTATCCGCGATTTTTTTAAAGAAAAACGTTTCTTAGAAGTTAAAACGCCAACGCTTGTAGAATGTCCGGGAACAGAGCCAAGTTTAGATGTTTTTGAAACAGAATTTGTTTTAGGCTCAAAAACTAAAAAATACTATTTACCGACATCGCCAGAGCTGCATCTTAAAAAATTATTAAGCCTGGGCGCTGAACGTATCTTTGAAATCGCTCCCGTGTTTCGTAATAACGAAAAAACAGAACGCCATAATCACGAATTTTTAATGCTTGAGTGGTATCGTTCGATGTCTTATTTAGCTAATATCAAGCACGATATGATCGAACTAGTTGAATACTTAGCTGATAAGTTACGTGTCGAGCGTCCGAAAGAAGTTTTAACTTATTCGATTCCAGATTTATTTAAAACTTACTGTAACTTTGATTTAAAACCCACAACGACTGCTGAAGAGTTAAAAGCTTTAGCACAAACCTTAAATGTCGACGTGCAAAGCGCGACAACTATTGATGATTACTTCTATTTAATCTTTATGGAAAAGATCGAAAACAAATGGCCACAAGACCGTTTAGTTTTTGTCGAAAAATACCCTCCTTACCAAGCCGCTTTAGCCCGTATAGATAAAGATGGCTGGGCAGAACGTTTTGAAGCGTACTGGAAAGGGTTAGAACTCGCGAATGCGTTTCATGAACTTAATAATCCAACAGTGCAAAGAGCACGCGCACTTGAAGACTTAGAAAAAAAGAAACTTTTAGGGAAAAATTCTGTCACTCTTGATGAAGAATTTTTCCGGTCTTTAGAGTACGGAATGCCCCCGAGCGCAGGTATTGCTTTAGGCGTGGAACGCCTTTACATGGCTCTTAAAAACGTCAACAGAATTGACAGTCTTGTTGATTATTCATCTTGATCACTTTCCGGTGGAAAGTGACTGAAATTGTCGCTAAAAATAGTCTCACAAAAGTTATTAAAAGACGGTTAAGACTGTCATGGGGGCTGGTTGAAAGAAACCAGTGCACTACTAAGGGGACTTGTTATGAAAACATCTATTAAGCAAAAGGGTTGGGGAACTTTTAGTTTGCTTATTATGGTGGTCATGATCAGTGCATGCGCTGAAAAAAAGAAACCAGCGCATGCTACTGAGTCGGATTTCGATTATTTTTCTCAAGAATGTAATCCAGGACACAGAAGCGGTATTGTTGGCGGTAAAGCGGTTAAAGCTTACGAAGCAGATTCTAATCGTTCAGTGTTATTAATCTGGGAAGACGCTAAAGGTGGACAACATCTTTGTTCATCAACTTTAATTGCCGATCAAACATTATTAACAGCAGCACATTGTGTGAATGAAGCCGTAAAAATGCAGGCGGTATTTTACACGGACGTGACTTGTGACAGTGGCTACACGCGCAGCCAACATGCGATTGCCGTAGATAAAATGGTTTATCACCCTGAATACCAAAGCGATATTTCAAAACTAAGTGTTTTTGATGAAAACATTGATTTAGCTTTGGTGCATTTATCACGTAAAGCGCCAGCTCGTTTTCCGGTTTTTAAAATTTCAACGCATCCAGAACAATTAACTTCAGATGTATTCTTGTACGGCTACGGCGTAACAGGAACTTTTGAAAAAGATCCGATGTTACTTAGAAAAACTGTGATTAAACGCACTGATGCCAACAATGAACCGAATATCATGTTTAACAGCAAAGCTTTATTCATTGATCAACAATCAGGAACTGGTCTATGCAGCGGTGATTCTGGTGGTGCAGGTTTGATGGATGATAACGGTGAGCTTGTTGTTGTCTCTGTAAATTCAGAAGTTTTTAATGGTAATGAATTTGATACTTCAACTGATCTTTGCGCACGTCATTCAAAATCAATCGTGGTGCATCATTATCTTGATAGTTGGATCATTCCAACGATGGCTCAGTGGGGCCAAAACCTTAAGTAGTTAAAATCCAAACAAGTTTAATGGGCCTAGACTAAAGTGTTGAAAAACACAGGTTGAAGGTCCTAATTTCAATACGAAGGTCTAGTTCAACATAGACCATGGTCTAGTTTTGCTCGACTAGACTAAAGTGATTCCTAGACTAGCCGAAAGGATAACCAAGCAAACGACGCGAGACTTATGAAAGTTGTTGTTCGGAGAATCCTTGGTGAAGTGACTGTCCCTAGGTATTTGATGATGAACCAGCTGAAGTGAGTGCAGGGTCACCAACACGTACAAGAACTACAGAGTAGTTCAGAAAAAGGGTTATCATGGGTTTAAGAATTTCGACAAACGTAGCAGCGATCAATGCACAAAGAGTAATGGGTAGTAACACTCGTGAAATGCAAAAATCAATGGCTCAATTATCAACTGGTTCACGTATCACTAAATCTGGTGATGACGCTGCCGGTTTAGCGATCTCTGAAAATTTAAAATCAACAATTCGTTCATACGGTCAAGCATCTCGTAATGCTAATGATGGTATCTCGATGATTCAAACAGCTGAGCAAGCAATGGGTGAAGTATCTAATATCTTAACTCGCGTTCGTGAGTTAGGTATCCAAGCTTCTTCTGATACAATCGGTGATTCTGAGCGTGGATTTATCCAGTCAGAAGTAGATGCTCTTAAAGCTGAGGTTCAACGTGTGGCTGAATCTACATCTTTCGGTTCTCGTAAGTTATTAAACGGAACTGGTGGCGTTTACGATATCCATGTTGGTACATCTGCGAATCCTTCAACTGACTGGATCGGTTACGATGCAGGTCAAACGAATGTAACAACTGATGCATTAGGTATCGCTTCTTTAGATTTCTCTAACAAAGATGGTGCTCGTGAAGGTTTATCGGCATTAGATTCAGCTCAGTTACAAGTAAACGGTTCACGCGCTAACTTAGGTGCTTTACAAAATCGTTTAACTTCAACAACTGACGTTATCGGTACAATGGTTGAGTCGATGAGTGCAGCAAATTCACGTTTACGTGATGCTGATATCGCGGCGACAACTTCTGAATTAGCTCGTAACCAAGTGTTACTACAAGGTACTACTTCTGTATTATCTCAAGCTAATCAGAACCCAATGATGGCGCTTAAGCTGATTGGTTAATCGTTATTTAAAATTTTAATCGGGAATGATTAAACTAAAAAGCGAGGATTTTTCCTCGCTTTTTTTCGTTTTGATTTTCATGAATGAAACTATTTATTTAACGACTCTTTTAGTTCTTTGCCGACTTTGAAGAATGGTAATTTCTTTTCATCAACTGAAATGACTTCTCCGGTTCTTGGATTTCTGCCTTTGTATGAATCGTATTCACGATTTACAAATGAACCAAAACCACGGATTTCGATACGGTCGTCTTTCATTAAAGCTTCTACCATAGTATCAAAAATAGTATTCACCACGGCCTCTGCTTTTACGCGAGTGATGCCGGCTTTATCGGAAACAAGATTGATCAGGTCAGCTTTAGTCATATAGCCTCTAAGTTATCGAAAATACTGATCTATTATGTCGTGTTATTTCTCTTTTGCAAACAGACTTTGAAGGGGGCCAGTTATCTTTTTGCGGTGCTTAAAATACGGGGATTTTGCGATAATTTCGTAATAAGCAGCCAATAAAGCCTCAATCATCTTTTCACGGTTGAAAAACTTAAGAACTTTGTCACGGGCTGCCTCTCCAATAAGCGCAAATGCATCTTGTGAGTGCAATATTTTTTCTAATAATTGAGCAATATTTAGGTCATCGGCAGGGCGAACCAGATAACCATCAAGGCCATCTTCGATAATTTCAGCAATCGGTGAAAGTTCTGAACCGATCACGATTTTCTTTTGGGCCATGGCTTCGATCAAGCTTGGTTCTAAGCCTGTAGATCTTGAACTTAAATCCACGTAAATACTTGAAGCCGCAATACTGTCTAACAGGTCTTCGGCGGTCATCGAGCCTGTCATGATCACGCGACTTCCAAGTACAAGCTTAAGCATGTCGTATTCAACATCTTTCCAGCGTGGGCCATCGCCCACTAAGAAAAGATAGATGTTTGAATTTTTCATAATGATTTTTTCAAACGCTTTAAGGAGCGGACGAAGTTCAGAGGCATTTGAAAAATCAGAAACAGCTAAAATAATTTGTGAATCTTCAGGAATCTGCATTTTTAATTTAAAATTCGCAGACTCTTCACGCGGGGCTAAGTCCCCTAAGTTAATTCCGTAGGGAACAGTGTAAGTGTGATAGTCAGGATATAAAAAATATCTCTCTAAGATTGTACGCTGTTGTGGAGTTGTCGCAAAAATACCATCAGCGGTATCAAGTAAAGTTCTATCTTTAGCGAAGTAGTTATGTAAAAAGCGGTAACCTAATTTAATCGAAGTTTTAAACTGTGACTGAAGAGTTCCATCGTTTTCAGCTAAAGTAGAAAACAGATCAGCCATTGTTGTGGCTTGCACGTCGTAAGCCACACAGGTTTCAAAATTCTTTTTATGGCGACCGATTTTGTATCCACCGTCATCTAAACAGTGAACGATATCGAAAGGTTTTTCCATATGAAGTGAAATAAACTTCTTATGAACAGCATCGACAAAACGCTGTGTTTTGTAATGGGATTGGCCTTCAAATAAGTAAAACGCGCGTACACCATCGCGATAGATTTCTGATTTTTTAAGTGGTGTTGTCGAAGAAAGAATTGTTACCTCGTGACCTTTTTTAGAAAGACCACGTGCTAAGGGCCATAAAAGACCTGTATCCGAAGAGCGCGATTGCACCTGGATTTTTTGTCCGACGAGGCAGATTCTTAGTTTTTCTTTCGGTGTCGACATACTTATAGCTTAGCGGAATCAGGCTGCATTAAGGAAGCTCTTTGCGAAACGATTTTAGTGTAAAGTCTAGCTAGCTCGTTAAGTTTAACATCAAGAGCGCTTCTAAAATCGAAGTGCAGTTTAGCTGGACCCTGGGCGTTTTCTAAAAAGCTATTAATTGTATGCAACTGGGTGCTTGCTGGTAAGCGTGGAGAATAAATATAACAATTCTTTTCTGTTTTCCAGAAGTTCGAAAGGCCCGAGCCCTGGTCTTCGTGAAGAACTAAAAAATTATTGTACGTTAAAGCGGTTCCCATCCAGAAAGCAACTTGCTCGCTGGTTAAATCTAAATGGTGAATAAACGTGTATGATGAATTCTCATCTAAGACTTCGTTTAACGTTGTAGGTTCAGTGAATAATTTAAAGTTTTTAAATTGCGGGTGTTTTTTTACAAATGCTGTCCAAGCTTTGCGTAAAGCTGAACTTTGCCCTGCTTCTTTTTTTGAACGCAGCATATGAGCATCAACGAATAATCCATCTTGCTCATTTAAAACCGTTAAGGCTTGAAGATTAATTTTTAATAAATCATCAAAACTTTTAACTACTGGAAAAATAAACTGCTTTTGTTCAAACGAAAATTCTTTTTTCGCGATTAAACCACTTGGCGGAAACGACGGTAAAATCAATTTCGGTCCGCGGTAAAAGCGCATTTTCTTTAACTCAGAAATATAGGGAAGCGTGATCGAATCAAAAAAGTTAAATTCAAATTCCTGCAGTAAACCTGGCTCTAAGCGGCTGTAAGTTGTCAGCATTGTCGCTGTACCTAAAGCTTTAGCTGACCAGGCAGATAACACGGTTTTTAAATTAATTTTGTCATCGTTATGAATAAAGTGAATCAGATCATACTTGTTTAATAACAGACGAATCGGGTGAACATTTTCAGTGATCTCGATATGAAGACTCATTTTTTCTAGCTCGCTGGCTAGAAACTGCACTTGATCGTTTACTTTAGGACAAACGATCAAGATTTTCATAAGTTAAACGCCTTATAAATTCGAGGTAAGTTTTTACGGTTCGCTTCTGGAATATTACGTGTAGGTAATGTTGAAGGTTCAACCCACTCTAAGCCCGTGTGATGCTGAGCTTTAGGTTCACCTTTCCAGAATAAAACTTCATAGAATAAAATTAAGATTCCCACATCGCCGTAAGAGTGCGTGCAGGCAATTTTTAAATCACCGATTTCGGCTTCGATACCAAGTTCTTCGCGCAGTTCGCGCTGTAATGCGTACTCTGGTGATTCGCCCATTTCGATTTTGCCGCCAGGAAATTCCCAAAGGCCACCTAGTGTATGAGTCTCAGGGCGTTGGCCAACAAGAATGGTATTTCCTTTTTTAAGAATACCTGCAACGACAGGAATCCAGTTCTTTTTAGAGCGTGTGTGTTTCTTGCCGTTTGATGCAGCTGAATTGTCAGATTTAACGTCTGACTTATTTTGCGGAGTCCTGTTGGCGGAGTGTGGCAAGCTTTGAAACCTTTCTAAAAAAACCAGGGCCTTCAAAGACTAAGGTTGAATAAACCTGAACTAAGTCTGCCCCGAGGCTTATTCTTTCAAAAACATCGTCTGCTGTCATCACTCCTCCGACAGAAATCAGACATTTTTTCTCATTTTGTTTAAGAATAATGTTTTTAGCACTGTTTAAAGCTTGAATTGATTTTTCTTTAAGCGGTTTGCCCGAAACGCCACCCTCAGTCGGAAAATGGGGCGTATGGGTACGATCTAAAGTTGTATTCGTCAGAATAAAACCATCAAAACCGTGATCCATCGAGCCTTTAAGAACATTCTCTTGGCCCTCTTGGTCTAAATCAGGGCTTAATTTTAAAAATAAAGGCTGAGTGAGCTTTAAATCATCATAGTGTTTACGAATAGGGGCGATGAAAGCAGTGAAGTTTTCGCGCGATGCTAAATCGCGTAAGCCTTTTGTATTCGGGCTTGAGATATTAACCACAAAGGTATCAGCGATATCTGAAAAGTGAGAAATCAATTCTGAATAGTCTTTGTGAGCATCCGCATTTTCAGTCACACGGTTTTTGCCGATATTTACAAATACCGGAGTTGAAGCGTGTGATTTAAATTTTTTGATATTGTAATAAACTTCTTTCGCGCCCTCAGACGGAAAGCCCATCTTATTCCACACGGCTTGAGCCTGAACATCGCGATTCATAATCACGCCAGGATTAGGGCTTTGTGGTTGCGGTGTGACAGTGCCGACTTCAATAAAGCCGCAGCCTACACGGCGCCAAGCTTCAAGATGGTCAGCGTTTTTATCAACGCCACCAGCGATACCAAGTCTATTTTTGAAAATCAGATTTTTAAAAGAAAAAGGGTTCCATACCGGAGTGGTATCAGAACCCTTTAGAAGTGAATATAATTCTAAGCCGTAAGGGCTTAGATCATGCGCTAACTTTGACGGTAGAAAAAGCCAAGGTTTGCGTAAGCTCATGTGACTTAGCGAGGGTATAAACCGCGAAGTAACATCGCTTTTTCTAAACGTTGAATCGAAACTGCTAAAGCCGCTGAACGCATATCAACATTTTTCTCTTCTTTAAATTTGTGAACGTTGTCGAAAGCTTTAAGGATTACGCCTTTAAGTTTCGCATCAACATCGTGCTCATCCCAGAAGAATGACATGATATCTTGTACCCATTCAAAGTAAGAAACGATAACACCACCGCCGTTAGCGATAACGTCTGGCACGATGTAAACGCCACGTTTATCTAAAATTTTTGTAGCTGCTGCAGACACAGGTCCGTTAGCGCCTTCTACGATCATTTTAGCTTTGATTTTTTCTGCGTTGTGAACGTCGATTTGACCTTCTAAAGCACATGGTAATAAAGCGTCGCACTCAAGCTCTAATAATTCTGCATTAGAAATCGGTTGAGCTTTTGTGTAACCTTTTAAAGATTTATTTTCTTTTACGTAAGCCATCATCTCAGGAACGTTTAAACCGTCACCGTTGAAGTAACCGCCAGATACGTCAGAAACAGCGATGATACGTGAACCACGTTCAGCAGCAAATTTAGCAGCGAAAGAACCTACGTTACCAAAACCTTGGATAACGATTTTAGCACCTTGCATAGATTTGCCTTTTAATTCCATTGCACGTTCACAAGTGTAGATCACACCTAAACCAGTTGCATGGTTACGGCCTAAAGATCCACCGATCTCAACAGGTTTACCAGTTACAACGCCAGGTTGTGCATAGCCACCTTGTTCTTGAGAGTAAGTGTCCATGAACCAAGCCATAGTTTGTGGATCAGTTCCAACATCTGGAGCTGGAATATCTTTAGTCGGGCCAACGAATGGCGCGATTTCAGAAGTATAACGACGAGTTAAGTTTTGTTTTTCTGTGCGAGATAATTTTGTTGGATCAACACAGATACCACCTTTAGCACCGCCAAGAGGAATACCTAATACAGAGTTTTTGAAAGTCATTAAAGCTGCAAGACCAACAACTTCGGCAAGATCTACGTTTTGGTGGTAACGGATACCGCCTTTATAGGGGCCAAGTGTAGAGTTGTACTGAACGCGGTAACCAGTGAAACATTTTACTGAACCGTCATCCATACGAACCGGAACAGAAACAGTTACGCAACGGCGAGGTTGTTGTAAACGCTCTAAAATATTTGGATCGCAGTTAATTAATTTTGCGGCCTCGTTAATTGTTGTAAGGGCATTTTGAAATAATGGACCTTGTAAGTGAGCGTTTGCGTGCGGGTTTAAATTATCTTGAGCTGGCATGAGCTTCTCTCCTGTAACATTTGTCTTTGTAGACTTTAAAATGAAAGTATTGTAGAAAAACAACTATGAACTGTCGAGCTAAAACTCTATATCTGACTCTCGTGCGTCTAACTGTTTTGGCTATAGTTTTAGCTGTTAGTCCAGCATTCGCCGGATATTCAGTGATTAATAATTCGCCGAAATTGTCAGTTTATCCTGAGTGGCTTTACACTCGCATGATGGCAACAAAGGGATGGCAACCGTCTTTAGACGTTTCTGAGCAATGTAAGCTTAGTTTTTCATCACCAGAACTTGTGCCTGCACAGTGCGAAGCTCATTACAATCTTTCGTACTGGGAGAGCTTTTTAAGCAAAATCTATGTTGATTTTGACGTCACCGATCAAACTAAATTTCAACGAGTTCAGTTCGAACCACAACCGGGATTAAAGATCCGTGGGCTTTTGGGCTTACAAACTGAAAAGGGAAAAACCCAGAAAAAGCCTCTGATTATTGTGCGCATGGGAATTCACGGTAACATCGATGAGTTTTTAGCGGAAAGATTTTTAGCACGTATTGCGTATCAAGATCTGGGTTATCATTTATTAGTGATTGAAAGTTTAACCAGTCACGGAAACTTAACGGTGAACACTGATTATACTATTGGTGGTATCGAAGAAGGTCTGCACACATTTTATATTTTAAATTTAATCACGCACAAACAACTTGAGTGGGCGAAAGATATTTCTGATATCTATTTAATGGGAATCAGTCTTTCGGGGCCCGGTGTATTTATCGCGAATTACTTAGATGAACACTCATTGATAAAAGGTAAAAAGAAAAAAGCTGATTTAAAAGCGATCGAATTATTTTGTCCGTTGGTGAACTTTGAAGAGACTTATAAAGAACATACAAAGCCTGGTTTGTTTCCAGCGTTTGCTGATATGTGGAATCGCCGCAGACTTCTGGCGATTCGCTTACGCGATAAAAAATTAGAAGATATTCCGTGGTATTTAACGCTGTTTGATTTAACACCGCGCTTTATGCCGCAAGCTTTAGGTGAATTAAATCTAAAGCGCGGAAAACCGATTTTTAACTTAGAGAACTTCAAACAATTTCCGGATCTGCAATTGCCGAAAGAATTTATTGATCACGTCGATAAAAGTAAAACGTTATATGAATTAAATGCGTTTTGGAATATCTATAAGAATGAAGAAACGCCGATTCATATTTATTTAACGCCGGATGATCCTTTAGTGATGAATAAAGTCAACAGTGAGCTTATTCGTGAACACAAACAGCCCGGCGTTTTTAAAAAAGTCACATTCACTGATCTTAAGGGATTACATTGCGCACTTGCGGCGGAATACCAATGGCCATTCTTAGTGGAACTGGTTCGCCGCGGATTTCAAATCAAATAGCTATGATATTACTGTGCGCCTTCGATAAGATAGGTGCGCACGTCTTCTTGTTGGTCTTCAACTTTGCTTTTCACCATACCACGAAATGATAAGTCCACACTGCGCGCGTACATTAAGTTGTAAAGGCTGATTTCGCCGTTAGCTAAGCGTGTGATCACATTGATGGTTTCTTTAAAATAAACTGGAGCACTTGGGTTATTCACGTTAGTTTCGTTAAAAGATTGAATCACGTATTGATTCTGAGTTTTTTGCACATGCTTTGTTAAGCAGTAGCGTGAAGTACCTAAGCCAAAAATTTTTGTTTCAACGCAGGCTTGATTGGTGTTTTGATTTAACTGAATGGCTTTTAAACCATTGATCGCTTTTCTTTGAAAAGCTTCAGACATTAAAGTTTCAAAAACGCGGTCTAAATCTAATTTTCCAAGGCAAGTGTAAGATTCTACTTTTAAAAAGTTACTTTCAAACTCACGTTTGCTATTAAAATTATACTTTGAAGTTAGCTGTTCAGGAAAGCTGACTTGTGTTGAAGGCACACAACCTGGCTGCCCCAGTTTTTGGTTCATAAAATCATAAGTTTCTTGGGCCATGTTGGCGTGAATAGTTTCAATGAAGTTTTGAACATAAGCTCTGGCATCGTTTGAGGAGTCTTTTTTTAAAAAGTACTTATTCATTTCAACATACACTGAAGGGGCTGCTTCGATCGATGATAACCAGTTTTGGTTGTTGTTTTGAACCACTTGCCAAGCAAAAGCGTTGATAGAAACCGAAGCTAAAATAAAGGCGAATAATTTTGTTTTCATCATGGGTTCTTCTAAAGCGAAAACTGTGCCGCTTGAAGTAAATACTGAGCGATTTGAGCGTTTTATTTTGAGACAGGTGTCATAAATTTTTAGACAGGAGGTAATTTGGCCCGTACCTGCGCATCACAGCTTTACCTTAGAGCTAAACTTTAGTGAGCTTATGAGTATGAAAACCTTTATTTTAATAAATTTATTACTGTCGCAAATGCTTTTTGCTCAAACGAAAAATTACACTGTTGATGGTGAGAAGCTGACGCTGGAAACTTTGTGCACAGTGAAAGACGTAGTGTGGGGAATAGACTTTCTTACTGCTTCAGCTGATGAAATTATCTTTACCGAGCGCGGTGGAAAACTTTCTATTTGCAATGTAAAAAGCAAATCTGTTCGTGAAGTGGTGGGTGCTCCGTCAGTAGTGGCCGAGGGACAAGGTGGATTGTTGGATGTTCTGGTGCACCCGAAAACGAAGAATATTTATTTAACGTTTTCAGAAAAAGTAGATGGCGGGGCGACGACGAGTTTGTTTCGTGCTGAACTTTCAAAAGATAAAGCGAAACTTCAAAACGGTTCTGTGATTTTTAGATCTAATGCGGTTGAAAAAACGGATATGCATTTTGGCTCACGTGTTGTGGCTGACAACGGTGATTATTTATTTATGAGTATTGGCGAACGTAACAAACGTGATAAAGCGCAAGCTAAAGATTTACACCACGGAAAGATCGTGCGCTTAACTCTAGATGGAAAAGCTGAGATCTGGTCAATGGGGCATCGTAATACCCAAGGTTTAGGTTTTGATGGCCAAGGGCAGTTGTACAATGCTGAGATGGGGCCGCGTGGTGGTGATGAAGTTAACGTGATTAAAAAAGGTTTAAACTATGGTTGGCCGATTATTACTTACGGGCGTGAATACTACGGCCCATCTATTGGTGAAAAATCAAAACCGGGGCTAGAGCAGCCTTTAGTGAAATGGGTTCCATCGATTTCACCTTCAGGCATGGCTTTTTATACTGGTGATCGTTTGAAAAAATTTAAAGACAATTTATTTCTGGCTACATTAAGCGGAGAACACGTACATCGTGTGGTGTTTGATAAAAATATGAAAGTCGTTAAAGAAGAAGAGCTCTTCACAGATTTAAGAGAACGTTTTCGCCAAGTAAAGCAAGGCCCTGACGGCGCTTTGTATTTCACAACTGATAGCGGAAAGATTTATAAATTGCACTAATTGCTGCTCTGGTTAGTTGATCTGGCTACGCCAGAACTGAGACTTCTCACCAAGCTCAGCCACATAGCCTTTGATATCTGATTGCAGATTTTCAGGTAATTCATTGAATGATTTAATATGATCATTCGGAACAAATCTGAAAGTAAAATTAATACGACGAGTTTCGAAGTTCGTCGTTTTCATATCAGAAAATAAAATTCCTTTTTCTTCGACACGTTGTACGCGGTGAAAAAGTTGCTTTTTAAATTTATCGCCACCAAAAATTTGAAGCGAAGAATCTTCTAACCATTGTTGTAAGATCACATCTGATTTGTGTGCTTTACTTTCGCTTTTGATAAATTGAAATAAGGCTTTTTCGCCAAACGAAATCGAAGCTACCGGGCCTGGTTCGAAGTCTTTGTGTTCGCCCACGCGGGCGGTATCTAATTTTTTACCGTCGGGTAAAATTTTATTGCCGTAGTAATTGATTAAACAGGTATTTAAATGCCAACCACGCGGAATATCTTTTTCGTTGAATTTTTCATGCACCATCTGTTCAATTTTTTTAACGATCTTTTCTAAAACTGGTGGATAACTTTCAGCTTCAACGCAGCGGTTTTGAATTCCCTTTGGCGGATGATAATAATCTAAACAAGCAAACTGCCAGTTACCTAACCAGTAAACCGGGCGTAGTAGAGGGCGGTTAGGCTCGCCTTCTGGTGGAGGATTGCTGGCTGAAAAGCGCATTTCCCAGATGGGATAAAGGCTTTCAAGATAGCGCATGATCTCTTTTTTCTCATTGGGCGTAATATAGTTAGCCTGGTAAATGAGATTGAGGTTTTGTTGAAATTGTGGTTTTCTAGAGCCATTACGCATAAAAGATAGGCCATATTGGCTATGGGACTTACCGATGTCAAATTCGATTATTCATTTCAACGTAGATTCGACTGTCAAAAAAAACATTCTTGAAAAAATTTCTGCTTTTTCGAGCAAGAAGATTCTCTTAATCGGCGACGTTGGTGTAGATGAGTATGTTTTAGGTGCTGTTAAACGTATTAGCCCTGAAGCTCCGGTTCCGGTTCTTGAAGTTGACGGCGAAGATAAACGCTTAGGCTTAGCGGCCAATGTAGCGCAAAACGTAGTCAGTCTTTCTGGTAAAGTAAACCTAGTTTCTGTAGTAGGTGCCGATACCGGCGCTGAAATTTTAAAAGAGCTTTTAGGTAAATCAAATGTTCCGACAGAGCATTTAATCGTTGATGAAAAACGCCCAACAACACGTAAAACACGTGTAATGACAGGGCATCATCACTTAGTGCGTGTGGATTACGAAGTTCGTAGAAACTTACCAGCAGAAACTGAAGCTAAAATTTTACAACGCGTACAAGATTTACTGCCGACAGTAGATGTTGTGGTTTTAGAAGATTATGCAAAAGGAATTTTCTCTGTAGCGTTAGTTGAAAATATCGTAGCGTTAGCTAAAAAATCTGGAAAATACTTGATGGTCGATCCACACCAAACTAAGTTTGCTGAATTCTACAAAGGTGTTGATTTAATTAAGCCTAACTACAACGAAGCTTTAGCACTTTCTAAAATTCATGAAGAAGATATCGAAAACTTCAACGACCGCGTGTTAACAGTGGGCCGTGCTCTTCAAAAAATGACGGGTGCTCGTGATGTGGTGTTAACTCAAGGTAAAGAAGGTATGTCGATTTTCTCAAGCGATTCGCAAGTTGTACAAGTTCCAACATTTGCAAAAAAAGTTTTCGACGTTACAGGTGCTGGCGATACAGTTATCGCGGCTTTAGCCTTAGGAGTGGCTTCTGGATTACCACTGGCGCAAGCTTGCGTATTAGCAAATTATGCAGCTGGTATCGTGGTTGGAAAAATCGGCTGTGTGCCGTGTGAACTTTCAGAACTGACAGCAACAATTCAAGCGCAATAAAAAGGTGGGTTTTGGCCGCAGGCTTCATAAAGCTGCAGTCACAGCTTTACGTTATTTTAAGCTCGTGACCCAACTCGTTTATGTACGCTAGGCGAACGAAGAAGAATTATCCCTCTGAAACTATGATATCAAATCTACGATACGTCTTATTATCTCTAAGAGTAATAAAACTAGACGTAGGTAATATTTAAGCTTTTTACGCAAATTCCGAAACTGTAAGTACACGCTAGGCACTAAGAAGTTCGGTATCCGGTTCATTCGGACTCCTTCCCAGTCAGGTCGGAGACGAAAGATAATAAAAGCGAGGTGGCCAAAACCCACTTCGCTTTTTGCATTTTAAACGCCAGTTACTACTGACAATCTTCTAAATTTAAATAAACTGAAATCTTTTTGATTTGGGATTGGTTTTGCTCAAGACCAGCAGCGCTGCCTTTTGAAGCTAAAGCGTTGTTCACATTTAGGCGTAAGATTTCAGAAGTTCCGCAGCCTGTTGTGATCACATCAGTTTTTCTAAATAAAACCGTACGTGCTTCAGAACCTAAAGCCACAGTTTTAGTGTGCACTTTACCTTTTTGACCGGCTAAGAAGCCTTCAAAACGTAATGTGCTTGTAGATTGAAGATCTGCTGATTGTGGGCGAACCTCGCCAGACACATCGATTAGTGAAATTGTTAAACGTTTACCAGCCGGTAATTTTAACGGCACCGATAAGTTACAAGCTTTGTAATCCATTTTGCGGGCCTCAGAGTTTGAAACCACAAAACTTTTAAGCGTGATGTCGATCACATTTTTAGTTAGATCTAATTCAGTGTAAGCCGGAGCTTTAGCTGAACAGCCAGAACCTTGAACTGTCACGTTATCTAAGGTCACAAGTTCAGTGATTGAATCTGATTCTAACATAGGAATTAACGGTAAAAGCCTAGTCGACATTTTAAATTGGCTCGGAAAGTTGATTAAATCTTTTGAAATTACATAGTCGTCATCGTTAACAGCAAGGCTACGTAACATTTCGTGAAACACGATAAAGTACACGTTTCTTTCTTTTTCGAAATGATCTAACCAGCTTGCGCTATTTAAAATCACTAAACCAGGAACGCCAATCGCATCAACGATAGAGCCTGTGTTATCCATTAAGATATCGTTAGTCACAACGATACGCTCAGTTGTAAGAGTTGCTTTTAAATCTTCAATTACTAAACCGTGCTGAGTGAGAACCTGTTGGCCTTCTTGAGTTGTCTCTAAGAATTCGACAACGTTTTCACCCATCTGAATAAATGTAGAACGGATATAGTCGCCACCGTTACCTACTTTATGACCTAAAATTTTAGTCTCGGTTGTAAAACGACCGTCGGCAAGTTTCACTAACTTCACGCTGGCCGGAATGACATAAGCTTTGTCGCCAACTTGAACGATCTCGGGAAGCTGAACTTCTAAAGCTTTTAAAATATTGAAAGCCTGAGCTTGCGATGCAAGACCAACGCTGATCAAAAAGCCGATCACGAGCATAATTAGGTGTTTAGTTTTCATTCTTGTCTCCTGGTGGGGAAGAGTGTGAAAGGGGATACATGTAAAAAGTTAATTTATAAACTTCAGATTTTTCGCCATCTTCTAAAAACTGCGTTAAACGATCTTGAAATTCGCGGATCATTTGTTTCGCTTCAGAGATTTTTGTTTTATCAACAGCGACAGTCACGGCGGTAAAGTCACGTAACTCAACCGGGCAGTGGTCTAAAACTTTTTCAGCCACTTTTAAATCTTCATAGTGAGATTTTCTAACGGCTTGGTTAGCCACATCATCCGATGTTGTTAACGATTCATTCGTTGGCGTGTAGCGATTATATTTTTTAGTCACTAAGTTTAAATCAATTAAACGCTGTAAAGTCTTTTGCACTTCGGGAACTGAAAGTGAAAGGCGTTTTGCCATCCATTCGACATCCGACTGAAAGTCAGTTGTTTCCATTAACGACAATAAAGCAAAATGTTGCCATTCGCTGATCACGTTAAACTGATCTGAACTTAATTTTAGAAAGTTAATATTCTTTTTGTACTTTTGTAGAACCGATTTGCCATCGCCTTCAACTGTTTGGTTGCTGGGGCGGCTATCGAAAAGAAGTTTAATTTCTTCAGATTCTTTCGGGTCTAAGTACATGCGGTCTAAAAGTTTAACCGCCATCTTTTTTGAAACTTTGCGTTTACCAGCCATGATCTCGCTTAAAGCGCTGGGGCTGATATCAAGTTTTAGGGCAAAGGCACGTAATGAGAAAGCTGGATTTTTGCGTTGAAGCTGGGCAAAGTGCGAGCGAATTTTAGCTTGGATGGCTAATTGTTCGTTCATACCTTGCCCCTTTCTTTTTTACAGCTAACGCTGATTTTCGATTCAGCGTAGTGACTTTTAGTTCCCTTCGTTACCTAACTGCAAATCTCCGACCGAGTCTTCACCTGGAATTTCGGAGTCAAAACAGCTCTCAAATTTCACATCTAAGATCGATTTTGTAACATAAGCAGAAGAATCTACATGTTTTGAGATATTCATAAGCGTTGCGTTTAGGTTATAGGCCAAAACGACCTCTTTTTCAGTGTCGCAAGCTGTAGATGTTTGTGAAAATAGAATCACTTCGCCACCATGGTTTTGTAGCTGTTCTTCGTGCGGTACTTCGCTTGATCCCACCACGAACAACTCTTGGTTTAAAATCACTTTGTTGTTAGCCCAAACATTTACTGCGGCGTCAGATTGTAACGAAGCCACTAAGCGCATTCCCGCTGGAACTGTTACTGGCAATCTTAAGTTACAAGCTACGCGGCTGATGGTTTTTCCGTCTTGATTGTCAGCGTACATTTTTGTGTACTCGATTAACATTTTGTCTTCGACAGAACCGAAGTAAACTTCTCCTTGTGGACATCCGCTTCCACCAATAGCCACATTTCCGATTTGGGCTAATGCAGTCACTGAACTCAATCCGATCACTAAACCGATGAATAAATTTTTCATAAATCCCCCTTGTGGTGTTTGGCAAAAACTTTACGTCTCTGCTGTAAAAACAGAATTATCGGGGGTAGGGGGTAAAGTCACGCTATTTTGGAACAAAGTGTTCCAAAAAGATTGGAACAAGAGGGAAACACCCATGGACAAACGGGGGAGTTTTGGGTTACAAAGACGACTCAATTTAACGACTGTAATAAGTCACAGAAACGGACGGCCTTGGACGCTGTCCAAAGAAGGACGGCCTATGACGCTATCTGAACAGACTCAACAGGGTCTATCTACGCCCGCAGATCAATCTACTGCAACGCAAACCGAAGTAGTTAATTTCTACAGCTTCACACTCCCAGACCTAGAAGCATTTTTAAAAAAATACGGTAAAGAAAAATTCCGCGCCCAGCAAATTTTCAAATGGGTTTACGAGCAACGCGTAACTGACTTCGATCAAATGTTAAATCTATCTAAAGATTTACGTTCTGAATTAAAAAACTTAATTACTTTTAAATTACCTCCAGTTCTAAAACACTTAATCTCGGTTGATGGAACGCAAAAATTCTTATTCGACGTGCGCGATGGTAACTCGATCGAAGCGGTTGTGATTCCTTCTGATGACCGTTTAACTTTATGTGTGTCTTCAGAAATCGGCTGTAATATGGCCTGCCAATTCTGCTTTACCGGAAAACAAAAGTTAAAACGCCGTTTAACAGCTGACGAAATCGTGGGTCAGTTTATGGTGGTGCAAGATTCTTTAGATAAAGAAGGCAAAGGCCGTAAACTATCAAACATCGTATTCATGGGTATGGGCGAACCGTTAGATAACTCTGATAACGTGTTTAAAGCGATCGAAGTGATCCACTCTCCATGGGGTGTTAACTTATCTAAAAAGAAAATCACGGTTTCAACTTCTGGTTTAATTCCAGAAATGTACAAAGTGGCTGAGGCGAAAGTGCGTTTAGCGGTAAGCCTTAACGGCTGGAGCGACGAAGTTCGTTCGCAAGTTATGCCGATCAATAAAAAATATCCATTAAAAGATTTATTAGACGAATGCCGCCGTTACTATCGTGCAACGGGTGAGAAAATCACAATGGAATACGTTTTACTTAAAGGTGTAACTGATCAAATCGATCACGCGCGTGCGTTAGTTAAACTTTTAAGAGATGTTCCATGCAAAATTAATATTATTCCATTTAACGAACATCCAGGTTCTGGTTTCGAGCGTCCGAGTGATGAAACGGTTCAAGCTTTCCACCAAGAGACGATGAAACTGGGAGCGCAGGTTCTATTACGCCGTACAATGGGTCGCGATATCTTCGCGGCGTGCGGCCAATTAACTACTAAAAATGTTGAACGTCCTGAAACTATGGACATCTCAAACTCAAAAATCGGAGGAACAAATGTCAGAAGTTTTAGTCGTGGGTAGTTTAGCGTACGATTCGGTAAAAACCCCATCAGGAAAAGCCGAGCGTTCATTAGGTGGATCTGCGAATTACTTCTCAGTTTCTTCTAGTCTTTTTTCTAAAGTGCGTGTTGTTGGTGTTGTGGGTTCTGATTACTCAGATGCTGACCGTGAAATTTTAAAAACTCGTGGCGTTGATTTAGACGGTATGCAAGTTGTGAATGGTAAAACTTTCCACTGGGAAGGCACTTACGAGCATAATTTAAATGAAGCAGTGACTTTAAAAACTGAGTTAAACGTATTTGCGGATTTCAATCCCGAATTACCAGCGAAATACAAAGACACGCGTTTTGTGTTCTTAGCGAATATTGATCCGGTATTACAATTAAAAGTCTTATCACAAATTCAAAAACCACTTTTCGTGGGTATGGATTCAATGAACTTTTGGATTGATTCAAAACAAGCGGACTTAATCGAAGTGATGAAAAAAGTTGATATCGTTTTCGTCAATGAAGGCGAGGCAAAAATGTTAACTCAGGTTGATAATGCCATCGTTGCTATTAAAAAAGTGGCTGAACTTGGTCCTGAGTATGTTGTTGTTAAACGCGGTGAATACGGTTCTACAGTTTATTCAAAAACTCACGGTTTCTTTCAATGCCCGGCTTTACCAGTTGAAAAAGTGGTGGATCCAACGGGTGCGGGGGATTCTTTTGCCGGTGGATTCTTTGGTTATTTAGCGTCTTTAAGACCTTCGGGCCAAGAGCACAAGCCAACTTGGACAGAGTTAAAACAAGCAACTCTTGCTGGTACTGTGATGTCGTCACAAACGATTCAAGATTTCAGTTTAAAAGCGTTAGCTAAGGTAGATAAGTCATCTTACCAATCTTTAAGTGCTGATTTAGTAAAAATGATTACTGTTTAATTTTTATTAATTAAAGAGAAATGAAAAGGGAAGGCGATGAGCTTTCCCTTTTTTATTTGTGCAGTTTAATCTAATGTACTTAAAGGGCCTAGATAAACTGAAAGTTTATAGACCTCAGTAGCTTTAGAAGTTTCAGCGATTTCAGCAACCTGCTCTTGGAAAAGTCTGATCGCTGATTTCACTAATTCCATTTTTGATAAATCAAAAGATAAAGTGATTGAAGACATATCACGTAATTCTACAGGAACGTCGCTTAAATTTTTCTTATGAATTTCTAAATCTTGGCGGTGAGATTTTTTGATAGCTTCTGAAGGAATCTGGTCAAATGTTTCAACATCTTCTGTAGACACTGTAATTGTTGTGCCGTCTCTGTGAATGAGTTTGTGTGTTTCAAGATTAATTAAAGCTCTTTCAACTACTTCAACTTCAAGCGAAAGTTTTTTCGCAATCCAGGCCGGTGAAGAATTAAATTTTTCAGTTTTTGTTAACGATAAAATCGCTAAATGTTCCCACGATAATAATTTATCAAAAGCGTCGTGTTCGATTTTTTTAAAGCTGCGGGATTTTTTATTATGCACCAGAGGATTGTATTTTAAAATGTGGTCTTGCTCAGCTTCGCTGTAGCCAAGCTTTTCAAGAACCTGACGTGCTTTTTTTTGTGAGATTCCGCGCTTTCCTGAAAGAAAGTCTGTCAGCGCACCAGAGCTTAAACCGATTTTTTGGGCGTAAGATCTTTTACTGAATCTCTTGTTTTTGTTCGATAGCTTTTGAAAGTTATCTTTAATGATTTGGATAAGCAGGTCATTTTTCATGAATTCCTTAAGCCTAGTGCTTGTTTGAGTGAAGTCAAAAGCAAATACATGCTGCTCGCGAAAAATGGAGCACAAAAAGCCATGCGTTACTGTTGATTGTAAAATCAAAGTTTGCTTTATTAGGACATGCTTAAAAAAATGATCAGCCTTATTTTTCCGGTTCTTGTGTCTCTTCTTTCGCCTCTTCAATCGCAAGCTATTGGCCGCGTTGGTAATGGGGGCAATATTATCGTCTGCCTGAAACCCGGTTCTGCTCAGTGTTACGGGCGCGACCTGCATGAAGGCGCGTTCTACGACACTTACGAAGCTGATATTCGCTATAAAATTAAGCCTCTTTCAATGTATGGTAGTGTCGTAGATCCTACGTCTGCTGCGGATTACGCGCTTAAGCTATTACAGCCAGTTGGCGGGTATGATAAAGAGATGGCGAAAACATTAAGCTCTTACGTTAAGAGCTTTTTTGGCGAAGCTAATTTTGTACCGGGAATCCAGTTACTACCGATTCCGGATACGGGAATTTCTTTTATTCCATACCATTCAGAATTACGTCAGCTAGTGGTTCAGCGTGAGCCCATCGCAGCTCATGATAAAAGATACGTTGTTTCAAAAGATCTATGGGATTTAATGAGTAACGCCGATCAAGCGCACGCGATCTTACATGAAGTGTTTTATCGTTATGCTCTAGAGCAAAAGCACGAGGTTGAAAGCTCTGAATACATCAGATATTTCAATGCACTTGTGATTTCTGGTGAAGTTTCAAAACTTTCACAAATGGAATTTCAGAATTTAGCGTGGTCTATTTTTGCCAAGGGCTATTCACCAAATCCGCCAAATTA